>DVHU01000008.1 GCA_018711815.1 Candidatus Egerieimonas intestinavium
CCCCAACGGATATTACTGCTGTTAATAAGACTACAATTCCCAGGCCTTTAAGCAAAATTTCTACAAATTGTTTTATACGCTTTTCCGTCCAATTAACCGCTAATGTAGTTAATAATGGTTTAAAGGCAAAACCACTGAACAAATTTACCACAGATGCAGGCATAAACAAAATTGCATAATATGTCTGAAACTCTTTACTTAAATAATCCTCCATCCGATATTTAGGAATATTGTAGAGATAGAGTAAAATAAATGAGCCTAAGAACAAGGGAAAACACGTCGCAAGCAATCCTCGGATCTTATTCCACTGGAATGCAGGCCGCAGGCTCACCAATCGTCTGCTCTGTGGAATATTAAGAAGTATCAATGCAACTGTGGAGCATACTATAGTTATGCAGCACGTCAGAATAAGATTTCTTGTAATATATAGGCTTATAACAAAACTGAGCAAAGTAGTCATCAATCGAAAAAACAAGGCTCGGCCAGCTATATATAACTGATTGTGCTGCTGCAGCATTCCATGAAAAACATCTTCAAAGGCATCAAAAATCTTAATGGTACAAACCAATATTAAGATAGCCGCTTCCTCCAAAGTCGCTTCATGCCACAGACCATAAACAACCGCACAAATAAACATCAAGAGACAGGTTAATATTCTTGTCGCTAGATATGTACCAAATTTAAAAAACTCTCGAATATCTGTAGACTGATATCCTCTAATTTCATACTGGCCCACTGTTTGCAGCTGCTGGGCAACTGCGTACGAAAACGCAAATATCCCTCCTATATATTCCCCCATTAACCTTGTTACAATCAACAAAATAAAAACAGAGAAAGCCGCACTCATTCCGCTTCCCATAGTATTCCAGAAATAATCTTTTTTCCATTGGTTATTACCGCTTGATTCCATTTTATTATCACCTTGTTATATTCTCACAAAACAAATACGACATTTCTCTGCTTTCTTCAACCTTTATATATTACCTCATTTTTTCTCTAATTGCAACACCGTGCACACGGTCTCCCCCGGCGCGTATTCAATCTTCACCGCGTCGCCCACTTCCATGGCAACCACCTGCAGGAAATCCGTGACAGGCACGTCGAAAATTTCCTCCCGGCCCTCCAGCACCAGATAAAAATGGGAGTTTCCGTCAATGACACTCTGGGCAATTCTGGAGATGGTGCCGGTGATCTCCTGGGCGTCCTCCGTATTTCCCGGGGCAATCCCTTCCTGGCCTAAGAGCTCCACGTAATTCTCCTCGCACTCCGCCACCGTATCCCCGATGGCCACGTCCTGGTACTTCTGCACATTGACCATGGCATACTTTTTCACCAGACCCGCGTCGTCCTTCAGGGCCATAAAATAGGTGGGCTGGTTGGAGATATTTAAAAGCAGAGGAAATGCCGCATGATACTTCAGGTTCTGCACCTGGCCCTCTGCGGAGGACATGGCCGACTCTTCCTGGGCGCCGGACACGGCATAATAGCGGGTCTCCGCGGTTCGCTGATTCATCAGCACAAAGCCCACGATAGACTGGTCGCTGGTAACTGAGGTGACGCCGGTATATACCCAGACATCATCCTCCAGGGCCAGGTAATTGTAGCCGCCGGTAGTCTTCAGGCAGCCCTTCTGGCCGAAGACACTGTTGATAAATCCGTTGATCAGGGAACCGTGGTAGTCGTAGAGCTCCACCAGCAGATCCGCCGGGTAAGCCCGATCCACCCACTGGGGGCAATCCTCGATGGCATAGTCCACGCATTCTCCCGTCTGGGCATTGCAGATCACCACCCGGCCAATGGTCTGGCCGCCGAAGAGGCCGATGTTAAACTTTTTCACCGGGCAAATCCAGTAAGGCACCCCGTCGTCGCCGATCTCAAAGCTAAGCTGATCAAAAATATAGGTGGGGTACTTAAACCGCAGGTGGCGGTAAATATTCCGGTTGAAATACTCCGCCTCAGAATAGCGGATGGGCTTATCCAGCTTCACCAGCTCCGTCTCCTGGTTGGTCATGTCAATCTGGATGTAGGCGGGAATTCCCTCGCTCTGGTTGGTGAGCCATTTGATGGGGCTGGCGTACACCAGGGGAGTCACCCGCATGGGCTTATTCTGGTAATTAATCTGGGAATACAGGCCGCTGACCTCAAACTGGGACACCATATCCACCATGCTTCCCAGCTTCCGGTTGCCCAAAAGCTCTGCGGAATCCTTGTCCAACAGAGGAATCTGGTTGAAATTAATCTGCTGAATATCCTCCGAGAAATCCCGATCCTCCGGGGTGATCAGATTGCGGTACTTCTTGGCATTTACAATGGGAGAGGATAAGACGCCTCCCACCACAAAAATCAGCACCAGAGCTCCGATGATTCCTCCGCCAATGAGAAATACCCGCTTCTCCCGGTAACCGATATCCTGCCGGCTGCGGATTCTCTTTCTGAGGGCGTAGGCCGCCAAAAGCAGCACAAAAATCCCGATAATGAAGAACCAGAAACCGGTTGAATGAATGTTGATGGCGGGCAGCTCCACATAATAATAGACCGCCGCGATCAGCAAAACAATCAGTACACTGAGCACTTTCCATTTTTTCATGATAATCTCCTCTTTTAACACAAAAAGGAGAGGGGTCTCCCCCTCTCTCTTACAGGCCGGCCCTGCGGACGCTAAAATCCATCCCCAGGGCCGCAGCCCTCATTTACATCTCTTCCGCATCCGATACGGCCTTGGCTCTGGCCTCGATCTCCTTGGCCTGCACCTCCGCAGGCGCCTGCTCATAGCGGGCAAAGGCATAGGAGAAATCTCCGCTTCCGCCGGTCATGGAGCGCAGAACTGTGGAATATCCGTAGATTTCCAGCTGGGGAACATCTGCCTCAATAACAGTTATTCCCTTTCCTGCAGGATTCATACCCAGCACACGGCCCCGGCGCTTATTCAGATCGCCCATCACGTCGCCGGTGTACTTATCTGCCACCGTAACCTTCATGGTAACGATGGGCTCCAGAAGCACCGGAGAGGCCTCCATAAATCCTTTCTTGAAAGCCATCATGGACGCAGTCTTAAAGGCCATCTCAGAGGAATCCACCGGATGGTAGGAACCATCGTACAGAATTCCCTTGACACCCACTACCGGGTAAGCAGCCAGGGGGCCCTTCTGAACGGCTTCCTGCAGTCCCTTTTCTACTGCCGGGAAGTAGTTCTTCGGTACGGCACCGCCCACAACGATCTGCTCAAATACGTAGGGGGTCTCCAGATCACCGGACGGTTCAAACTTCATTTTAACATGACCATACTGTCCGTGTCCACCAGATTGTTTTTTATATTTTGCTTCCACGTCGGCAGTCTTGCGGATGGTCTCCCGGAAAGCTACCTTCGGCTTGGAAAGCTCGATGTCTACTTTATATTTCTCTTTCAGCTTGCTGACCACAATATCCAGCTGCTGATCGCCGATTCCGTAGAGCAGCGTCTGACGGTTAGCGGAATCGTTGACCGCCTTCAAGGTCTGATCCTCCTGCATCAGCTTGGAGAGAGCCTGGGCTGCCTTATCCACGTCAGCCTTGTTGGGAACTCTGTAGCGTTTGCAGGTGTAGGGAACGGAAATCTCCGGCTTGCCGTAGAGCACGGGAACTGCCTTGGTCGCCAGGGAGTCGCCGGTCTTCGTAACGCTCAGCTTGCCGATGGCGCCGATATCGCCCGCGTGAAGCTCTGATACCTCCACAGGCTTAGCTCCCTCCAGCACATACAATTTGCCCACCTTCTCCTCTGCGTCCTGGGACACATTATAGAGCACATCGTTGGATTTAATTACGCCGGAGCAAACCTTGATCATGGAATATTTGCCCAGGAAGGGATCTGCAATGGTCTTAAATACCGTGGCGGACTTGGAGGCGGTGAAATCATAATCCGCCACGAAAAGCTCGCTGGTATTGCTGATGATGCCCGCCCGCTCTCTCAAGTTGGGGCTGGGGAAATAGCCGCAGATGTCATCCAGCAGATTGGCCACGCCCTGCAGCTGGATGGGTGACCCCATGCAGACAGGCACCAGGCTGCCCTCCCGAACGCACATGGCCAGAGCGGCTCCGATCTCTGCCACGGAGAACTCCTCTCCCGCAAAGTAGCGGTCCATAAATTCTTCGCTGGTCTCCGCCACTGCCTCCATAAGAATCTCCCGATATTTCTCCAGGTATTCCACAGAGTACTCAGGGATCTCACATTCTACCTTCTTGCCCTTTTCCACATAGCGGCGGCCCTTATTTTTCACAATATTAATATAGCCCACAAATTTTCCGTTCTCACGGATGGGCATATGTAGGGGCGCGATCTGCTTGCCATACTTCTCCGTCAGATCTTCCACGATTTCCCGGTAGCTGACGTCGTCGATATCCATATCCGTGACGAAAATCATTCTGGGCAGATTATACTTCTCACAGAGATCCCAGGCTTTCTGGGTTCCCACCTGAACGCCGTCCTTGCCGGATACCACAATTACAGCCGCGTCCGCAGCCGCCACAGCCTCCTCTACTTCCCCCACAAAGTCAAAAAAGCCCGGAGTGTCCAGCACGTTGATCTTCATTTTATCCCACTGAACGGGAACCAGCGTTGTGCTGATGGAAAATTTTCTCTTAACCTCTTCTTTATCAAAATCACTGATTGTGTTGCCGTCCGCTACTTTGCCAAGGCGGCTGGTGATGCCGGACAAATATGCCATCGCCTCCACCAGGCTGGTCTTGCCTGCCCCGCCATGACCCAGGATTGCTACGTTGCGAATTCGTTCAGTTCTGTACACATCCATAAGTAACTACCTCCAAACATTTAGTATGGTTATATAATACTAAATTTTTTTGATAATTTCAAGTTATTTGTCCAATTTCAACAACAAATTTCTTCCTATTCTTTAACGCTTTAAAGTTACAAATTATTGACTTTTACCCTCATCTGAATTACAATAAACAAGTGTATTTCAGGCATTTCAGAAAGGACAAAAACTATGATTATTGTAATGAAACCCCACGCGCCCCAGGAGGCGGTAAACCAGGTAACTTCCCTTATTAAGAGCCACGGGCTGGAGACCCACCTCTCCCAGGGACATCAGGTGACCATCATCGGCGTAGTAGGAGATAAAAATAAGCTCTGCTGCGACAATATCCAGCTGCTGCCCTATGTGGACAAGCTGATTCCCGTCACAGAGAGCTATAAGCTTTCCAACAAAAAATTTCACCCCGAGCCCACCAGAATCCGGGTGAAAGATCTGGAAATCGGCCCCGATACCCTGACCGTCATGGCCGGCCCCTGCGCGGTGGAGAGCGAGGAACAGCTGATGACTGTGGCCCGGGCAGTGAAAAAGGCGGGAGCCCAGATTCTCCGGGGCGGCGCCTACAAGCCCAGGACCTCTCCCTACTCCTTCCAGGGTCTGGAGGAGGAAGGGCTCAAATATATGGCTCAGGCCGGAGAAGAGACAGGCCTCGCCACCATCTGCGAGGTGATCAGTGCCCAGTCCATGGAGGCAGCCGTAAAATACGTGGATATGATTCAGATCGGCGCGCGAAATATGCAGAACTTCCAGCTGCTGCGTGAGGCAGGCCGGGCGGGACTTCCGGTCATGCTCAAAAGAGGCCTCTCCGCCACCATCGATGAGTGGCTCAATGCCGCAGAGTATATTATCTCCGAGGGAAATCCCAACGTGATCCTTTGCGAGCGGGGAATACGCACCTACGAGACCGCCACCAGAAACACCCTGGATATCAGCGCGGTTCCCGTCATCAAATCCAAGTCCCACCTGCCTATTTTTGTGGATCCCAGCCACGCCTCGGGGGTTCAGGCTTACGTGAGTCCCCTGGCCAAGGCGGCTGTGGCCTGCGGCGCTGACGGGCTGATGATCGAGGTGCACAATGACCCGGAGCACGCCCTCTCCGACGGCCCCCAGTCCCTGACCTTCCGGATCTTTGACGAGCTTATGCAGGATCTGGGCAAATACGCGGCTCTGGCGGAAAGGAAAATGGCATGATACAGGATTTACAAATTGGCTTTTTCGGCCTGGGGCTCATCGGCGGTTCCCTGGCCAAATCTCTGCGCAGAGCTCATCCCCAGTGCCAAATCTGCGCCTATGACCCGGACGGGGAAACTCTCCGGCTGGCCCACCAAGAAGGGATTGTGGACACCGTCTGCACGGTCCAGGATCCTGCCTTTGGGGACTGCGACTATATTTTTCTCTGCGCCCCGGTGAAGGATAATATCACCTACCTGCCCTTTTTAAAGGAAACAAAAAAGGCCGGCTGCATTATTTCCGATGTAGGCAGCGTCAAGGGAGAGATGCACCGGGCTGTGACTGAGGCCGGCATGGACAGCTGCTTCGTGGGCGGTCATCCCATGGCCGGCTCAGAAAAGAGCGGTTACGCCAGCTCCACGGATTTTCTCATGGAGAACGCGTACTATCTCATCACCCCAGGAGGTGAAGTAGACGTCATGGGCCTGGCATCATTTATGGAGCTGATCACTTCCCTCAAGGCCATTCCCATGGTGATGACCTGGGAGGAGCACGATTTCGTCACCGCCGCTGTCAGCCACCTGCCCCACATTGTGGCGGCCTCCCTGGTAAACGCCATCAAGAACCTGGATACCTCCGATCAGTGTATGCGGCAGATCGCCGCCGGAGGTTTCCGGGACATCACCAGAATTGCCTCCTCCTCGCCGGTGATGTGGCAGCAGATCTGTCTCTCCAACGGCCCGGCCATCTCCCGGGTTCTGGATGAGTATATTAAGCTGCTGGTTCAGGCCCGCTGCTTTGTGGATAATCAGGAAGGCGACGCCCTCTACCAGATGTTTGATTCTTCCCGGGAGTACCGGGATGCCCTGCCGGAATCCTCCAAGGGACCCCTGCAGAAGGTATTCGCCATTTACTGTGATATCTACGACGAGGCCGGCGGAATCGCCACCATCGCCACTCTGCTGGCCATGAATAATATCAACATCAAAAACATCGGAATCGTCCACAACCGGGAATTTGAAGAGGGCGTGCTGCGCATTGAATTTTACGAGGCGGAGGCCCAGGAAAAAGCTGTCCACGTGCTGACAGAGCGAAACTACACCATCCACCAGCGGTAAGGAGAAGTACTATGGATTTTAAGAAATGCGGTCCCCTGCGGGGGGAAATCATGGTTCCCGGGGATAAGTCCATCTCCCACCGGGCCGTCATGTTCGGAGCCCTGGCCGAGGGAACCACGGAGATCACTGACTTTCTGCAGGGGGCGGACTGTCTGTCCACCATCTCCTGCTTTCAAAAACTGGGGATTTCCATCGAAAATACCGGCGGCGCCATCCTGGTTCACGGCCGGGGCCTTCAGGGTCTGCAGACTCCCCAGGATACCCTGGATGCCGGAAACAGCGGTACCACCACCCGGCTGATCTCAGGAATTCTGGCAGGCCAGGATTTTTCCTGCCGCCTCACCGGGGACGCCTCCATAAAGAGCCGCCCCATGGATCGGATTATCCGGCCCTTAAGTCTGATGGGGGCCTCCATCACCAGCGAGAGGGGCAATAGCTGCGCTCCCCTGCTCATCAAGGGTTCCCCCTTAAAAGGAATTGCTTACCAGTCCCCCGTGGCTTCCGCCCAGGTAAAGTCCTGTGTGCTTCTGGCGGGACTTTACGCTGAGGGCCAGACCTCCGTGACGGAGCCTGCTCTCTCCCGGGATCACACGGAGCGGATGCTCTCGGGATTTGGCGCCCGGGTGGAGAGCTTTGGAAAAACAGCCGTTATCTGGCCCAGGCCCCGACTTACCGGCCAGAAAATCCAGGTGCCCGGAGACATTTCTTCCGCCGCTTACTTCCTGGCCGCAGGCCTTCTGGTAGCCGGCTCAGAAATCCTTCTGAAAAATGTCGGCGTCAACCCTACCCGGGACGGAATTCTGCGGGTGATCGAGGCCATGGGCGGCTCCGTACAGTCCTTAAATCCCAGGATAGTCTCCGGGGAACCGGTGGCAGACCTCCTGGTGCGCCACAGCTCCCTTCGGGGCACCACGGTTCAGGGAGACTTGATTCCCACCCTCATCGACGAGATCCCGGTGATCGCCGTTCTGGCTTCCTTCGCCGAAGGCACCACGGTTATCCGCAACGCTCAGGAATTAAAGGTGAAGGAATCCAACCGGCTGGATATTATGGTGGAGAGCCTCTCCGCCATGGGCGTGGATATCACCGGAACCGACGACGGCATGATTATCCGGGGTGGCCGCCCCGTTCACGGAGCCCAGGTACACAGCCGCCTGGACCATCGGATCGCCATGTCCTTCGCTGTGGCCGGCCTGGCCGCCGAGGGAACTACCACTATTTTGGAGGCAGACTGCGTGAACATCTCTTATCCGGAATTCTATCGAGATCTGGAACGGCTGCAGGGGTAATCTGCTGTCCCGGAGGTAATTTGGAATATTAAAGAAAAATAAGGAAATGGCCTGGATTCTGGAAGGAGTTTTCCCTTCAATCCAGGCTTTTCCTATTTGGGGCGGAGATTCCAAGCTGCTTTACTACGCAAGGATCTTCTTGATTGTAAAAATCAGCAATGTTTGAAGAAGCGATTTGTGAATTTCGTTTGCCGTTATAGGCGCCGTCCGCTAGCAGGAACGAACCTTCGAAAAGGTATCCTGTTGTTCCAGATAATCTCTCATGAATTGATGATCTGCATAGATGTTTTTTCATATTGACGCCCTAATCCTATAAACAAAATCGTGAGGAATCACCTCCATGTACTCCGCGTAACTTACAGGGTTTTCATTATGTGAAAGTCTCTGTTCTAACTTACCGGATTCTAGCAATCGCTCATCTCGATCGTTTGCTCTGAGAATTTCGGACAAAATCACAAAGACTATGTTAATGAAACCGTAGCAAATATCTCGGATATTTCAATCTGCGCTCCCGCAAGGGGAGCGACTCTCCGGGGACGGGGAGTGCACCCTGACGGTAAACGGATTTCAATCCACGTTCCCGCGTAGGGAGCGACCGGACTAATTCGTCATAGAAAATAATCGCTTTGCGATTTCAACCCACGCTCCCGCGTAGGGAGGACTGTAAAAGGCCAGATCCAGCTCCTTGTTGCTCAGCATTTCAATCCACGCTCCCGCGTAGGGAGCGACAGAAATCCAGCAGTACCGGGCAATCGGCACCGTGATTTCAATCCACGCTCCCGCGAGGGGAGCGACCGTGTCTGATTATATTCATGTTTTTTTAATTCCTCATTTCAATCCACGCTCCCGCGAGGGGAGCGACAGTTACGGTAGTAACCTATGCCGGCCTGGAAAATGCTATTTCAATCCACGCTCCCGCGTAGGGAGCGACGACGCCATTTGCGACGCAATAATCGAAAAATGGATTTCAATCCACGCTCCCGCGTAGGGAGCGACCTGTATGCCCATCTGCAATAACTGGGGTAGCATGATTTCAACCCACGCTCCCGCGTAGGGAGCGACATCAGCGACGTGTACCGGCTGCTCACTCCGGCCATATTTCAACCCACGCTCCCGCGTAGGGAGCGACGGCCGACGGCGAGTTTCACACTTACACCGGCATATTTCAACCCACGCTCCCGCGTAGGGAGCGACTAACGGATACGGTCTCCTGCGGGAGGAAGGGGAAATTTCAACCCACGCTCCCGCGTAGGGAGCGACGACCGTGAATATCGCGGAAAGAAAGGAGGACGAGGATTTCAACCCACGCTCCCGCGTAGGGAGCGACTCCCCAAAGCAAAGGAGCGTAGCCGCCTGATCCTTATTTCAACCCACGCTCCCGCGTAGGGAGCGACCATGAGTGACCTATTCAGGACGGGCCCGGCACGGAATTTCAACCCACGCTCCCGCGTAGGGAGCGACGTCGTCTCAGTGGATCCTTTGCGGATCACAACGATTTCAACCCACGCTCCCGCGTAGGGAGCGACAGCAATTTCAACTAATTTTTCATCTCTATATTTATACCATATTACCAACATCCTTCCTTTTTCTGTCCTCTTTTTCTTCAAGCTTATCTTTTCTAAAGGGTATTTCGTTCTTTTTGTATAGTTTTTCTGGTGCGAATCGGCCTGGATTTTTCTGTCTGCTTGTGCTTCGCACCAGCTTACAAAATCAAAGTCTTGTCTGCTGCAATTCCCCGGTCTACCCCCAGGTGTTCTACTTTTGTCTGGTATTGATTTCCCAGATAATAAAAGCGCAGACTGTCAACTTCCTTATCAATAAGCTCTTCCAGAGTTGACTTCAGCATTATGCACTGGGCGTTATCCACAAGGCATTCAAAAACGGAATTTTGCACGCGGCGTCCATAATTGACACACTGTTTTGCCACCTTCCTAAGGCGCTTCCTGCCTGCTGCCGTCTCCGTATTCACATCGTACGTGATTAAAACTAACATTTACTGCACCTCATTTCCACAGAAAAACAGGATAACCGTCCAAATCTCCCCGCAGGTATCTGGCGAGAAGCATGGCCTGCACATAGGGCAGCATCCCCCATTCCACCTTTTCCTTCAAGTACGGATGGGTTATGACCTCCTTCTTTTTATTCTGCCACTCGGTAAGCACTCTCCTGCGGGTATCATCATCCATCAGAACTGCTCCATTTTCCTTCTTTGCAAAGCTTTTCCCACTTACAATCCTTTTGTTAATAAGCGACAAAACAAAACGGTCTGCCAGAACGGCCCGAAGCTCTTCAATTAAATCCAGAGACAGGGAAGCTCTCCCGGGACGCTCCGTATGAAGATACCCCACATACGGATCCAAGCCAACCGTTTCCAGCGCGGCAGTTATGTTGCTGGTAAGCAGCGTATACACAAAGGATAAAAGCGCATTTACAGCATCCATAGGCGGCCTTTTATTTCTCCCATGAAAAGAGAAATCCTTCTTCTGTTGTAAAATCAGCTGGTCCAATACACGGAAATATACCTGCGCTGCCTCGCCCTCATAGCCTCGAAGCTGTTCTTTGGATTGGCAATCCTTAATAAGAGTCAAGGAATTTTTCAAAAGCCCGGAGGCTGCCTTCACACGCTCTACATCAATCTGCATACTATGATCCCGAACTGCTCGCTCCAGAACCCATCTGGCATTATGCACCTTGCCCAAAATGCAGTTTTTCGCTATATTCAAGCTGATTTCTTCATCCCTGCTGCTGGCATACTGCTGTTCCCTTAAAATGACATTTCCCTTTACCCTCCCGGAAACCCTTGCAAGAAATTTCCCCTGGGGTGTCAAATAACACAGAGAAATATTCCTCTCTGCGCAGGCGCCCATCAGCGCCGGGCTCGTACCTCTGTAACCAAAAGATACGATTCCCTCCAAATTGTGCAGCGGCAGCCTGCCAAGCTCATTTTTCTCCTCGAGAACAACTACATTTTCTCCGTCCAAAGCCAGATAACTGTTTTCCGATGTGACGTATAATGTATTTAATAGCTTTCGCATTGTTCGTCCTCCTCCAGCACCTGCTTCATATAGCTTTTCACAGAAACAGCCTTTCCCAGCTTCGGCAGACAGAGTTCCTTCAAGGAACAGGAATTACAAGCTTTTCCGTATTTCACTCGGGGTGTATATTTTCTGTCGTAATACTGATGCATTTCCCGAAACATCCTTTGTACCTCACAGCGCAGCTCCTCTGTGATTTCCACCGTTTCTCTTCTTCTGGTTTCTCCGTAGAAAAGAGCTCCCTCCGGTACGGCTGTGCAAAACATTTCCTCCAGACACATGGCCTGCGCCGCAAGCTGCAATTTATCCTCCTCCGTCAGCTTAGGTTTTCCTTTTTTATATTCAACCGGGTAAACAGAATACAGTCCCCTGTGTCCGTGGAGGGAAATTCCATCCTCGCACCTGTGAAATTCCACAATGTCGCACTCGCCACTAGCGCCAAGCTCTGCCGAGGACACCGGAAGGGCTCTGGCGATAATTGTATCCTTTCTCTTTTCCGCCAGATACGGGTCGTGAGCCTTCTTGTGCATAAGCTCACCTGTAACCGTGTGCATATTTTCCGCCCACTGTTGCTCAATATGAATCAGAGTCCACTGTCTCCGGCAAAACTTAAAATGCTGTATGCCCGAAATCATCAAATAATCGTCTTCCGCATACTTCATTAAATCATCCTTTTCATTTCAACCGAATCCGGAATCTGCTCCTGGTGAATCTCAACGGTATAATCCTGGTATCTTCTGGGGGCTTCAACCCCTTCGTTCTTCTTTACCTCCACAGCGTCAAACAGTTTATATGCCGGGCAGTCTCCCAGCTCCTTGCTGTGTTTAAATACAATCAGCTCGCGGACAGCCATTTTCCCCCGCGCCGCCGAATGGTCGTGCTCGAACATGTTTATAATCGCCTCCCAGAGCAGCTCCAAATCTTCCTCTGTGAAACCCGTCACTTTGCGCGCCAGATTTGCGGAGACATAGCCCTCCGCCCGGTACAGACCATAGGGCACAATACTTTTTCGGCCCATTTCTGTCTGCTTATTTTCCGCATCCTTCTCCGTGGTGATGGCAACCCTTGTAATTGTTATTTCCTGGCTAACAACCGGGTCGATACTTCTGGCAAAGCCCAGCTGCACCGGGCCTCTCACCTGCCCGCAGTTCAGAGCCGCTTTCACAAAGGTGGTCATAACTGCTCCGAAGGTACGGATGTCGTAAAAATTCTTGCACATGTAATCCCGCAGCTTCAAATCTGCTTTCGGGTCGTTTTTCTTTAACTTCTTTATGGCCTCCGTCACCTTCTTGTCCTCTGTCTCTTCAATCCCCAGAGCCTGACAGGCCGCCCGGTCGCTCCTGTTTAAGGGTACCTCCTCCTTAATATAAATCTGGAATCCCGCTTCCTCCTCCTTCACTGTCTCCACATAATTCCTGATTTTTCTTTTCAGGCAAACATCCGTCACAAGTCCCAGGCCGCTTTCCGGGTCAATTCTCGGCATGTTTCCGGCGTCGGGGTCCCCGTTTGGATTTCCGTTCTCTACGTCAAACAATACCACAAATTCGTATCTGTTCTTGATTATCTCGCTCATTTATTTTTCCTCCTGTTTTTTATACTTTCTCTGGGTCTGCTGATAGTATCCTAAGATAAATTTACCCTGGTCCTCCAAAGACAAGCGTCTGGGAAACTCGGTCCCCAGCTTTCCTAGGATCTCTGTTAAAAGCTGCTCATAATAGGGCTTTGCCCAGCCTTTTTCCCGTTCCAATTTCTTCATGTGACTGTTTTTCAGCTTTACCAAAACCGGAAAAACGGAAGCCGGAGTTGCACACGCTGAATTAAAATACCGGTCCCGAATCGTAGCGTTGATTGTTGGATTCGCCTCCCTTTGAATCGCCTCCAATACTGAAAACAGCCGTCCCAGCACATAAGCCTTGCTCTCCATCTCTTCTGTGTTTACTTCCATATAAGCTGCTCCTTTCTCCCATTTACGGTTTTGTATCAAATATGCCTTTACAATCGCTGCCCGGCCCCAGGTAACATTTCCCTGTTCCGCACGAATCCGAATAAGCGTATCTGCGTATAGTCTCTCCGGATAAGGGGCTCCCTGTAAGATAGAACGCAGTACCATGGCAGCCATATTGGGAACCGGCGATTTATCCTTGGATTTTGGATTTACCGTCTCAAACAGCATATCCCGCACGCCCAAATATTCTCTTGTCTCCCAGACCGGCCTTACAAGCTCCATTCTCTCGTAATGCCTGGACAGATTTTCCAGTATATTCCCAAATGAGCTTTCATAGAAAAAGCGAACCGACAGCCTCGCCGCATTGGGTGCCAACCCCAGAATATAAAAGCGTTGCTGCGGATTCAGTGAAATTCCCTGAATAAAAATCGGCTCTTGATTTTTTAAATGCCCAAAAATTTCCTTTAGTTCCTCCTGATTATCAGCTCTGGAAACTACCGCCTGGAAAAAGGCATCCTGATATGCCTCCTCTCCGCCCTCCGCCCAGAACAAAATCATAGAATCTCCCAACTGAAAAACGTATTCCCGCTGGCTCAACAGATAGTTCAAAGCCGTTGTGTAGGCAAATTCCGCATATTTTCCCACCGGTGCATTGTAGCTCTGCTCCTTGCCGTAAGATTCAAAGGCCGGCGCGTTAAAGGAAATCAGCGCCGCCCCACTGGATTGGGCTCCTGGCACTCCTTTAATGCTCTTGTGGATTCTGGCAATTTCTGACCGTTTCCCCGTCACGAGGCAAATCCCTTCTTCCGTTTTCCCGGCAACACTTCTGGCATTTTCCCAGGCCTCACGTATAGCACTGTCCTCCTGGGCATAATTCATCCCCATAGAAAAAATCAGGTTTCCGCCCGCCGTAAGCTCCTCCCAGTTTTCCTGAATCTCCGGATGGCTATTCGCCTCCAACGGATTCCATTCCTCAAAGTATCGGCAGATTGCTCTTGCCATGGGGCCTTCCACTCCCCACAAAAGGGATAAATGCCTTTCCTTTGCTGCCTGAAAACATTCCTGGGTCCGGGGATTCGTCCCATCCGCGTCGATTCCCAGCATATATTTCGCATTATCACATAAAAAGTTCGCGGAGACTCCCGAGGAGCGGGTTACCATTTCCGGTACGGTTATCATTTGGGGAATAGATATTCTTTTCTTTTCATCTTCTCCTTTCAGAGATAGAATCCCCGTTATCTTTCCTTCTTCGGACAAGTTAATTGCATAGGAGACCTTCGCTTGGCACCAGCCCTCTCGGGACACCTTCCCCTGCTCTGCCAGACATTCATAATAGTTTACCAACGGCTCCAACTTCATCTGACCACCTCGCAATCCCGCAGGTTCAAAATTCCTCCTCGCATAACGGCTCTGAAAAACATAGGCTGCGGATTTTCTCTGTCCGAATAATCCATGTCAAACAGCATAAATCCCAAATCCTTTTCCGGCACCTGGCTGTATACGCTCTCAACCTCATCCTCGCACAGACAGAAATGAGCGGGAAACTCCCGGCAGCCAAAATATGGCATGTGATAGCATTCTCCCTTTCTCAACCGCCTCATGACAATATCCTTGAATTTTCCGGGATTGTCTGTAGCCTTGGCCTCGCTGGTCATCTCAAAATGCGCAGATATCACGTATTCCACATCGCAAAGCAGGACGGAGGCTCTCTGCACAATGTCCGCTTTTGTACTAATATACAGCGGCTTGTCCGCCCCGTTATACGCCTGGAGTACACTGCTGGCCAAAACCTTGCTCTTTACCTCATTCCGGCGGACACTGGTGAACCGGATAGGCTTTACCACACAAATCTCATCGGGTACCCACTGCAGCCCTGGATGCCAAAAAATTGAGTCCAGTATCCCTCGGGCCGCCGACGGCGTTATCACATCATAGGAATACCGTTCCGTCTTAAATTCGGGTCTGGAAAACAGCGCATAATCTCCCCAAACCCTGACCTTTACACCAAATCCCATGGCCTTCTCCTTTCGTTTTTGTCGTGTCTTTTGCTATACACGCTTTTATTGCTCTTAAGCCGAGCATAACATCTCTTGCCCCGAAAGTCAATATGATGTTACGAGAATTTTATAGAAGTTATATTTGACATTAATCTATCTTTTGATTCCATTGAATTTTTATTTTAATTCTGTTATATTATTGCTGTCAGGAGAACCTGCGGATTGAAATTATAATATTCAGCGTAATGGCAACGGCGGAAGGCCTGCGAAGGAATTTCTTCGCAGGCCTTCGCCCTTCCGCTCTCCCATTACAGAAACTGGGCTGTTCCCAATTCCACTTCCAGCTTTAACCCCAGCTCCTCCGTATACTGCTCTTTCTTTACCAATTCATAGGAATCTTCTATATTTTCCGAGACTGCTCTCACCATTCCCATACCATACAGCTTTTCAAACTCTCTTTTATATACCTGGACACAATACTGGCTCGCCCTTCTCATTTCCGACCTTGTACATTTTTCCTCCTTCATCCTCTGCAAAAGGGAAACCGCCTCTTCATTTGCAGGAATATATATGGTCTTCGTGTCCCCCTCAATCAGCTTGAATGCTTTTGCCGCCTTTGCGAAATGATATCCACCCGCTTTAAATTCCGCCATGATTTTCTTTTTGTCCAGCCCTTCTCCCTTCAAATGATACAGAGCTTCAAAATACTCTTCTATACATTCCAGAGAAGCAATATCCTCATACTTGTCGAACATTGGCTTCGCCACATCAATCTGCTGCCGCTGCCCCGGTACTGTCTCCCACCCTTCAAAGCGGAAAACAAACACCTTACTGTCTTCAGGGCTCCTTTTCCCTTCCCGGTTGCACCGTCCCGCTGCCTGAATAATGGAATCCACTCCTGCCAGCTGGCGATACACGGTCTCAAAATCTAAATCCACCCCTGCCTCCACCAAGCTTGTGGAAATCAGTACGCACCTTTTTCCTTCATACAACCGCTTCCTGATGGTCTCCAGAACCCTTTTTCGGTGCTTGGGATACATGGCGGTAGACAAATGATACACCCCTTCCCCTTTTACCGCCTCGTAAAGCGCCTGGGCTCTCTTTTTTGTGTTTACGATACACAGCGTCTGGAATTCTCCCTTTAGGCGTTCCGCCAGGTTCTCTTCTGTCAGCGTGTCAAGATTGTTATAGGTAACGCGCTCAAAAAAGCGAAACTGCTCCTCTACTCTGGGACAAAGCTCTGTAAATGCGGCATCCTCCCGGAAAAAGGAGGTCAGCGCAGGCTGTGTGGCCGTACACAGCACAATACTGGATCCGTAACGCTCCACCAGCTCTTCCATCATAGCCGTACAGGGCTTCAAAAAGTCAAAGGGCAGCATTTGCGCCTCATCAAAAATAATCACGCTGTTGACGATATTATGTAATTTTCTGCACCTGGAGGATTTATTGGAAAACAAAGACTCAAAAAACTGCACATTTGTCGTCACCACCACCGGCTTATCCCAATTTTCCGCCGCCAGCTGGAAGGGCTTCAGCTCCTCTTTTCCCTCATAATCAATATTGCTGTGATTCTCCAGCACATTTTCATCCCCCAGAATCTCCCGGAACACCCCCGCATTCTGTTCAATAATGCTGGTGTATGGAATAACGTAGATAATCCGCTTCATTCCCTGCTTTACCGCGTGACGCAGGGCAAAGGCCAGAGAGGCAACGGTTTTTCCGCCTCCTGTGGGAACGGTAAGTCGAAATATACCCTTCCCCATCTCTCCGCAGGTCAGGCAATGATTTAAAATCTCCGTCCTTCTTCCATTGACGTTATCCGGCTCCTTTACTTCCCGCCAGCCGGCAGTATAGGCTTCCAGCTTTGCAAGAAGAATCTCCATCTCCTCGCCGCCCTCTCTTGCAGTCTGCCCCGCCGTCATAAACTGTTCCGTATCCAGAAAATCAGCATCCACCAGACAGGAATATAGCATACGGATAAATACACTTAAGGAAAAATCCTTGTTTTTTGCCTTAGCAGCCTCAAAAGGAAGGGAGTGCAGCTCCGGAATCTGAATATCCTCCTTATACGCCTGGTAATCCTCGATTTTTTTCCGTCGCCTTCCCATCAGAGTCGGCATATCCCCCGCATCCGAGGAGCCGCCCTGATCCGGAAGGCCCGCGTGATGTCCGGCAATGCAATAGCTCATGATTTCATACAGGCCGCCCTTCTCCATACAAAGCTGAACCCCCGCTGTGGAATGATCCACGCGGATATCCTCTCCGTGAACTCTCCGCTGAAACGCCTTAGAATATTTTCCTACATCGTGCAGAAGGCCGCAGCAATATCCCCAATCGCTTTTTCCAAACGCTCCTGCAAACTCGCCCGCCAGCCGGGCAGTTCCCTCCAAATGCTCCTTTATCGTCTGTGTCCGTGTTCCTTCTATATGCGCATAGTACTCCATAAAATTTCCTCCCCAGTCTCTGCCCTCTTCTAAAAAAACAACGTATTGTCTGGTTCAAAAAAACATTTACTCAGTTGCATAAATAAATTTTACACGAAAAACCGGAGCTTGTACAGCTAGCTATAAAAAGAGAGGCGCAGAGCTCCAATAACGGAACCTTCGCCTCTCTGATTACTTATTCAATGTACATGGCGTCCCCGAAGGAGAAAAATCTGTACCTCTCCTGCACGGCCACCTGATAGGCCTGCAGGATATGCTCCTTCCCGGCCAGAGCCGATACCAGCATCAGCAGGGTGGACTCCGGCAGATGGAAGTTGGTGATCAGCCCGTCGATCATGTGGAACGTAAAGCCCGGATAAATGAAAATCTCTGTCCAGCCGCTGCCGGCCTTTAAGATTCCGTCCTCCCCGGTGGCGCTCTCCAGGGTCCGGCAGCTGGTGGTGCCCACGGCGATCACCCGCCCACCGGAAGCCTTGGTCTCATTGATCAGCCGGGCCTGATCCTCCTCCACCACATAAAACTCCGAGTGCATGTGGTGCTCCAGCACGTTCTCCACCTTCACCGGCCGGAAGGTGCCCAGTCCCACATGCAGGGTCACATGGGCAATCTTCACGCCCATCTCCTGAATCTCCCGCAGCAGCTCCTGGGTAAAATGGAGGCCGGCGGTGGGAGCCGCCGCAGAGCCGTCGTGCTTGGCGTAGACCGTCTGGTAGCGGTTCCTGTCCTTCAGCTTGTGGGTAATGTATGGAGGCAGCGGCATCTCCCCCAGCTTATCCAGGATTTCCTCGAAAATCCCCTGATAGGTAAAGCGGATCAGCCGGTTTCCCTCCTCCACCACGCCGATAATTTCCCCGGTCAGCAGCCCGTCCCCAAAGGAAATCTTCGTGCCGGGTTTCGCCTTCTTCCCGGGCTTTACCAGGATCTCCCAGACATCATCCGGCTTTCTCTTCAGAAGCAGCACCTCAATGAGGGCGTCGGTTCCCACCTTCCGGCCGTACAGGCGGGCGGGAATCACCCGGGTGTCGTTGATCACCAGACAGTCGCCGGGCTTCAGAAACTGCTTGATATCCCGGAAATGGTGGTGAGAAATCTCCCCGGTATTTTTGTCCAGGCGCAGAAGCCTGGAGGAAGCTCTATCCTCCAGGGGATCCTGGGCAATCAACTCCTGGGGCAGGTCAAAATAAAAATCTGATGTTTTCATCGTCTCATTCGCCATAGGTAACGTCCTTCGCCACCAGAGTGGCCCTTCCGTCTGTAATGTCAATGATATTCACCGCGCAGTTGGGGGGCACATTTCCCCGCCAGAAGTCTGCCATGGGGCCGCCCAGCAGGTTCTGCATCAGCGCCCGGGTCACCGCCCCGTGCACCACAATCAGGAAATTCTCCTCCGATTCGCCCTCCTCTGCCAGCAGCTGCTCTAGAAAATCTCCGGTTCTCCCGCAGAAATCTGGAATGGTCTCTCCGGCGGCGTCCGGCACATAGTGCTCCGGATCCCGGAAGAATTTCTCAAAGCTGTCGGGAAGCTCCTTGCGGGCGGGATCGATGCAGCGCCCCTCCCAGTTTCCGAAGGAAATCTCCTTCAGCCGCTCGTCCAGAATAAGCGGCGTCTGCCGTTCTCCCAAAATCAGCTTGGCCGTCACCACGGCCCGCTTTAGGGGGCTGGAAAAGGCCCGGCGAAAAGGCACTTCTGCAAGTGCCTTTCCCGTACTTTTCGCCAGCGCGATTCCTTTATCGTTTAATTCCACGTCGGTACTCCCCTGAAGCCGTCTCTCTCGGTTCCACTTGGTTTCCCCGTGTCTCACAATGTATAAGCGCATGGTTTACTCCTTTACTGGCGCAGCTCAATGCCCATGCTCTCCAGACCGTTGAGGATCTTCTTCATGGCCGCGGATACCTCGGCCTCTTCCAGGGTCTTTTCCAGGGAGCGGAATACGATGGAGTAGGCCATGGATTTATAGCCCTTCTGGATCTGACTGCCCTCATAAATGTCGAACAGCTTGTAGCTCTCCAGAATCTTTCCTCCCCGCTGGGCGATCATATGCTCAATATCTCCCGCCAGAATCTCCTTGGGCACCACCATACTGATGTCCCGGTTTACTGCCGGATACTTGGCGATACCGGTATACTTGCGGTCAAAGGTGGCAAATTCCACCACCTGGGGAATGTCAAGGACAGCCACATAGGCCTTAGTGCCGATTCCGTAGGAAGCCGCTACCGTGGGATGAACCTCTCCCAGATATCCCACAGCCTTTCCCTCGTAACGAATTTCCGCCTGACGGCCCGGGTGAAGGAAAGGCTTTTTCTCCTTGGGATCGTACTCGGGACGCTTGTGCATACCCACCTTGTCAAAGAAATCCTCTACCACGCCCTTCATATCGTAGAAGTCGCCGTCGTCGTACATGCCCAGGGTGAACATCATCTTCTCCTCCGGCAGCTCGGTCAGGGGCAGGCTCTTGGGCAGGTAGATATTTCCCAGCTCATAGAGGCGCACGCTCTTGTTCCGCCGGTTAAAGTTGGTAGCCAGGGAGGAGAGCATACCGTTCAGGGAAATGGTTCTCATGATGGAGAAATCCTCTCCCAGGGGGTTAGAGATAGTCACCGCCTGGCGCAGGGGGCTGTCCGCAGGCAGCAGCAGCTTGTCAAATACCTTGGGGCTCTCGAAGGAGTAGCACATGCCCTGGGAAAATCCGCAGAACTCTGCCACGTCCCTGGCAACCTCCTCCACTCTCAGCTTAAAGGGCAGCTTTCCAGTGGTGGCCTCACCCTTGGGAAGGGTGGTGGGAATATTGTCGTAGCCGTAGAAGCGGGCAACCTCCTCCGCCAGATCCGCCGTGCGGAAAATGTCGTGGCGGAAGGTGGGAGCCACAATCTCATTGGCGGCGTCGTCGTAAATCAGCTCCACCCGCTGGAGATAGCCCAGCATCTCCTCCTTGGTCAGATCAGTACCCAGAAGATCGTTGATCTTCTCCGGCTCAAATTTTACCCGCACCGGCTCTTTTTTCTTGCTGTAGACGTCCACTATTCCGCCCACAACCTCTCCGGCGCCCAGCTCCTCCATCAGCTGGCAGGCCCGGTCAATGGCCGCCTGGGCGTTGTTGGGATCCAGTCCCTTCTCAAATTTTCCGGAGGCGTCGGTTCTGTGGCCCAGACGCTTGGAGGAGAGGCGGATGTTGGTTCCGTCGAAGCAGGCCGCCTCGAAGAGCACCGTCTTTACCTCATCGGTGATCATGGAGTTTTCTCCTCCCATGATTCCGGCAATACCCACCGGCTTCTCCGCGTCGCAGATCATCAGCACCTGATCGTCCAGATTTCTCTCCTGGCCGTCCAGGGTCACGAACTTCTCCCCGTTCTCGGCGCGGCGCACGATAATCTTGTGACCGGCGATGGTATCCAGGTCATAGGCATGCATGGGCTGGCCGTACTCCTCCATCACGTAGTTGGTGATATCCACCAGGTTGTTGATGGGACGGATGCCGTTGGCCGCCAGGCAGCGCTGCATCCACTTGGGGGAGGGCCCGATTTTTACATTTTTTACCACCCGGGCAGTATAGCGGGGACACAGCTCCGGCTCCTGAACCTCCACCTGGATGTAGTCGGAAGCTTTCTCATCATTTCCCGTAACTGTCACCTGGGGCGGGCAGAATTTCTTGTTGAAGGTGGCTGCCGCCTCCCGGGCGATTCCGATGACACTGTAGCAGTCCACCCGGTTGGAGGTCACCTCGTACTCAAAGACCACATCGTCCAGACCCAGGGCGTGAATGGCGCTCTCGCCCACCACCGCATCCTCCGGGAAAATGTAAATGCCGTACTCCGGGGCCTCCGGATACATGTTCCGGTCGCTTCCCAGCTCCTCGATGGAGCACATCATACCGCAGGACTCAACGCCCCTTAACTTTCCCTTCTTGATCTGAATTCCGCCGGGAGTCTTCTTCCCGTCGTGGCCTCCGGCCACCCGGCCGCCGTCCAGCACCACCGGGATCTTGTCTCCCTCCTTGACATTGGGAGCTCCGGTGACAATCTGTACCACCTGGTCGCCCACATTAACCTGGCAGACAATCAGCTTGTCCGCGTCGGGATGGGGCTCGATCTTCTCAATCTGGCCGATGACGATCTTATCCAGATCGGCGTCCAGCCGCTCAAAGCCCTCCACCTTAGTTCCGGACAGCGTCATGGCGTCCGTGTATTCCTGCGCCGTCACATCCAGATCCGGCACATATCTCTTAATCCATGATAATGATGTATTCATCCTCTTCTCCTCTTTCCATCTCGTTCAAATTGACCGCTCCATAAGGTATCTGCTTGACCAGTTTCATTTTTCCTTGCGGTATCTGCTTGACCGCTTACTTTACCCTTGCGGTATCTGCTTGACCGCTTCGCTTGTCAAGCAGCCCGGGCTGCCTCCCTTGCTGCGCAAGGCGGAAGCGCCTCCGCGCTTCCTCGGCTGCTTCGCAGCCGGGCAGCCCTAGAACTGTTTCAAGAATCTGTAGTCGTTTTCGTAGAGCAGCCGCATGTCGTCGATCTCATACTTCAGCAGGGCGATTCGCTCCAGGCCCACGCCGAAGGCGAATCCGGTATACTCCTCGGGGTCGATGCCGCACATCTCCAGCACGTGGGGATGCACCATACCGCAGCCCAGGATCTCAATCCAACCGGAGCCCTTGCAGAACCGGCATCCCTTGCCGCCGCACTTGAAGCAGCTCACATCCACCTCCGCGGAGGGCTCGGTGAAGGGGAAGTGGTGGGGACGGAATTTAGTCTTGGTCTCCGGCCCGAACAGCTCTCTGGCAAACTCCTCCAGAGTTCCCTTCAAATCCGCAAAGGTAATGTGCTTGTCAATAACCAGCCCCTCAATCTGATGGAAGGAGGGAGAATGGGTGGCGTCCACCTCGTCGGAGCGGAATACCCGCCCGGGGGCGATCATACGAATGGGCAGCTTGCCCTTTTCCATGGTTCTGGCCTGCACCGGGGAGGTCTGGGAACGCAGACAAATCTTATCGTCAATGAAGAAGGTGTCCTGCTCGTCCCTGGCCGGATGCCCCTCGGGAATATTCAGCTTAGTGAAGTTATAGTCCTGATATTCCACCTCAGGGCCCTCCACTACCTCATAACCCATACCGATGAAGATGCGCTCCACCTCCTCCAGGGCGATGGTGTTGGGATGACGGTGTCCCACATCCGCCTTCTTGGCGGGAAGGGTCACGTCGATAACCTCCTCGGCCAGCTTTTTCTCCAGCAGGAGCTTCTCCATCCGGGACTTACTCTCCTCCATGAGTCCCTCCAGCTTTTCCCTGGCCTCATTGACCAGCTGGCCCACCTTGGGCCTGTCCTCGGGAGCCACATCCTTCATTCCCTTTAACACCGCCGTCAGCTGCCCCTTCTTGCCCAGGAAATTTACCCGGACCTCATTGAGCTTCTCCAGCGCATCCGCTGCCTGAATCTTCTCTGTGGCCTCATTTAAAATGGCCTGCAGCTTTTCCCTGATGTTCACTTCACTCATTGCAATTCTCCTTTATTCTTTTACTAAAATCTCAGTACTGCCTGACAGCTCTGGCGGAGCTTCTTGCCGCACAGGAATATTTTCCTATGAAACAAAAAAATCCGCCCCTCTGTCCGAGGGACGGAATAAAATTTCCGCGGTACCACCCTGATTCCCGGGCCATAAAACCCGAGCTCTCAACTTCTGTTTAACGCACAGCCACGTCATCCCCTACTGTACCTTTCAGGGATGCAGCTCCGGTGTGAACCTCAGAAACACAAGGAGCTTAAAGAGGCTTTCAGCCGGTGACCTCTTCTCTCTGCAAGACATATGCTTCCTACCTGCACCATCACAGCTTTTTATCTTCTAACTATTCTAAGCAAGTTTGCCTGCAAAGTCAAGCACAATTTAATCATTTTCCCGGACTTTGTCCAGCAGCTCCCGGTATTCGCTCTGGAGCTTCTCCACCGCCGTCTGCTGCAGACGCCGGAATTTGTCCTCGAAATAGGCGTTGATCTCCGCGCCGATCAGCACAATATACATACAGAAATACATCCACAGCATCACCAGAATCAAGGTAGTCAGGCTCCCGTACATATTGGACATTCCGTCAAAGTAATCCAGATACAGGGAGAAACCCAGGGAAAACAAAGACCATGCCACCGCGCTGATGATCGCTCCCGGCACCTGGCTTTTAAAGGAGGCCTTTCTGTTGGGCACTACCTTGTAGAGCATCAGGAACACCAGCGCCAGCACCAGCAGGGTAATCCCTGTACGCATGCCGATGATAAAGGCCGTAAGTCTGGCGATCATCGGCACATACTCCTCCAGCTTTCTCTGGATACTGTTTCCGAAGACCAGCAGCACCAGCGTGGAAGTCAGGGAAAGCAGGAATAAAAGGGTATAAAAGGCCGACCGGATCCTGTTAAAAAGGTAGAACCTGGTCTCCTGCACATGGTAAATGCTGTTCAGCCCGTTGGACAGGGCCTGAACGCCCTTTCCCGCGGACCACAGGGTAAAAATAGCGGAGATAGGCACCACGGCCGCCGACTTGGTATACACCTCCCGGACAATGCCGGAAATCAGCTCCCGAAACCCGCCGCTCTCCGGGACCACCTGAAAAATTCCCTGGAGCACCATTTCCTCAGTGATGGGCGTATAACGGATCAGCGTCATCAGAAGAAGCAGAAAAGGGATAAAGGACAGCAGGATAAAATATGCTCCCTGGGCCGCATAAGCCCCCACATGATCCAGCTGTATCCTTCTCAGGAAGCCGTCAATGCTTTTAAGAATCTTTTTCATAATTTCAAAATCTTCCTCTCATGTCCACACTATACCATGGATTCCCTCCCCTGACAATAGCCTTGCTCATTCAGCTCCATTGGTCTGTAATCTCGATATTCTGATAAAAAAACCGGAGAATTTCCTCCCAGCTTTTGCCCTCCTTCGCCATCTGGTTGGCCCCGTTCTGGCTCATCCCAACCCCGTGGCCGTACCCTCCGCCCTGGATGCTCCAGGAGCGGATCGCCCCGTCCTCCTCCTGGGGCTGACAGATAAAATAGGCGCTGGGCAGAAGGCTCATTTCCCCGGAAACTTCCTCCCCGTCCCGCTGCACCGGCAAATCCCCCGGGGAGAGCCACTCCCGTATGCGGTACTCATTGGTCAGAGTCACACTTTTGGCGGAGCCCAAAAGCGTAAGCTCCTCCACCGCCCCGCCGCTGCTTCTTTTTTTCACCTGTATGGCCTGCAGGGTTCCCGCCTGAGGGTCCAGGGCAGAGAACCGGCTCTGCAGCAGCTCCGCAGGAAAAGAGATCTCCCACCGGTACCAGGTCTCCCCGGAGTCGTAGCTGGGGGCCTCAGTCTGAATAAAGGAGGCAAAAGCCTCCTCCGTCTCCAGATTCCTTTCCTCCCCCTCCAGCAGGTAAGTGCTCTTAAGATAGGGCTCTGTGGTCTCCCCGTTCCACACCTCGTCGGTGCTGGTGTGCCCGCAGGAGGTGGAAAAAAAGTAGGCACTGATCAGCTGGCCGCCGGAGATCATCACCTTCCCGGCAGTCTCCGCCACCGCCTGGTCTGTCCTTTCCTGGCTGGAAATATTGTTGTACACCTGAAAGGCTACGGTGTCGTCCACATCCCCGTAATAGGCCTCCATCCTGCCCTCCTCCAGGGCTTTGCAGGCGTAGGTTCTGGCGCAGACGGCCTGGGCCTTTAAAGCCTCCATCTGGTAGCTGGCCGGCATCTCACTGGGCACCACGTAGCGCAGATACGTCTCAATATCCACCTCGTTGATCAGCAGCAGCCCTTTATCCGTCCTACGGATTTCCAGGGTTCCCTCGTAGGCCGGATGCCCCTGGGTCCTGTTCAGGGAGAGTACCTGAAGCTTACTTCCCTCCCCGGCGGTGAGCCGCAGGATTCCATTTTCCGGAAAGGCGCTCTCCCCCGTGAGAGTAACCTCCTCCCCGGCGGCCGCCAGCTGTTCTCCGGTGTCTTCCCGCAGACAGGGGGCGGAGGCGGTCAGCACCGCCTCCTGATGGTAGTATCCCCCCTGGCTGTCATTTTCCAGCACCACCCGGATTTTCTCTTCCTGGCTGCGCTGGTCTTGCGGGGAGCTTCCCGGAGGCTTGAGGGCTTTCGTCGCCTGAGCCAGCATCTCTCTGACCCCCGCTCCCTCTTCCCCCTGGGGGCTGGTTCCCCGCGCCTGGCGAAGGAGAGCCTCCTTCATATTCAAGAGGCCCTCCGGCAGCTTAAGCTGGCTGCGCACCGTCCAGATAAGTCCCAGAAGGATCAACAGCAGCAGAGCCAGCACCTTCCAACCAAAATAATCATGTTTACCCATACCCCAGTATATGAATATCCGGGATATTTCATACCCTGTCCCGATGATACAGGTCTTCCCTTTACCTCACGAAAAACTGGTAGGCGGTCTTGCTCCGGTAGGTTTCCCCGGCCTTCAGCACCGGCGAGGGGAAAGCGGGCACATTTACTGCGTTGGGATAATACTGGGACTCAAAACAGTAGCCGCTTCTGGCCGGATAAAAAGCTCCGCCCTTGCCGGTCTCGTTCTCGATGAAGTTGCCCGCGTAAAACTGCACGCCCGGACAGTCCGTGTAGGCCTTCATATAAATTCCGCTCTCCCGGCACCAGGCCTCCGCCATGGGGCCGTAGGTTCCCAGGGGCTTGTCCAGCACGTAATTGTGGTCGTATCCGCCGGTGGCCTTAAGCTGAGAGAAATCCGCCTCAATGTCCCGGCCGATCTCCTTCTCCTCCCGGAAATCCATGGGCGTTCCCTCCACGGAAGCGATCTCCCCTGTGGGGATGGAAGCGTTGTCCACCGGAGTATAGCTGCCGGCAAAAATCTTTACCAGCTGGTTTAAGGCCGCCCCGCTCTCATGGCCCGCCAGATTAAAATAGCTGTGATTGGTCAAATTCGCCACCGTGTCCTGGTCGCAGGAACCCTGGTAGGCAATCTCCACCTGGTTGTCCTCCGTCAGGGTGTAGGTGACAGAGATCTGGAAATTTCCCGGAAAACCGTTCTCCCCGTCGGGGCTTACCCGGGAGAATTTCACGGAATTTCCCTGCTGCTCTCCCTTCCACAGCTTCTTCTCAAAGCCCTCCGGGCCGCTGTGCAGGTTATTCTCCCCCTCGTTGGGCGTAAGCTTCACCTGCCTGTCTCCCAGCTGGAAGCAGGCCCCCTGAATGCGGTTTCCGCTTCTGCCTATGGTGCTGCCGAAGAAGCAGCCGTTTACCATATAGTCCTCCAGACGATCATAGCCCAGCACCACGTCCCTCAGCTGCCCCTCCCGGTCAAAAACCTCCAGGGAGGTTAAAATGGCGCCGTACTCAATCACCCGCATCTTCATTCCCTTTGTGTTTTCCAGATCAAAAGCGTAAACCTCTCTGCCGTCCGGCAGAACCCCAAACAGTACTTTTCCCATTTCTCTATCCTCCATTAATCTCTTATCGGCAAAAGAGGAGGAGCTAAAAGCTCCTCCTCCTGTAATCCCCGAAATGCCGTTTCCTGCTTTTTGACTCCTAACGGAGCCAAGTGGGTAACCGCAGCCGTACCGCTGTCTTCCGCTGCAATATGGCGGCCTGACATTAGCGCGGCGATGTAGGAATCCCTGTAAATAAATGTAGGTTCAAAAATGCAGGAGTGTCGCACATCCCAGGTGAATTACCTTAAATAGATTATACTCTAGTCTATGTCAGATTTCAAGAAAAATTCTCAGTTATGTCAATCTCCAGAAACTTCCTTTTACCATTTTTTCAAGAGAAAAAACTGCCGCCGCAGTCCTGACAGTTTTTCTGTCCTTTGTCTGCGGCGACAGCCTCCATTTTCTTATTTCTGAGATACTTTTAAGATCTTCTCCACGATGGCGGGCATCTCCTCCACGTCCACCACGGTATTGTGCAGCACCGGCGCTGTGCGGATCTCCTGGATGGCCTTGGGCACCGGCACGTTGGCGATTCTGGAGAGCTCCTCCACCTGGGCGAAATCTTCCATATCCGCGTATTTTCCGTCAATGGCGGAGAGCACGCTGCGGATAAACTTGAAGGGGCTGGCGGTGGAAGCGATCAGCGTCTTAGTGGAATCCTTAGTCTCCTCCAGGTACTTGCCGTACACCCGGGCGGCCACAGCCGTGTGGGTGTCGATCACGTACCCCGTATCCTCGTACAGCTGGCGGATCTGCTCCGCAGTCTCCTCCTCGCTGGCATAATTTCCGTAGAAATCCTCCAGCTTTTCGCGCATCTTTGCAGAGATGGCGTACGTTCCTGTGGTTCCCAGCTCCTCCATCAGCTGCCGGTTGGCCTGATCGTCTTCCCCGGCCAGGCGATAAATCAGCCGCTCCAGATTGCTGGAAATCAGAATGTCCATGGAGGGGGAGGAAGTCAGCACAAACTTCCGGTTTCTATCGTAGGTGCCCGTGCGGAAGAAATCAAAGAGCACCTTATTCTCGTTGGACGCACAGATCAGCTTGGCGATGGGCAGACCCATCTGCTTGGCGTAGTAGGCCGCCAGGATGTTTCCGAAATTGCCCGTGGGCACATCCACGTTGATCTGGTCTCCCGGGGCAACCTCCCCGTTCTTTAAGAGCCTGCTGTAAGCGTACACATAGTAAACCACCTGGGGAATCAGCCGCCCGATATTGATGGAGTTGGCGGAGGAGAACTGATAGCCCGCGGCGGCCAGCCGCTCACCCATGGCTTTGTCGTTGAAAATCTTCTTAACCCCCGTCTGGGCGTCGTCGAAATTGCCCCGGATAGCCACCACGTAGGTGTTATCTCCCTTCTGGGTCACCATCTGCTTCTTCTGGATGGGGCTCACGCCGTTCTCCGGGTAGAAAACAATGATCTTGGTCCCGGGCACATCCGCAAATCCAGCCAGGGCAGCTTTACCGGTATCCCCGGAGGTGGCCGTCAGAATCACGATCTCATGCTCCGCGTGGTTCTTCCTGGCGGAGGTGGTCATCAGGTGGGGCAGGATGGACAGAGCCATATCCTTGAAGGCGATGGTGGCTCCGTGGAAGAGCTCCAGGTAATAGGCGCCCTCCGCCTTCACCAGAGGCGCTATCTCCTCCGTATCAAACTTCTCGTCATAAGCCCGGTCGATGCAGCTTTTCAGCTCCTCCTCGGTGAAATCCGTGAAGAAGCGGCTCATCACCTGGTAAGCCACCTGCTGGTAGCTCATCTGGGCCAGTTCCTCCATGGGAACCTCCATAGCCGGAATGGACTCCGGCACAAACAGGCCTCCGTCCTCAGACAGTCCCTGAAGAATCGCCTGGGAGGCGGTCACCCGCACCTCCCGGTTTCTCGTACTTGTATAATATAATTCCATAACAGCTTTCCGCCTTTCTCTGCGCTCAACTTCTGCGATGATAAACACTCTGCGGCTATTATATCACAGGGGTTTTTCCGTGGCAAGCCGGTTTTCCCCGACCGGCTGCCGATATCTGCCGGCAAGGGTATTTCCCTCTGCCGGCTGCCGGTATTTCTCCTAGCGGTTGTTGATGGCAGTCACCAGGGCGTCGATGGCTGCATGGATAACGTCCACATGAACGCCGGCGCCCCAGGAAAGGGTTCCATCCGGTTTCTTGATGCCCACATAGGCGATAGCCCGGGAGCGGGAGCTCTGCTCCAGCGCGTGCTCCTGGTAGGTAACCAGGTCGTACTTCAGGTTGTAGGCCTTCTTCAAGGCCTGGCTCACCGCATTGAGGCGTCCATTTCCCACTGCCTCGGTGACGATCTTCTTTCCCTTGAAGGTGGAGGTCACCTGGGTCACGATGCCATCGTTCTTCTGCTGGAAATGCACCTCCACGATCTTGTAGGGCTCCGTAACGTTCTCGAAGGTCTTGGTAAACAGCTGGAAGATCTCCTCCGGCTGCAGCTCCTTGTGGCTGTGATCGGACACAGCCTTGGCCGCGTAGCCCATGGCCTCCCGCATCTTGGCCGGAAGATTCAGGCCGTACTTTGTCTCCAGGATGTAACCCACGCCGCCCTTGCCGGACTGGCTGTTGATGCGGATCACATCCGCGTCGTAGTTGCGGCCCACGTCCTTGGGATCAATGGGAAGATAGGGCACGGTCCAGTGGTCGGGATCCTTCTCCTCCAGCCACTTCATGCCCTTGGCGATGGCATCCTGATGGGAACCGGAGAAGGCTGCGAATACCAGGGCGCCGCTGTAGGGGCTTCGCTCATCCACCTGCATGCCCGTGTACTTCTCATACTGCTCGCAGATATCCGGCATGTCGGAGAAGTCCAGCTGGGGATCCACGCCCTGGGAGTACATATTCATGGCCAGGGTGATAATATCCACATTTCCGGTGCGCTCACCGTTTCCGAAGAGGGTTCCCTCGATCCGGTCGGCTCCCGCCAGCAGACCCATCTCAGAGTCGGCCACGCCGCAGCCCCGGTCGTTGTGGGGATGAAGGGATACCACTACGTTCTCCCGGTATTTCAGGTTCTTGCACATATACTCCACCTGGCTGGCGTACACGTGGGGCATGGAGTGCTCCACGGTAACCGGCAGATTGATGATGGCCTTGCGGTCCGCGGTGGGCTTCCAGATATCCAGAACCGCGTTGCACACCTCCAGGGCGTACTCCGGCTCCGTGCCGGTGAAGCTCTCCGGGCTGTACTCAAAGCGGTAGTCGGCTCCCGCCTCCTCGGTCAGCTCCTTTAACAGCTTAGCTCCCTCCACAGCGATCTCCAGGATTTCCTCCTTGGACTTTCTGAACACCTGCTCCCGCTGGGCCAGGGAGGTGGAATTGTACACATGGACAATGACGTTCTTCGCCCCCTGCACCGCCTCGAAGGTCTTGCGGATAATGTGCTCCCGGGCCTGGGTCAGCACCTGGATAGTCACGTCGTCGGGAATCAGGTTCTTGTCGATCAGCGCCCGCAGGAACTCGTACTCGGTCTCGGAGGCCGCCGGAAATCCCACCTCGATCTCCTTGAAACCGATCTTCACCAACAGCTTAAAGAAATCAATCTTCTGCTCCAGGCTCATGGGAATCACCAGGGCCTGGTTTCCATCCCGCAGATCCACGCTGCACCATACGGGCGCCTTCTCCACATATTCTTTCTTCGCCCAGTCCATACAGGCCACCGGGGGCATAAAATACTGTCTCTTGTACTTGCCGCAATTCATCATAACTAGATCCTCCTTCTTTCACCTTGCTGATTCGTTGAAAAGAAAGGCATCCCGCAGGGAGTATTTTCATTAATTGGGGAAACGCTCTTTCCCCAAAACAAAAGCCTGCGCCTCCTGCCCTTTGGCAGGAGACGCAGGCGATAAATGCTCCGCGCGGTACCACTCCTGTTTATGAATTAAACTCTTCATACACTCACCGGATACGAGTCATGTCTCAGACCTTATATCCTGCCCAGATAACGGCTGGGGGCCGTCTGTGTCTACTCTCGCCAGGGGCGATTTCGGACAGCTGCTCTGAGGTCAGTTCCCGTCAGCTCCCTCCGCTGCCTCACACCAGCCGACAGCTCTCTGCAGGCGGACACCCACGGTACTCTTCCTCTTCTTCGCCTTTTCTTTTCAATTAGATAGGTCTACTTTATCATTTTATGGATTGACTGTCAAGAACTTTTCCTCGGTCCTTGCCACACCTTCCCTCCGCCGCAGTGCGATTCTCGCGGAGCGTTTCTTATTTCATCTTTCATAGGACCACAGTCTTCCATGAAAGAAAAAAGAGCTCTGATCTCTCAAAGCTCTTCTCAGTCGGGGCAACAGGATTTGAACCTGCGACCTCACGGCCCCCAGCCGTGCGCGCTACCAAGCTACGCCATACCCCGTCGACAAGATGTAGTATATACCATTTCCTTCCGTTTGTAAAGCCCTAATTTAAAAATTTTTCTAAAATTCATATATTCAGAAAATTCACAACAATTCTTTGCTATTCTGTAAGCAAGAAAGTGGGTTGCTATAATTAGTGAATATCGAATAATGCAGCCCCCCTTCCGCCTGCGGCAAGCTGCGCAAAGTTGCCTGCGGAACAAAAAAGCAGCCGCCCCGGGGGAAAATCTCATTGACTCACCCGGAACAGCTGCCGGTAATGAAGGTTGTCAAACCGTTACTGCCTGATTTACTGTCTATTTTCCGTTAATGTAATTAATCAATCCCTCCGCCCGGATAATCTTCTGCATAAACTCCGGGAAGGCCTGTCCCTGATACTGGGTTCCCTTGGTGTGATTGTAGATCACTCCGCTGTCGAAATCTACCTCCACCTGATCTCCGGCCTCAATCCCTTTGGCCGCCTCCGGGCACTCGATGATGGGGAGACCGATATTGATGGCGTTGCGGTAGAAAATCCGTGCGAAGGTCTCCGCGATGACACAGCTGACCCCCGCCGCCTTGATGGCGATGGGCGCATGCTCTCTGGAGGAGCCGCAGCCAAAATTTTTGTTGGCCACGATCAGATCTCCCTTGTGCACCTGCTTGATGAAATCCTTGTCAATATCCTCCATACAGTGGGCCGCCAGCTCCGCCGGATCTGAAGAATTCAGATATCTGGCCGGAATGATCACGTCCGTATCTACGTTGTCGCCATATTTAAACACTGTTCCCTGCGCTTTCATCTGCTACCTCCTACATTCCCAGTTCTTCCGGGGAAGAAATCTTTCCTGTCACCGCGCTGGCAGCCGCCACTGCGGGGCTGGCCAGATAAACCTCTGACTTCACATGTCCCATACGTCCCACAAAGTTCCGGTTGGTGGTGGAGATACAGCGCTCTCCCTCAGCCAGGATGCCCATATATCCGCCCAGGCACGGTCCGCAGGTGGGTGTGCTCACCACTGCCCCGGCCTCGATGAATATCTTTAAGAGCCCCTCCTCCATGGCCTGAAGGTAGATAGCCTGGGTGGCCGGAATCACGATACAGCGCAGTCCCTTTTTCACCCGGCGTCCCTTTAAGATCTGGGCGGCCACCCGCAGGTCGTCGATGCGTCCGTTGGTACAGGAGCCGATCACCGCCTGATCCACAGCCACAGGCTCAGTGATCTCGTCAATGGTCTTGGTGTTCTCCGGCAGATGGGGGAAAGCCACCGTGGGCCGCAGCTGGCTCAGATCAATGGTGTACTCCTCATCGTAAACGGCGTCCTCATCCGCCTCATATACTTTGTAGCTTCTCTTGGAATGTTCCGCCATATAAGCCTTGGCCTTGTCGTCCACCGGGAAAATACCGTTCTTTCCGCCGGCCTCAATGGCCATATTGGCGATGGTAAACCGGTCGTCCATGGACAGGCTGGCCACGCCCTCCCCCACAAACTCCATGGAGCGGTACAGAGCGCCGTCCACGCCGATCATACCGATAATGTGCAGGATAACGTCCTTCCCGCTGACCCACTTGGGCAGTTTCCCGATGAGGTTAAATTTGATGGCGGAGGGAACCTTAAACCAGCACTTGCCGGTGGCCATTCCCGCAGCCATATCCGTACTTCCCACACCGGTGGAGAAGGCGCCCAGAGCGCCGTAGGTACAAGTGTGGGAATCCGCTCCGATGATCACGTCTCCCGCCACCGTCAGACCTTTCTCCGGCAGCAGGGCGTGCTCGATGCCCATCTCTCCCACGTCGAAATAATTGGTGATCTCATGCTTGCAGGCAAACTCCCGCACGCATTTGCAGTGCTCCGCGGACTTAATATCCTTGTTGGGGATAAAGTGGTCCATGACCAGAGCAATTTTATCTTTGTCAAAAACAGTATTTACGGTCATTTTATCCATTTCATGGATAGCTACCGGGGAGGTGATGTCATTTCCCAGCACCAGATCCAATTCAGCCTCAATCAGCTGTCCCGCCTCTACATGGTCCAATCCAGCGGCTGCCGCCAGGATTTTCTGTGTCATTGTCATGCCCATGAGATTTTCCTCCTTACTCAAGCACTTTCTGTTTGCCATTATAGCATAGTTTTTGCTATAATAGTAATACATGTTAACTATGGTATTTATAACTTACGTTTATAGAAAAGGAGTCTTATGGAACAAAACCTGTCTTTATATCACATTTTTTATACGGTGGCCAACGCCGGAACCATCTCCAAGGCGGCCAAGGAATTGTACATCAGTCAGCCGGCCATCAGCAAAGCCATCCAGAAATTGGAGCAGTCCCTCCAGGTGCCGCTTTTTACCAGAACTTCCCGCGGAGTTCACTTGACAAATGAGGGTAAAATTTTGTACACTCATGTACGTACAGCTGTAGATGCCCTCTCCTCCGGAGAGGATCAGATGCGCAGGATTCACGACCTGGGAATGGGGCAGCTTCGCATCGGCGCCAGCACTACCCTCTGCCGCTATGTGCTGCTCCCCCACCTGCAGGGCTTCGTGAAGGCTCATCCCCATATTCAGATTTCCATCGACTGCCAGCCCACCCATGAGATTCTGGGGCTGCTGGAGAGCGGAAAAATCGACGTAGGGTTGGTGGGAACCCCGGAAAGTCCCGGGAACGGCCTTTCCTTTTTATCCATGGGAAGTATCCAGGACACCTTCGTGGCCACCCCCGATTACCTGGAAAATCTGAAAATGCGTGACGCCGCTTCAGCCACCTACATGCTTCTGGATCAGGCCAATGTGTCCCGCCAGTATATCGACCCCTACCTGCAGGCCATATCCCTGCCGGTGGAGCATATCCTGGAGGTCACCACCATGGATCTGCTGATCGACTTCGCGCGAACCGGACTGGGAATCGCCTGCGTCATCCGCGAGTTTGTGGAGGAGGATCTGCGAGCATCCAGCTTGGTGGAGGTTCCCCTGGAGGTAACCTTCCCCAGAAGGGAAGTTGGATTCTTGTACCAGGAGCACGGCGCCGCCGGCTTCGCCCTGGGAAGCTTTCTGCGCTATATGAGGGAATGTACACCAGATTAAGAGAGGAGTAAAGGAAACCATGAAACGATTTTTTGCCATGCTTTGTATGGCGGCCATGGCAGTCAGCCTTCTGACGGGCTGCAAGGACAAAGGGGAAGATTCCGTACAGGAGGATCCCACCGCCACGCCTGCTCCCACCGCCGCGGAGGACGAGACAGGCTCGGAGGATCTCCTGTCCGGCATGCACCACGCTACCATCGAGGTAGAAAATTACGGAACCATCACCCTGGAGTTGGACGCGGACACCGCCCCCATCACCGTCACCAACTTTGTCAACCTGGCCAACGAGGGGTTTTATGACGGTCTCACCTTCCACCGGATTATGTCCGGTTTCATGATGCAGGGAGGCGATCCCCAGGCCAACGGAACCGGCGGTTCCGACGAGAAGATCAAGGGCGAATTTTCCAACAACGGGGTGGAGAACGACATTTCCCACCTGCGGGGAACCATCTCCATGGCCCGGAGCAAAAACAATGATTCCGCCTCCAGCCAGTTCTTCATCGTCCATCAGGACAGCACCTTCCTGGATGGGGATTACGCCGCTTTCGGGAAAGTGACGGAAGGTATGGAGGTGGTGGACACCATCTGCGCCTCCGCTAAGCCCATTGACGACAACGGAACCATCGTTCGGGATCAGCAGCCCATTATCAAGAAAATTACCATACTGGATTAATCAGGCAAAACCCGGCAGGCTATACAATGGCGTGTATTGTATAGCCTGCCGGGTTTTTATGGGTTCTCTCTCTATTCCTATAAATCCTGAGCAAGCTGTGCTCACAACACTACAAAAGGGAGCGCCTCCTGGGCCAGCCTATCCGGCCCATAAGGTGCTCCCCTCTCATGATCTTATTTTATTCCATAGCCGCTTTCTTAGTTGTCCAGCAGCTTGTCCTCGTTGTTCCAGCTGTACAGCTTACGCAGCTCGGCGCCCACCTGCTCCAGCTGATGCTCGCCCTCGTGCTTGCGCATAGCCATAAAGTGCGCGCATCCGGACTGGTTCTCCAGCAGCCAATCCTTGGCGAAGCTTCCGTCCTGGATATCGGAGAGGATCTTCTTCATGGCTTTCTTGGTCTCATCGGTGATGATCTTCGGTCCGGTGATATAGTCGCCGTACTCAGCGGTGTTGGAGATGGAGTATCTCATTCCCGCAAATCCGCTCTGGTAGATCAGGTCTACGATCAGCTTCATCTCGTGGATACACTCGAAGTATGCGTTCTCCGGTGCGTATCCTGCCTCAACCAGAGTCTCAAATCCAGCCTTCATCAGGGCGCAAACGCCGCCGCAGAGCACTGCCTGCTCGCCGAACAGGTCGGTCTCTGTCTCCACCTGGAAGGTGGTCTCCAGCACGCCTGCTCTTGCTCCGCCCAGGGCCTGTGCATAAGCCAGAGCGCGATCCAGGGCCTTTCCGGTGGCATCCTGATGCACAGCCACCAGACAGGGAGTTCCTCTTCCGATCTGGTACTCGCTTCTTACGGTATGGCCGGGAGCCTTGGGAGCGATCATGGTAACGTCCACGTTCTTGGGCGGCTTGATCTGTCCGAAATGGATAGCAAAGCCGTGGGCAAACATCAGCATGTTGCCCTCCTCCAGGTTGGGCTCAATGGACTCCTTGTACATCTTAGCCTGCTTCTCATCGTTGATCAGAATCATGATGATATCCGCGCGCTTTGCTGCCTCTGCAGCCGTATATACCTCAAATCCCTGCTTCTCAGCTTTTGCCCAGGATTTGCTTCCCTCATACAGGCCTACGATCACTCTGCAGCCAGAATCTTTTAAGTTCTGGGCATGGGCATGTCCCTGGCTTCCGTAACCGATAATTGCAATCGTCTTGCCCTCCAGCAAGCCCATATTACAATCTTCCTGATAATAAATCTTTACTGCCATGTTGTGTTTCCTCCTATTTTGCCTTTAATATATGGTTAGGGAAGGTTCTCTTCTCTAGCACTCTGTTTTTTAGAGATAGCGCACATCTCCGCTGCCTCTGGAGAGACCGGTGATACCGGTTCTGGCAACCTCAAGGATCTCATAGCTGCCGATCAGCAGGCTCATGAAGGCCTCCAGCTTGCTCTCCGTTCCCGTGAGCTCCACAATCATGGAATCCCTGCCCACGTCTACGATCTTCGCCCGGAAAATATTCGTAAGGGAAAGCACGCTTTCCCGCATACTCTCCTCTACCCGCATCTTAACCATGATCAGCTCACGGCTGACACTCTCCTCCGGCTCCAGGACCTTGATGTCCTTCACATCCACTAATTTCCGCAGCTGTCTGGTAATCTGCTCCAGCACCACATCATCGCCGGAACATACCACAGTCATACGGGAATAGTTGGGATCTGCCGTCTCGCCTACAGTCAGACTCTTGATATTATAGCCCCGCCTGCTGAACAGTCCTGATACTCGGCTCAGCACACCTGCTGTATTATCAACGAGAATGGATAGTACTCTCCTCATAACACATTCCCCCTTTTCCCGAATCTTCGGTACTTTTCTGCTATTTTAGCAATTCCTGCCCCCTTTGTCAACAGATTGTCCCCTCCATTTCAGCCGTGAAGCCTCTTCTGCCTATACAAAATTGGCATAGCTGCTATAACCTGCCGGCGGCCGGACAGCGCCATTGCCCATACAAAATGTCCCAAAAGCTAGGATTCCTGAGGAAAGCTTCCGCATATTTATGGGCTGCGCGAAGCAATTTTCCCCGGGCCTCCCTGCTTTTGGGACACTCTCTTTCCGCCTCCAGGCGATCTACTCTACGTATCGTCGCCTGCCTGGTCAGGGCTGTCCTGACCGGCATCCTCCCCCTGATCCTGGGAGTCAGCATTATCCTGCGCTCCTCCATCCCCCTGATCGCCGGAGCTGGTGGTATTCTGAGCTCCTCCCTGATCCGTGGATGTGGTATTATCCTGAGCTCCGCCGCCTGTCTGGCTAGTACTATTCTGGGCGCCGTCCGCGCTCTCATCTGTTCCCGAGGAGGCGGCCGCCTCCAGCACCGGAGCCAGGGAGGTGTCCTGGAAGAAGGTATTGGCGTTGTACAGGTAGAGCACGTCTGTGATTCCCTCAGCGTCCACCAGCATGGACAGATCATCATAGTAATATCTGGGGTCGATGACTATGATCTCCCGATAGTAGGGGGCCAGGAAGGGCAGAAAACAGTTGGCGTAGGAATCCTTCAGCAGCAGCAGCTTGCGTCCTCCCTCCAGGGGCGTCTCCACCTTCACCTCCGGGTGGTTGCCGTCCAGGAACACCGTGTAGGCGTCACGAATCTCCAGATTCTCCGCATTGTAGAAGGATCCGGATTTCTCCTGCTCGCTGACATAGGTGACAATGGAGCCCGGCTGATCCTCATCGGGCAGCTGAACTTCTATCTCTTCTTCCTGGTTCATGCGAAAACCGCTCTTGGCCGAGAGGGTTCCCCGGAACTGATTGGAAACCACCATCCCATTATAGGCGGGAGCCGTCTCCACCAGGCCCATGGCCACCGCCGCCTCCGAGAAGGCCTCATAAGCCCCTCTAGTGGTCCAGTGATGGTCCGTCTGATAGTAGAGCTTGGTTCCCTTTTCATGCTGGGCCTTAAACCGCTCTCTCACGTCAATCCCAGTGACTCCGTTTTCCGCAAAGAAGGAATACATCTGATCCATCCAGGCGTTCTGATCCCCGGCAGGGGCGCCGGCGGGCAGATAATCCTCCAGAATATTCACCGCCGTGGGGGCCAGCAGGAAATACTGCTTCAGATCCGGGTACTTCTGGGAAAAGCTGTTGATGGCCGTCTGGACCTTCTCCAGGTTAGCGGGATCCGGCTCCACAAAATTTTCCATCAGATAGCCCTTCTTCCCCCGGAAAACCCCGTTGGAATCCTGCTTGCCGCTGATGGTGTCCGCCAGGCCTTTTAAGTGTACCCAGGCGTCCCGGAATACAAACTGGTCGTTGATATAGCTCTCATAGTTGGTCTCAAACTGCCCCGACAGCAGACTGTCCACCGTCACCTCCGGCGCAGAGGCCAGCATCCGGTTCTCCGTCTCCGAAAAGCTTCTGTCCTTGTGGAAAATATTTCCCAGCACCAGGAAGGCCACCAGGCCAAAAAAGAGAATCCCCGTGATATTCAGAAAGATATTCCGCTTATTTTTCTTTCTTAGTTTCATTTTAGTCGTCCTTTAAAATCTGAAATACAAAAATGGATTGTAGGAATCATATACCAGGAAAGCGATGCTCAGCAGGAGCAGCAGGCCGTTGATCACTGCCGCCGCCACAGGCCTGGTGCCGGCCACCCGCTTGTACCACTTGTAGGCCCAGGGTCTGGTGCAGATGATGCAAAACACCAGCAAAACCAGACTGCTCTTCAGGTAGTAGAAAGCGGTGGCGTTGGCGAAGCCTGCCACGCCCACACCGAAGAGGCTTCCCAGATAAGCGAGGCCGTCCTTCAGATCTGTGCAGCTGAAGAACACCCAGCCGATGATCACGAAGATCATGGTATACAGATTGCCCACCCAGCCCGGCAGCCGCTCCAGATATTTGCCCCAGATGTATTTCTCCAGCAGCAGAAACACGCCGTAGTAAACGCCCCACAGGACGAAGTTCCAGGCCGCCCCGTGCCAGAGTCCGGTCAGGGCCCAGACCACCAGAATATTTCGGATATGCTTGGGTACCGACACCCGGTTTCCGCCCAGGGGGATGTACACATACTCCCTAAACCAGGTGCCCAGGGAGATGTGCCACCTTCTCCAGAATTCCGTCACCGACCTGGAGGTGTAGGGATAGTCAAAGTTCTTCACAAACTGGAAGCCCAGCATCTTTCCCAGACCCACGGCCATATCTGAATATCCCGAGAAGTCGAAATAAATCTGCATGGTATAAAAAATAATTCCTATCCAGGAGGTGACCACCGTCTGGTAGCCGTCGCCCAGGCCCTGGATGGAGGTGTACACCGCTCCGGCCGTGTTGGCCAGCAGAACCTTCTTGGCCAATCCCTTGATGAAATACTCCGCGCCCAGGCTGGCCTTATGCCAGGTGATGCTCCTCTCCTCCAGCTGTTCCTGAATATCGATGTACCGCACGATGGGTCCCGCGATCAGCTGGGGGAACATGGTGATATACAGGGCGAAATCCAGAATATTCTTCTGGACCCGAATCTCATCCCTGTACAGATCCAGGATGTAAGACAGGGTCTGGAAGGTATAAAAGGAAATACCCACGGGCAGCGCCAGCTCCCGGTAGGGAATATTCACCGGAAGTATGGCGTTGATGGATCCCAGCAGGAAGCCGTAATATTTGAAGAATCCCAAAATACAGAGATTTACCACCACCGTGAAGATCAGATTCGCCCTCCGGCGGGCGGGATTCTCCTTCAGCCGGTCCAGCTCCAAGCCCATGACAAAATTAAACAAAATGGATAGCAGCATCAGCACAATATACACCGGCTCCCCCCAGGCGTAAAAGATAATGCTGGCTGCCAGCAAAATAATATTTTTCCAGCGAAGTCCCGGAATCACATAATAAAGTGCCAGTACTATCGGCAAAAACACAAACAAAAATACAATGCTGCTGAATACCATGATGGTTCTCCCCTGCGCTCCAAAACAAATTTATTTGATAAAATCCACGTAACGCGTCTTCCACGCGTCCGCCTTTTCACCCACGGCCAAAAAGGCAAAATTACCCCGGGTATCAATGATCGCCTCGTTCAGCAGAGCCGTCTGCTCCGCTCCATACCCCTCAAAGCTCTTCTTCTGGTTCTCCACATGCTCCTCCAGGCTCTCCTGCAGGTCGCTCAGCTGGGACTGCTCCTTCACCTTCACGATCAGAAGCTCCTCCACAGCCATGGGGGATTCCGCCTTGTAAAAGAGGAATCCGTCGTAGGACGCCTCGTCTATGCCTATGTACCGTTTCAGATCAATGCCGCTCTTCTTCTGCAGGGCCGTCAGATCCGAATCCTGTTCCATCTCCGCCGTGATCTCCTCTATGCTGCAGTCTCTGGCCCCGTCTCCCCGGTATATGACGATCAGATAAATGAGCAGGAGCAAAACCAGTCCAACTTTCACTATCCGCATCACCAGATCCTGATTCAGCTCCAGCCCCGCTGCAGCCCTGGAATTCGCTCTGGTTCCAGAACGCGCTTCACTCCCGGAAGCCCCTTCATGTCTGAGCTTCGCCCCAGTCCTGGGATTTCTTCTCTTTCGTGTCTCCATCTCTTATATCCCCGCTTTTATCGCCATATTTGTCATCCAAAGAGGATAATAACTCTTGCTCATGTGGAGACCGTCCGCCTCGTGGAATTCCGGATGCTGCTCCACAATAAAGGTATTGTCAATGTAGGTGATGCCCATATCCTGACACATCTCCTCCAGCTTCTGGTTAAACTCCTCATAGTGGGCCAGATACTGGTTCTTGGCGATGGCCGCGTCCGTCATGGGCAGGATGCTGTTGACGTAAATCTCCACCCCCGGGATTCCCTCCTTAAGGCTCTCCACATCCTCCCTGTACTTTTCGATAAAGTTCTCCGCCACGCCGTTGAAATAGCCCAGATCGTTCATGCCGAAGGCCATAAACACCTTCTGAGGCTTACTGTTTATGGCAGTCTGGATCAGGTCGTCATTCTTGGCCACACTCTTTCCCCGGGCGTAGGCCACCACGCTGCTGTCCAGAAACTGATAGGACACCAGGCCCTCGGTGATGGAGTCTCCCAGGATCATCGACCCCTGGAAGGACTGGCGCAGGGAGGATACCTCCCGGGCGGTAAAGTTGGCCTCATCCGCCTTCTGCTGGGCCGCAGCCGCAGCCGCCCGGGCCTCAGCCTCCTTCTCCTGGAGGGTACGAAGCTCCTCCTCAGTCTCCTCCAGTCCCGCGGACGCCAGGTTCTCCAGCCGGACCACATTCTCCCGGATCACCGCCTCCTCAGCCTTGTGGGCTCTCCAGCGGAGAATTCCGAAAATCAAGCACAACAAGAAAATCCCCCCTGCAATGAGCAGTGGGATTTTCCTCCGTGATTTTATAAAATTCAATAAATCCATCAAAAAATCTTTGCCCTTGTTCACTTTTCTACTTCCGTCCCCTAATTTTCCCTTTTTCGACAAAAATTATTATACCGTCCTCAATCTAAAACTACAAGTGTAAAATCTTTACTATTCCATTAAAATATTTTACGTTCTTATGAAGGCTTCCTATTTGCCCAGAAGAGTCTCCCACTCCTTCTCACGAAAGCCTGTGGTCACGAAATCCTCGCCCACCAGCACCGGGCGCTTCACCAGCATGCCATCGGTAGAGAGCAGCTCCAGCTGTTCCTCCTGGCTCATGGTCAAAATCCGGTCCTTCAGCTGCAGCTCCCGGTATTTCTGCCCGCTGGTGTTAAAAAAGCGCTTTAAGGGCAGGCCGCTTTTCTCCCACCAGAGCTTAAGCTCCTCCTTGGTGGGATTCTGCTCCAGGATATGGCGGTCCTCAAACTCCACGCCTCTCTCCTCCAGCCATTTCTTCGCCTTCTGACAGGTGCTGCACTTGGGGTACTCCACAAATAATACGCTCATCGGTCTCCTCCTTTTTCTTTTACATATATCCACTGATTTTCTCCGGAGAGCTCAGGGCTATAGACGTATCCTCCCGAGCTAAAGGTTTTGATCTCCTCCGGTTTTCGGGTTCCCGCCTCCGCCAGCAGACGCACCATCTCTCCCCGGGCCATCTTGGCGTAGGTTCCCTTCTGCACCAGCTTTCCCCCGTGCTCCTCCAGGAAGGAACAGGTCACCAGGGACGTCTCCGGGGACAGGTGGGGAATCACGGCCCGGGCATACTCCTGGGAGGCCAGATTCAAAATAAAATTCCCCTCCCCCTCCAGGCTTTTGGCCAGCTTGTCCCCCCAGAACTCATAGAGATTTCTGTGTCCGCCAATCTTCACTTTGGCCTGCATCTCCAGCCGGTAGGGCGTCACGCCGTCCAGGGGCCGCAGAATCCCGTAAAAGCCTGAGAGTATCCGCAGGTGCTCCTGAATGTAAGCCCAGCTCTTCTCCTCAAAGACCAGAGGGGCCATATACTGGTACTGGGTTCCCTCGTAGGCCAGAAGGGCCGGGGTCAGATTTCTCCGCAGGTCCATGGTTCTAAGCCGCTGTACGTTCTGCCGGGCAATATTGTCGCTGCATCCCCAGAGGCTCTGCAGTTCCCGGGGACTTTTTTCCCGGAGCCATTCCTTCAGCTCCTCGGCCTCCTCCAGAAACTGGGGGAGCTCCGCCGCAAAAAGATCTGTCTGCACCTTCATTTTCTTTGCCGGGGAAATAATGATCCGCATACGCTCTCCTTTTACCACAAGGGGACTGCTGCGCTAGCCTCTTCGCTAACCGCAGCAGTCCCTCTGATTTAACTCTTATTTATCGGTGATCTCGCTGTGGAACTCCTGCAGGGACTTCACGCCGATGACACCCTCCTTCTGCACTGCCTTGATGGCCGCGATAGTGGCCTTTGCGGCAGCCATGGTGGTCATGTAGGGAACTCTTCCCTTAACCGCAGCCTTGCGGATATAACTGTCGTCGGTGGCGCCCTTCTTATCCAGAGGCGTGTTGACGATCAGGTCAACGTTCTTGTTGGTGATCTTATCCAGAGCGTTGGGTCTTCCCTCGTCGATCTTGAAGATCTTCTCCGCCGGAATACCTGCGTTCACAATCATCTCATAGGTACGGCCGGTGGCAATGATCTTAAATCCGCACTCATGGAAGCCCTTTGCCACCTCCACAACCTCCGGCTTATCCCGGTCGCTGACAGAGATCAGCACAGTGCCGGAAGTGGGCAGGATGGTCTTGGTAGCCTCCTGAGCCTTATAGAAGGCCTCGCCGAAGTCGGAAGCCATGCCCAGAACCTCTCCGGTGGAGCGCATCTCCGGTCCGAGAACCGGGTCAACCTCCTGGAACATATTGAAGGGGAATACCGCTTCTTTCACGCCGTAGTGGCTGAACTTCTTCTCCTTCAGCTCCGGAACCGGGGAAGCCAGTCCGGTCAGGTGGGAGGTCATGATCTGGGTAGCCAGACGCACCATCTGGATGTTGCAGACCTTGGATACCAGGGGAACGGTACGGGATGCTCTGGGATTTGCCTCCAGCACATAAACCTTGCCGTCCTCGATGGCGTACTGCATGTTCATCAGACCAATTACGTTCATCTCCTGGGCGATACGCTTGGTATAATCCTTAATGGTGGCCACCTGCTCCTCAGAGAGATTCATAGAGGGCAGGATGCAGGCGGAGTCGCCGGAGTGAACGCCGGCCAGCTCAATGTGCTCCATCACCGCGGGAACAAATACGTTCTCGCCGTCGCTGATGGCGTCGGCCTCACACTCGGTGGCGTGATGCAGGAACCGGTCGATGAGGATCGGACGGTCCGGAGTCACACCCACGGCCTGCTGCATATAGAAGGTCAGCGCCTCGTCGTCATGGACAACCTCCATGCCGCGTCCGCCCAGCACATAGGAGGGACGAACCATAACGGGATAGCCGATCTTGTTGGCGATCTCCAGGGCCTCCTCCACGTTGACTGCCATGCCGGCCTCCGGCATGGGGATCTCCAGCTTGTCCATCATAGCCCGGAACAGATCGCGGTCCTCAGCCATGTCGATGGTCTCCGGGGTGGTTCCCAGGATGTTCACGCCGTTCTTCTTCAGATCTGCCGCCAGATTCAGGGGAGTCTGTCCGCCGAACTGAGCGATAACGCCCACCGGCTTCTCCTTCTCATAGATGCTCAGCACATCCTCCAGAGTCAGGGGCTCGAAGTACAGCTTGTCGGAGGTATCGTAGTCGGTGGAAACGGTCTCCGGGTTACAGTTTACAATAATCGTCTCAAATCCCAGGCTGTGCAGGGCCTTTGCCGCGTGAACGCAGCAGTAATCAAACTCGATACCCTGTCCGATACGGTTGGGGCCGCCGCCTAAGATCATAATCTTCTTCTTGCTGTCGCTGGCCGGGCTCTCATCCTTCACATGGTAGGTGGAGTAATAGTAGGCCGCGTCCTTGGTTCCGCTCACGTGAACGCCCTCCCAGGCCTCCACGATTCCATTGGCCACCCGGGCCTTGCGGATATCCTCCTCGGGAACCTCCAGAATACCTGCCAGATAGCGATCTGCGAAGCCGTCCAGCTTAGCCTGTCTGAGCACGTCGGCTGCCGGAACAGCGCCCTTCATGGCTTTTAACTGCTCCTCCTCCTGCACCAGCTCCCGCATCTGCTCGATGAACCAGGTCTTAATCTTGGTGAGCTCATAGAGCTCCTCCACGGTGGCTCCCTTGCGCAGAGCCTCATACATGATGAACTGACGCTCGCTGGTGGGCTTATGGAGCATCTTTAAGAGCTCCTTCTTGGACTTGGAAGCGAAATCCTTGGCTCCGCCCAGGCCGTAGCGGCCGGTCTCCAGGGAGCGGATAGCCTTCTGGAAGGCCTCCTTGTAGGTCTTTCCGATGCTCATAACCTCGCCCACGGCGCGCATCTGGGTTCCCAGCTCGTCCCGGGCACCCTTGAACTTCTCAAAGGCCCAGCGGGCAAACTTGATTACCACATAGTCGCCGGAGGGAACATATTTATCCAGGGTTCCGTATTTTCCGCAGGGGATCTCATCCAGAGTCAGGCCGCTGGCCAGCATGGCGGATACCAGTGCGATGGGGAATCCTGTGGCTTTACTTGCCAGTGCAGAGGAACGGGAAGTACGGGGATTGATCTCAATGATAATATCGCGGTCCGTCTTGGGATCGTGAGCCCACTGCACGTTGGTGCCTCCGATTACCTGGATGGCCTCCACGATCTTGTAGGACTTCTCCTGCAGACGCTTCTGGATGTGCTCCGGAATGGTCAGCATGGGGGCGGAACAGAAGGAATCTCCTGTGTGCACGCCCAGGGGATCGATATTCTCGATGAAGCATACGGTGATCATGTTATTCTTGGCGTCGCGGACAACCTCCAGCTCCAGCTCCTCCCAGCCCAGAATGGACTCTTCCACGAGAACCTGGCCCACCAGAGACGCCTGCAGTCCTCTGGCGCAGACAGTCTTTAACTCCTCGGTATTGTAAACCAGTCCGCCGCCGGCGCCGCCCATGGTGTAGGCGGGACGCAGAACCACCGGATAGCCCAGCTTGTCGGCGATAGCCAGAGCCTCGTCCACAGAGTAGGCCACCTCGCTTCTGGCCATCTCGATGCCCAGGGACTCCATGGTGTGCTTGAACTCAATACGGTCCTCGCCCCGCTCGATGGCATCCACCTGAACGCCGATTACCTTCACATTATATTTATCAAGAACGCCGGTCTCCGCCAGCTCGGAGCAGAGATTCAGGCCAGACTGGCCTCCCAGGTTGGGAAGCAGCGCGTCCGGGCGCTCCTTCTCGATAATCTGAGTCAAACGCTCCACATTCAGCGGCTCAATGTAGGTCACATCGGCGGTCTCCGGATCGGTCATAATTGTCGCCGGATTGGAATTTACCAGTACGATCTGATAACCCAACTGGCGCAGAGCTTTACAAGCCTGTGTTCCGGAATAGTCAAACTCGCATGCCTGACCGATAACGATGGGGCCGGAACCAATAATCAGCACTTTGTGTATGTCTTCTCTTCTCATTCCCTATTCCCTTTCCTTCATTGCTTATTTAAATCTTTATCCCTACTATTCTAAAATACTTTTTTCCCGATGTAAACAAAAATTTATTTGAATCTGCAAAAAAGTAATTTTTCCCAAAAAATCCACCCTATTTCGACTGAAGATGTCCAATATTTTTAATGAGCACCGAGATGGTACCGTCGCTGTTGGTGATAAATTCCACCTTGTCCGGATTTCCGTATGCCTCCATGGGAATTGTGATCTCAATCCCCTCCTCAGTGGTCAGATGCTGCCTCTGGAACTTCTTCACTGTCTGCTGGCTTTTGGGCTCCACCACCGACTGGGCCAGCTGGTACTTGTCCAAACGCTCGGTAAAATCCGCCTGCATCTCAGGGTTGGCAGAAAAAAGCTTCTCCGCCACCCGCTCCACCTTCAGACTGCCCTCCTCCAGCTCCTGGTAGAGAACGCTCTTCACTTCCATCTTCCGCTCCGTGTCCTCATCCCCGTAATATTTCCGGTTCACCTGATCCACGGCCCTGGTGACCAGGTCAAGCTTAACCTTCTGGGACATGGGGCCCTGGCACTCCAGGAACAGCTGAGAAAAATACTCCTTCTTCTCCCCGTTTATCTCATAGCGCTTCTCCGTCACCAATAACTCCCCGGTGGCCAGGTTGGCCGCGAAGGCCTCTGTCAGCCGCTGACTCTTGGAGGGCAGGAGGGCCTGCTGCAGCACGATGCCGTTGGTATTTCCTCCCAGGTCTGTGGCCTGGGTCTGGTGCGTGTAGGATGTCTTGTAGTTCATTTTCAAAAAGCCAAAGTACCGGGTCTCCTGGCAGCGAAACAGAAGGGCCGCCACGTCCCCGGAGGGAATATCCAGGTTGGCGTTCATCAGTTTATAGAGCTTCTGGCACAGCCGCCGGGAAATCTCCCCGAAATTCTGGCGGCCGCAGTGCTCCAGCAGCTTCCCCGCCGCCGACTCCTCCTGGAAACGGCAGTGCTTTACCTCGTCGCTCTCGGTAAATTTCTCAATATGTCCCTTGAAAAACTCGCACAGGTCGCTATCCAGCTCCAGCTCCTGATCGGAAAGCACGGGCATCCCCACCTTCCCGTCTAAAATATGAATCACTGCCGCCTCGATTACTATCTCATCACTTCTCATACGGTCTCCTCCCTTGTCTGTACAAAATATATACGGATTCCCCAAAGCTGTCAAGAAAAAGAGAGGACGTCCGCTGGGGACGCCCTCTCTGTCATCTGTTTTTTTCATTTAGGAGATACCTGTGCTCTCTCTTACAGGAACATTACCATGGAAAGCACAAACATAATTACTGTTCCGGCGATCATGGGCACTGAGGTTCTCTTTACCACCTCCAGGGGCTCACGATTCACACTTCCGGCTACGATCATGACCACCGCAGATACCGGTGATACGGCCCGCAGCAGGTTTCCGGCCAGACCCATGGGGATGGATACGGCGAATACGGAGATTCCCGCGGCGTTTGCCAGAGCCACCATCAGGGGCACCATGGCGAAGAACAGTGCCGTACCGCTGCCGCTGAGCAGTACGATCAGGGCAGTCAGGCCTACCAGCAGCAGCGGCAGGATGAAGCCCATGCCATTTCCCTGCATGCCGGTCATGGCATCCTGCAGAGAAGTGATCAGACCGATGGATTTCAGGCCGGTAACAAAGATCGTGCCGGCCACCAGCAGAGCCACGATGGGCATGGAACCGCCCATTCCCTTGAAGAAGGACTCCGTCTGGTTTAAGGTCTCCTTGCCCTTTCTGGTGCGGATCAGCTCACAGATCACCGCCACCACGAAGGAGAACAGGGTAGCCACCTCCACGCTGATGTTCACAGAGAGACCGGTGATCTTCTGCAGGGCGAACACGCCGATCAGCAGCAGGATGGGCAGCAGAGGCAGAATTGCGTACACGGTGCGGAACAGGGCCCCTCCCTGAATCTCCTCCACCTGCTGTACCTTCTCCAGGTTGCTCACGGTGTCCTTGGCCTTCTTATCACAGTGCTTCTGCCAGAAGTAATGGATTACCGCAATCAGAAGCAGGGTGGGGATAGATACAATCGCATGGTACTTAAACACATAGTCTGTGGGAGTCATACCCGCATACTCCGCAGTGTTGGCCAGCTCCGCGGCGATGGCCACGTTGTCGCTTCCCAGAGGTGTGGGAACGATGGTGGCGGTGGTGGCGATGATACCGGCCGCCGTCAGCGTGCTCATGCCCGCCTGAATCATGATGGGATACAGGGTCGCCAGCAGGATGATCGCCAGGTTGGAAGCGCTGGGAACCACCAGGGACAGCAGGTTGCCCAGCAGGAATACGATGGGCACCAGTATGTATACGGATTTAATCTTGGCGATAGGCTTCGTCAGAACGCTTACCGTCACATTGTTGGCCTTGATGGTATTCATATAGGCAGAGTAGCCGCCCAGAATCAGGATGATGAATCCCGCTGAAGAGATGGTATCCTTAAACTGGTTGGCGATTACACTTAAGGGATCCAGCCACATGGCTCCGGTGGAGGCGAACTCCTCCCCGCCGATGGGATTTCCCAGACCCACGCCCACGAACATCAGGATAATACCCATTAAGAACAGGGTAATCTTAATATCCATTTTCTTGATCAGCATAACTACCACGATCGCCACGGCGATGATGGCTGCTGCGTACATGATAAAAGTTGACATCTCAACTTCCCCCTTTTATTTTTTAGTTAGATACATTTGGCGATGGACGCCTTGAACCACTCGCGGAATTTTTCGCCGTCAATGTCCATGCAGACCTTAGCGTTGGGCTCCTGGTGCAGATATCCCTTTAAGTCCACAACGGTGCAGCCGGCAGTCATGGTGCCGTGCAGCTCTACCCCCACGTAGGTTTCCTCCACCGTGTAGAGCTCCGGGCACAGCAGATAAGCTATGGCGCAGCTGTCGTACATCTTAAGGCCAGTCTTGAAGCTTCCGCCCCGATATTTTTTAAAGAGATGGTAAGCCATATCTCCCACCTTGCCCATGGTCTTGATCTCCTCGCTGTCCTCCGGCAGCACCAGAGCCTTCAGACCCACGTCCAGTCCTGCCATGACGATGGGCACTCCGGACTGGAATACCATCTGAGCAGCCTCCGGGTCGGTGGCAATATTGAACTCTGACATAACCCCTTTGTTGCCTCTGGTGGCGGATCCTCCCATCATAACGATCTCACGGATATGCTCCTTCACCTCCGGATACACCGCAAAGAGCAGGGCAATGTTGGTCAAGGCTGCAATGGGCACCAGGGTAACAGGCTCCGGACTCTCCATGATCGCCCGGTACATGGCGTTCACCGCATTCTCCTTTAACAGCAGCTCTGTCTTGGGCTCCGGGAACTCATACCCTTCCATGCCAGTCTTGCCGTGTACGTTGGAAGCATCCACGAAATCCACGATCAGGGGCTTTGCCGCTCCCTTGGCCACCGGTACGTCCTTGCCGAAGAAAGTCAGCAGGCGCAGGGTGTTTAAGGTCACGTTCTCCAGGGACACGTTGCCCGCCACCGTGGTAATCAGACGCACATCCAGCTCATCGGAAAAGAGCGCGATAGCCAGGGCCAGGGCATCATCAATACCGGGATCCGTGTCGATGATAATCGGTCTCTTGCTCATACTTGTTCCTCCTCATTTTCTTGTTTTTTTCTGATATATATTGTAATATGAAAGCATCAGGAAGTCTAATTCATATTTTTCAGAAAAAACATTCCTTTTTGGAATAGTTAGGAGGCACCCATGGATTTCCCGGAACTTCAGTATTTTCTGGCCATCGCCAGACATCGAAATCTCACCAGAGCCGCCCAGGAGCTCTACATCTCCCAGCCCACCCTGACCAAATTTCTCCAGAAGCAGGAGCGGGAGCTGGGCGGAAAGCTTTTTCGCAAAAACGGTCACCAATATGATCTGACCTTCCTGGGCCAGCGCTATCTGGAATACGCCCAGAAGGTGATTGCTCTGAATCAGGATTGGAGAAAAGAGCTCTCCGACATGAGCTCTTCCTATGAGGGGGAGCTGAATATCTCCCTGCCCCCCATGCGCAGCGCCTGCCTGATCCCTCAGCTGCTTACGGAATTTCACAAGGTTCACCCCGGCGTCCACATCAATTTCTACGAGCAGGGCCACGCCATCCAGGACTCTCTTCTCACCGAAACCAAGCTGGATTTTGCCATCTTAAGCTACTGGCAGGCCCATCCTGATTTGACCTATGAACTGATAAAGACAGAAGAAATCCTTCTGGTGCTGCACGCCGACCACCCTCTGGCCAAACACGCTGTGCCCCGGAAGTTCTGCCGCTATCCCTGGCTGGACCTGGGGTTATTGGCGGAGGAACCCTTCATTCTCCACTTCCCTGACCAGAACACCGGCCGGGAAGCCCGAAAGCTCTTTGAGCAGTACCATATTCAGCCGCCGGTGCCCTTTCTCACCCGGGACAGCCACACCTGCATCCAGCTGGCCTCCCAGGGATTGGGCGCCTGCTTTGCCCCGGAGAGTTACGTGCAGCACTCCGCCTTTTTCTGGCCCATGCAGGTATTTTCTGTGGGAGACCCGCCGGTGATCAATCATTTGGTGATCGTCCACCGAAAAAATTCCTACCTCTCCACCTACGCCCAGGACTTCATCACCATCGCCAAAGAATGTTTAAAATAGCGACAAAAAAAGAGGCGTTTTCCGCCCGGGATGATGTTTACGTATAGCGAAAGGTTTTGTGCTCAGCCTGCGCTGCTTCGAGCCTGTAGTCTCGAAGTCGTGCTCGGCAAATTCACACAAAACCTTTCGCTATACAAAACTATTCTCTCCGGGCGGAAAACGCCTCTTTTTTATGTATTATTTTTCCTTAGAAATCAGGTGGTACGGAAGGGCAGTGAATACTATACCGCCGATCATATTTCCCACGGTGGCTAAGAGCACGCTGTAGCAGTACTGGCCTACGGTGATTCCGCCGTTGGCTACTCCCACGCCCAGGATGCTCATGTTGGCGATGCTGTGCTCGAAGCCGCAAATCATAAACACGAAGATACACCAGAAAATCATAATCAGTTTGCCGGACTCGGATTTCATCTTGGTGGCGCACCAAACTGCCAGACACACCAGGATATTGCACAGGATTGCCCGAATCAACAGGGGCATCGGCTCAAAGCCCACCTTGGTGGCGCTGATGCTGATAAAATACTCCCCGGTGGCGCCGGCGTCAATGCCGCTGAAGTGGAAGGCTGCCACGCAGATCAGAGAACCCACCAGGTTGCCGATCCAGCATACGATCCACAGCTTCACCGTGTCCCCCCAGGTAACTGCCTTGCGTATGGACGCCGCGCTCATCACCAGGTTGTTTCCGGTGAACAGCTCCGCACCCGCCATAACTACCAGACTCAGGGCGGAAGCAAAGGCAAAGGCCTGCAGCAGCTTAGTCAGGGCCGCCAGATCGCTGGCATTGATGATGGAGCCCAGGGTAAAGGCTACAAAGCTTCCGAAAGAAATGAACATTCCCGCCACCATAGCTGACACAAAATATCCCAGAGGATTATTTTTCAGCAGATTCAGTTTTCCTACCCCTCCATTACACAGCGCCTTGTACTCGTCTTTAAACATAGCTATCTCCTCCTTAAAGCTTTTTTGTCAGTCCCTTTTTAACCCCTTTTCCCGGCGTTAAAAAAGGACAACATTTGTAAGGGTTACAAATGTTGCCCAGACGGTCGGCTTTCTCTCCAGAACTGATTCCCCTGTGGTACTCCACATCCAACTCCGTCAGTAATCAGCCCGGCCTTGTTATGAAATTAACATACCACTTTTTTTGTCTTTTGTCAATGATTCCGGCAGTTTTTCCTTGATTTTTCGTAACAGACAGCTTCTAATACTTTTTCAGGGAAAATACCGCCACGGACCTGGGCCGCATCACAAAGGTCCCGTCGATCCGCACTTCCTGCTCTTCCTCATAACAGTAACAGCCTTCGCCGTCCCCGTAGGTATTCACCCCCAGATACCAGAAACCGCTCTGACGGATGTCCGGCAGAGTTATGGTCACATTCTCCCAGTAGGCGTTCACCGCCAGATACACGGCGTCGTCCCTGCCCCTTCTCTTGTCGTAGCCCGCAAAGCAGGTGGCGAAGGTTCCCACGTTTTCCGGCAATCCTGTTTTATTTCCCCAGATATCGTAGTTGCACAGGGGCTCCATCCCACAGACCGCCTCCGGCAGCTGTTTTCGGATAATGGGGTGCCGCTGCCGGTAGCCGATCATAAAGCGGAAAAAGGCAAAAAGCTCCCGGTTCTTTTCCAGCAGGCTCCAGTCCAGCCAGGAAATCTCGTTGTCCTGACAGTACCCGTTATTATTTCCAAACTGAGTGTTGCCAAATTCATCCCCCGCCAGGAACATGGGCGTTCCCCGGCTGCACATCAGCACCGCGCAGGCGTTGCGGATCATCCGGTAGCGCAAAGCCAAAACCTCGGGATTTTCTGTCTCCCCCTCCTCCCCGCAGTTCCAGCTGCGGTTGTCGTTGGCCCCGTCCGTATTGCCCCAGCCATTGATCTCATTGTGCTTGTCATTGTAGGCGTAGAGATCATACATGGTAAATCCGTCGTGGCAGGTGAGAAAATTGACGCAGGAATCGTAACCGGCATAAGCCCCCTTTCCGTAGAGGTCTACGCTGCCGGCAATACTCTGGGCTGCCCGGGAGGCCTCCCAGAAGTCTCCTTTCAGATAGCTCCTCAAGGCGTCCCGGTATCTTCCGTTCCACTCCGCCCATCTTCTGTTGGCGGGGAAGCTGCCCACCTGGTACATCCCTCCCGCATCCCAGGCCTCCGCGATAAGCTTGACATTGCTCAGCACCGGATCGTCCGCCAGACTCTCCAGGAGAGGCGGGTTATTCATGGGGGAGCCATCCTCGTTTCTTCCCAGGATGCTGGCCAGGTCAAAGCGAAAGCCGTCCACCCGGTACTCCACCGTCCAGTACCGCAGACACTCCAGAATCATCTGCCTGACAATGGGATGGTTGCAGTTCAGGGTGTTGCCGCAGCCGCTGAAATTGTAGTAATCCCCCTGGGGAGTCAGCATATAGTAGACCCGATTGTCAAAGCCCTTGAAGCAGAAGGAGGGACCCTGCTCATTACCCTCCGCCGTGTGGTTAAACACCACGTCCAGGATAACCTCAATGCCATTTTCATGGAGCTCCCGTATGAGCTCCTTTAAGGCCGTTCCCTCCCGGTTGTACTCGTCAGCGGCCGCGTAGCTGGTATTTGGCGAGAAAAAGCTTACCGTGTTATAGCCCCAGTAATCCAGAAGCTTCCGGCCCCCTATCTCCCGGGAGTTCATGGTCTCGTCAAACTCAAAGATGGGCATCAGCTCCACCGCGTTGACTCCCAGCTCCTTCAGATAAGGGATTTTCTCCTTAAGGCCCTCAAAGGTTCCCCCGTGCCGGACGCCGGAGGAAGGGTGGCGGGTAAATCCCCGCACATGAAGCTCATAGATCACCAGGTCGCTCATCTCCCGGGAGGACTGAGGCATATCTCCCCAGTCAAAGGTATCCCGGACCACCCTGGCGTGGTAGCAGCCCTTGTTGCGCTCTCCCCAGACACTCTGGCCGGCCACCGCCCGGGCATAGGGATCCAGCAGGATGCTTCTCTTATCAAAGCGAAGCCCTTCCTCCGGCCGGAAGGGACCGTCCACCCGGTAGGCGTACTCGAATTCCTCCGCCTTCAGCCCAAACACAAACATGGAGTAGACGTCCCCGATTTTGTACGCCTCCGGAAAAGGCAGCACCGCATAGGGCTCCTCCTGATCCCTGTGGAACAGCAGCAGCTGGCAGCTGGTACCCTCGTGGGTGTGTACGGTGAAATTTACGCCCATATGCAGGGCCATGGCCCCGTTAACCTGAAACATGCCGGGCCGCACCGGAAAACCTGCGATCTCCCCCCGGGGCGTAAACCAGGAGGGATCCTTCCAAGTATCTCTTTCCATAATTTCTACCCTTTCTTTATGTATAATTGCAGAGAACCGATTGCCCGATTTCTGTGCTTATTGATGGTGAAGCTTTTGACCAAATTGAGCTGCTCCATGAAGCTTTTTCTTCAGATCCATTGTTTATTTTCCCTTTCCTGTCCCCGACTTTTTTCTCCCATTCTAAAGATTTGAGGCATTTTCAAAACTTTCAGTTTGAGAAAGCTCAATGATTGTATTGTTAAAAATGAAGAGATCACTATATATAACCATTGCACCAGGTTCTTTCTCAAACGTCCGGCAACTGGTACAACCTCTCTTGGTTCCCTGGGTAAGTATATTAGCGTTGGCAAACTAGTTTATTGTTAATACACACTCTGGGGCAGCAGGCCAAGGGAAATTGTTTTACTGGTCAATTTTGTCTATAGACATAGAAGGGATAGTGATGGTTCCGCCCATGGTTGATTTGTAGCTAATCAGACCAAGGGACGTGCCATATACAGTAATTAAATCGTCCTCTAAAACTCTGGAAGATACAATAGAACTACTGTATTGTCCCAAAAGAATGGTATCATAATCTTTGTTTACAGCTAAGCGGATTTGCACAGTGGAACCACCTTCAATCACTTGGACAACTTTTCCGTAAAATTTAACCTTTTTCCCGACAAAATCATCAGGCGTCCGCGCAAGTTGGTCATACGTTATGCCTGTTTCATATCCTTTAGCTTCTTCGGCAGCACGAGCTGCTTCTGCTTCGGCAGCGGCAGCAGCGGCGGCGGCTTCCTCTTCAGCTTTCTTTTGCGCCTCAGCCTCTTCGATTGCCCGCTTTTCCTGTTCCGCTTTTGCTTTTTCAGCTTCTGCCTGAGCTGCGGTCATCTCCTCAAAAGGTTTCATTTTTTCTTTGTACGCATCATATTCGGCTTGCAAACTTCCTAAGGATTCCTCCATAGCGGAAAGTTCTTCTTTGGTGGAATCGAGTTCTTCCTGGACAGATTCCGCTTTTGCTACAACGTCATCATAATCACTTTGTTTTACGCCTCCACATCCGGATAATGACATTACAAGTCCAGTGCTCAGTAATACAGTGATAACTTTCTTTTTCATTTGTAAATCCCCCTTGTTGAATTGGTATTTATTAAATCGCCATCCATAGCGGTTTAACCGTTGACATTAAAATTTTCTCTTCAGCTCCACAACTTTACCTAAAATCTTAACGGTTTTTCCGTAATTTCTTTATTTGAGAACTCAAAGGGCTCATAGCTTGAGAACCGACGTCACTGTCAGCGGATTGTCCTGAGTATCACTCTCTTCGTATGTAAAAGAAATCAGATCCCCTTCTTCCAAATCCTTGACCGCGGAAAACAACATGGGGGAAGAGCAGTCCAGCGCCAGTATCTCAGCGCTAAAAGTATCTCTGTACTCATCGGAAACCTCCACTGCTACACTGAGCTTTCTGTCCCCAACTTCCAGCACGGTGCCTTCAGCGCGCGGCCGATTTCCAGGACCGACCATCGGGAGTTCAGAAACCTCCGGGGGCACGTCATTCTCCAAATCCTTGCAGGAGCAGGCCGTCAGTAGCGCGCTCAAAATCACGCAGGAGCAGCCTACAATTACTTTCTTCTTCGTCACCCTCGTTTTCTCCTTGGAATATATTCAGCAGCACTCTTTCTGCACTAAAATTTTGTTAACTATTATTGCCCACATCCATATTATAAACTAAATTTCAGCTAAAAGCCATTGATTGTAAGCACTCTTTTCACTTTCAACCATCTATTCTGCATCTGATTTCATAATAGGGCTCCGAGTAGGCATAATTTTCCGAGAAATAATCCGTCTCTATGGCAGTGAAACGGTCTGCGCTTTTCAGATACGGCCTAAATAGCTCCGGCGCGGCAGAGATATCGCTTTGGCTGCGTTTTAAGCAATATTGATTGCCGGCGGGAACGCAGAGGATATTTTTTACTCTCTCTTAATGCTTCTGTGCCAGTTAAAATATCCGTTCCCACATACTGCTCCGCCCGGTTGCCCTGATATCTGGCGATCAGACTGATATCATACCCTGTTTTGTATCCCTTGGCATATACCTCATTTAACAGCCGGATAACAATATTGCGGAAGGCCGGCTCTGTCTGGGTTCCCCTATAGGGTAAGAGATAATAGATTTTCTCCGGGAGGAAGGCGGAAACAATCCTGTCCTCCCTGCACTGCTTAGCACGGAGCATGTCCTGCTCTATGGCGTCAAAGTGTCTCATTTTATTTTTTATGGCCTCTATTTTTGCATGTGCGGCCCTGCGGCCATGATCAATGAGGGCGGCATAGTCAATGGCGTCTCCCGAATCGGAGAAATACTGATTGAAGTTTTTCAGCGGAATGTCCAGTTCGGCGCAGTACTGTATAGCTTCCACGACCCGGATCTGCGAAAGCGCGTAATAGCGATATCTGCTCTCCGGATCAATATAGGCAGGTTTGAGAATTCCGATTTTGTCATAATATCTCAAGGATTGAATATGGACATTTGTTATTTTCGCCAACACCCCAATGGGAATCAATTCTTGTTTTTGCATATCTTCACCTCTTGACTCTCCTATTGTATTAGAGTTTATACTAAATGAATACGAGTAAAAATGCAAGGAGTACCTATAATGAATTTGCTAACCGAAAAAACAAGTAAATTATTTAGAAGATATCTGATTCCGTCACTGCTGTCGGCGGCGGCCATCTCCATCTTTCAGCTTGTGGATACCATCGCCGTGGGCCAGGGAGTGGGCTCCGACGGTGTGGCAGCCTTGGCCATTGTCACGCCCCTGTTTGGCGTGTCCTCATTTCTGGGCCTTTTCATGGGGATTGGCGGATCTATACATATGGGAATTGCCGAAGGGGAAGGGAATAGAGAAAAGTATTCTGCAAATTTTACCATTTCCCTGGTACTGATGGGAGCCTTCTCACTGCTGCTCTGGCTGAGTTTCCTCTTGCTTTCTGAACCTATTTATCTGTTTCTGGGGGCCAACGAGCGCTTGATGCCCCTGGTAAGGGAATACGGAAACTGGATCACCGGCTGCTTTCCCCTATTCTTTTTCTCCATTTATCTCGGGTGTATTGTCCGGGCGGACGGGGCGCCGAATGTCGCCTTATGGGCAGTTATCCTCAGCGGATTATTTAACGTCCTGGGGGATTACCTGCTGGTATTTCCCTTCAGAGTGGGAACCGGTATGGCCGGCGCTGCCATTGCGACCGTTTTGGGAAATGCTGTTCAGGTTGTCATTTACGTGGGATATCTTCTCAGCAAGAAATGCCGCCTGAGATTGACCAAGCCCCATCACTGGCTGCGGGGCTTCAGAAAAATAATTGCCGCAGGCTTCAGCGCAGGCCTCGTGGATATCGCGTATATTTCGCTGACTGTCCTGTTAAACAACCAGGTTTTACAGTACGGAAATGAAACCGTGCTGGCTGTATTCGGCGTTGCCTACACCTGTATTTCCATTTTTCAAAGGATATATGACGGTGTGGGGCAGGCAGTCCAGCCGATTATCTCCACCAATTACGGGGGCGGTCAATATAGCCGGATAGTCGAGCTGTTCCGCTATTCTGTTGCTGCTGAAATCCTTTTAAGCCTTGTGTTTACCTTAACCGGCGTACTGTTCCCGAAACAGATAACCATGCTTTTTATGGAGACCACGCCGGAAATATTGGAAATTGCCCCCTCCATCATCCGTCCGGTTTTCTTCTCCATTTTGTTTGCCGGAATAGGCCATTTTGCCGTCTATTATCTGCAGTCTATCATGAAACCCATATTGGCGACGATAATCGCCATGCTGAGGGGGATCATTTTGACGGGTATACTGGTTGTGGCGCTTCCCTATATCTGGGCACTGCAGGGCATATGGGCCGGACTCATCCTTGCGGAGTTTCTCACGGTACTCGTCGCCGTGTACTGGTTTTCGGCCACGGCAAAGCAGCTGGCCCGTCAGCAGAAAAAGCGCGCGCCTCAGTCTGTAAGAAACTAATTGGCGCTGGTTCTAAACTATTGAACCAGCGCATACTGATACGCAGACTCCTGGGGCAGCAGGCTGTTCAGCATCCAAAGAGTCCTCCTGGACATCTCCTCCAGGGCCTCCTCCGTCTCTGCCCACACTACAACTTTAATACCTGTTATATATCTCCCCGCGGTTCCCGGCATCTATAACATATACTGTCAATATGCCATGGTCTACGCTATAAACAATTCTGTAGCTTCCAACACGGAGCCGCAAAAGGTCATTATGTCCTTTTAATTTCTTTATGTCCTCGCCATTTGGTAGCTTTTCTATTTCAGACACAACTCGCCGGCGCTCATTTGCCGGAAGCTTGTCAATAAATTTTTTTGCTTTCTTTTTGATGATAATTTTATACATCAATCAAGCCCCCATTCCTTCAGACAATCTTCTAAAGGTATTCCTTCTTTGTCTTCGTCTGGGGCATTTTCGTAGCTTTCTACCATTCTTTCACAAAAAATATCGTCCGTCTCTTCATCAGCCGCCACACCCTGAACATACGCTAGCACATAGCCCATTTTATAATCCGGGATATTATCTAGTAACTGTATAATTTGCTCTTTGTTACTCATTTTTCAACATCTCCTTTTCTATTTTTTCATTGACTGCGGAAATAATAAAACTATTCAGGCTTTCCGCCCCAGTAGACAAAATTTTTTCTTTGGTTCCTTTTGGAAATCTGGTCAAAATTTTATCATATCTTTCTTTTTCAAATTTTGCCGTTGCTCTCTTTTGCGCTTCTGATACCGGCATAAAAAACACCACCTTTTTCTATATCGTATCTATATATTATGATAGCGTTATATCTTGATTTTGTCAATGATGTCTTCTATATATAGTAGCTTTATATGAATTGCATATCAAGATAAAGAAAATCGAACCACAAGAAGGAGAGAAGTAAACATTATGATAAACTGGAACAAATGGAAATTGAATCTATAGCAGATTAGAGGAAATCAAAAAATCCCCTAATTTTCCGAGTTATGGTTGAGACAGTAAAAAAGCCTGTAAACAAGCAATTTTAAGTCACTTTTTTGTAAGTTGTTTGTGTGGGTTGTTTGTAAACTGCCGACAAAATATCATATCATTTCACCCTTTTTTCGCTCCAACTTCCGAAACTTAAAAAGTGCCGCAAACCCAGTGTTTACGGCACTTTTCCTATCGCTTGAACAATCTTTATTTAGAACTTGCCTTCCTTAGCTGCCTCCTCAATGGCTACAGCTACGGCCACGGTCATTCCAACCATGGGGTTGTTTCCTGCGCCGATCAGACCCATCATCTCTACGTGAGCCGGAACGGAGGAGGAACCTGCGAACTGAGCGTCGGAGTGCATACGTCCCAGGGTATCGGTCATTCCGTAGGAAGCCGGACCTGCCGCCATGTTGTCGGGATGCAGGGTACGTCCGGTACCGCCGCCGGAAGCAACGGAGAAGTACTTCTTACCTGCCTCGATGCGCTCCTTCTTGTAGGTACCTGCAACAGGATGCTGAAAACGGGTGGGGTTGGTGGAGTTTCCGGTGATGGAAACGTCTACGTTCTCCTTCCACATGATGGCAACGCCCTCGCGAACGTCGTTGGCGCCGTAGCAGTTAACCTTAGCACGGGGTCCGTCGGAGTAAGCCTTGCGGAATACCTCCTTCAGCTCGCCGGTGAAGTAATCGTACTGGGTCTCCACATAGGTGAAGCCGTTGATGCGGGCGATAATCTGAGCAGCGTCCTTTCCAAGACCGTTCAGGATAACGCGCAGAGGTTTCTGACGAACCTTGTTGGCCTTCTCAGCGATACCGATGGCGCCCTCAGCGGCGGCGAAGGACTCGTGGCCTGCCAGGAATGCGAAGCAGTCGGTATCCTCCTCCAGCAGCATCTTGCCCAGGTTTCCATGGCCCAGCCCTACCTTACGCTGGTCAGCTACGGAACCGGGGATACAGAAAGCCTGAAGTCCCTCTCCGATGGCAGCGGCAGCGTCGGCAGCCTTCTTGCAGCCCTTCTTGATGGCGATGGCTGCGCCTACGATATAAGCCCAGCAGGCATTCTCAAAGCAGATGGGCTGGATGCCCTTCACCTGATCGTACACGTTCAGGCCTGCGTCCTTGGTGATCTTCTCAGCTTCTTCCAGGGAAGCAATTCCATAGCTATTTAAAACTGCATTAATTTTATCAATACGTCTCTCATAAGATTCAAATAAAGCCATTTCCCTTACCTCCTCAATTACTCTTTTCTGGGATCAATGATCTTAACGGCGTCTGCAACACGGCCATACTGTCCGCTGGCCTTCTCCCATGCGGTGGTGGGATCGTCGCCCTGCTTGATAAAGTCGGTCATCTTGCCCAGATTTACGAACTTATAACCGATGATGCAGTCGTCGGCATCCAGTGCGATTCCGGTTACATAGCCCTCTGCCATCTCCAGGTAACGGGGGCCTTTCTTCAGAGTACCGTACATAGTACCAACCTGAGAGCGCAGACCCTTGCCCAGGTCCTCCAGACCTGCGCCGATGGGCAGACCATCCTCAGAAAATGCACTCTGGGTACGTCCGTAAACGATCTGCAGGAACAGCTCTCTCATGGCGGTATTGATGGCGTCGCAGACAAGGTCTGTATTCAGCGCCTCCAGAAGAGTTCTGCCCGGAAGGATCTCAGCTGCCATAGCTGCGGAATGAGTCATACCTGAACATCCTAAAGTCTCAACCAATGCCTCCTGGATGATACCGTCCTTCACGTTCAGCGTCAGCTTGCATGCGCCCTGCTGAGGTGCACACCAGCCCACACCGTGAGTCAGGCCGGAGATGTCCTTGATCTCTTTTGCCTGTACCCATTTTGCCTCCTCCGGAATCGGAGCTGCGCCGTGATTAACGCCTTGTGCTACAGGACACATCATTTCTACTTCATGTGAATAAATCATTGTAAGACTCCTTTCAAACATATAATTTTTTGAGATATGTATCCCATGCGACCCTTCCTGAAAAGGATCACATATTTATTTTATTTTCTCATAAATTGCATGGTAAGTCCAGTAAAACTTTCAAATCCCGCAACTTTTAGACAGGAACTCCTCTCCCTGCGAAGTTCTGAGGAAGCTCTCCGTCAGTTCTGAAGGAGCTCTTCCGTCAGTTCTGAAAAGCTCTCCCGTCAGCCGTTGATCTCCATCCGGGAGAAGCTGTGGGCCCCCGCCAGCATCAGGATCACCGTCATCACGCACAGGAATATCAGCCCCGCCAGAAGGCCCGCCACAGGCCCTAGGGCCATGTTGGCGATGAGCACCGCCGGGAGGGCGGTGAACACCGCGGTGAAGGACAGCAGCATCCGCAGCAGAGTCCTGCCGTAGGAGGGAATGGTATTGCTCAGGTACGTCTCGCAGATTACATCCGCGTACAGACGCACCGCCGCCATGGCCACATACAGGGGCAGATACAGGGCTGCCATCCACCAGGGCAGCCTGAGCACCCAGCACAGGGGCGCGATGATAATCAGGCCGTGGGCCGCGCTGACCACATGCTCCATCAGAGTGGCGTACCAAAGCTTTTTAAAGGCCAGGTCCGGTATCAGGAAAATATACGGGTTATCCCTCTCCCGGCTCCAGCGGTTCTGCTGGCCGGAAAAGACCAGGGCAAAGTACAGAAGCCCCAGGGGAATCACATAGTACCTTAAATCCCCCATGGAATTCAGCGTCTCCACCAGATTTCCCTCCTGGTAAATCAGCCAGGTGACAAAGCCGGCCACAAAAATGGCAAAAAGAGTCTGACCGCCGAAAATAAACCATCTGTTCTTTCTGGCCTCCAGATACTGCCGGTAAAACACCGCCCGGGCTCCGCCTCCCCTGTAGGTAACTTTGGCCCGGCGCAGCTTCTGCTTCTGCCCCACCCGGGCCACCTGGCCCTTCTCCGCCCGGGCCCGGGCCTCCTGGTAATCGTCGGCGAATTTCATGGCGTCCTCATAATAAGCACCCGTGCAGCGCAGCTTCACCGCCAGCGCCAGCAGAGTCCCCAGAGCCGCCAGATACAGCAGGGCGGCCGTAATATTTACCGGATCCGGCCCCAGGATAATCAGGCGGTACACGCCGATCTCCCAGCCCAGAAGGGGAATCATCTGTACCCAGGTGCCCGAGAGGAATTCCCGGATCACCGCCCAGGAAAATCCCCGGCGGATAATCAGCGCCACGGCCAGCAGAAGAAAGCAGCCGATCATCAGATACATCAGGCGCCCGAAGCGCCGATTGGCCTTCTGGGAAAAGCGCTCGTTTCCATAGAGGCAGATGACCAGGCAGACCTCCAAAAGGCCGCTGAAAAAAATGTTGAACAGGCAGTACAAAAGCATGGAAACTGCCGGCACATGAAACCAGAAAATCCCCGCCAGAAACAGCAGCAGGCTTACAATCACATTGGTCATGTGGGTTCGCAGGGTAGCGTTGACCAGGGCCATCTTCGGGGAAATAGGGGCCGGGAACATCAGCTGCACGTCGCAGGGCAGAAACAGAAGCCCCTTTCTCCTGGCGTAGGCGGCATAGTTGGCCGGCGCCAGATACAGATTGACCGCCGAGAGAAACAGCACAAAATATTCCGGACTCCCCAGGCCGGCCGTCCGTATGGAGCTGCCCAGGGAGGGCAGCACAAAGCAGGCGTAAAGAATGATGAGAACCAGCCAGATCCAGGTTCCCAGTTTCCGGACGGCCCGCCGGAGACGGTTTTTATTTCCCGTGATATGCAGATACAGGATCGCTCTCATGATGTCTCCTCCTCCTGATTGTCTTTTTCCTCTCTCTCCGTCACGGAGAAAAAGAGCTCGTCCAGATTCTGGTCCCCCACCTGGTCCCGGCGGTAAACGGCCAGAATCTTTCCCTTCTCCATCACGTACACGGTATCCCACAGCTCCTCCACCATCTCCAGCATGTGGGTGCTGATCAGGATGGTGGCTCCCTGGTTTTTCAGCTCCAGGACGATCTCCTTTAGCTCCTTGATGGCCTTGGGATCCAGGCCCACCATGGGCTCGTCCAGCAGCAGCACCCGGGGGCGGATCAGCAGGGCGCAGCAGATGCTCACCTTCTGCATCATTCCCTTGGAGAGCTCGCTGCCCATCTTCCCCCGCTTGTCGTCCAGCTCCAGCCGCCGCAGCAGATCGTCGATCTCCTGCTGGGTCACCTCTATCTGATAGGCCCGGCGGATGTACTCCAGATGCTCCTCCACACTCAGGGTCTGAAAGAGAGCCGGCAGCTCCGGCACGTAGCCGAAGATCCGCTTGGCCTGCATGCTTCTGGCAGGGAAGCCGTCGATGCGCACTTCTCCCTTATATTTCAGAAGCCCCGCGATACTTTTGATAACCGTGGACTTTCCCGCCCCGTTGGGGCCCAGAAGAATTCCGATGGTTCCGTCCTCCACAGTAAAGCTCACCTGGTCCACAGCCAGATTTTGTTCATAGGATTTTGTCAGTTCTCTAATCTCCAGCATATTTTGCTCCTCCCTCAGGGGTTTCATCATTTCTTTTATTTTATCTGGAATATTGTCAGATTACAACTTAATATTTTCTTACTAATCAAAGAATTATCCTCTATTTTCCACAATCATTTTTTCTATATAGGTATTGCCTATATCAAACATCACAAAATCCGATTATCCACTTATAAGAAAAAATGGTATAATGAAACAGATAAGCCAGGAAATGAACGAAAAACGAAAGGAAGTAAAGGAATGAGCGCAAAAAACATACTGATCCTCGGCGGCGTGGCGGCCGGAACAAAGGTCGCCGCCAAATTAATGCGTGAGAATCGCGATTTCAACGTGACCATCCTGACTGCGGGAAAGGATATTTCCTACGCAGGCTGCGGACTCCCCTACTATGTGGGAGATGTGATCCATGAGAAGGGAGAGCTGATCGTCAACACCCCAGAGAAATTCCAGGCCCTGACCGGCGTAAAGGTTTTCACCGAGACGGAAGCCACCGCGGTTCACCCGGAGGCCAAGACTGTGGAGGCCAAGAACCTGAAAACCGGCGAAACCAGTACCTATTCCTATGACAAGCTGGTTATCGCCACCGGAGCTTCCCCCTTTGTGCCGGATATCCCCGGCCGGCAGCTGAAAAACGTATTTCTCATGCGCACCCCGGACGACGCCATCGCCCTGCGGGAGGCCGTGGAGAGCGGCTCCATCAAGAAAGCCGTGGTGGCCGGAGGCGGCTTCATCGGCCTGGAGGTGGCGGAAAATCTGGCTGCCCAGGGCGTAAAGGTAAGCGTCATTGACTTTGCTCCCCATGTTCTGCCCAATTTCCTGGATCCGGAGATGAGCGAGTACGTGGAAAATGTCATGGCCGAGGCAGGGATCATGCCCATGACCGGCGTGGCCTTAGAGGGCGTTCTGGGAACGGATAAGGTGGAAAAGGTTCAGACCAGCCGTCGGGCCATGAAGGCTGACGCCCTGGTTATGGCCATCGGTATCCGCCCCAACACCGCCTTCCTGGAGGGAAGCGGCATTGAAATGGTTAAGGGCACCATCCTCACCGACAAGTATCTGCAGACCAATCTGCCGGATATCTATGCCGCCGGCGACTGCGCCATGGTAACTAACCGGGAGACCGGCAAGCCCGCCTGGTCCCCCATGGGCTCCACCGCCAACATTGCCGGACGGCTACTGGCCAAAAATATTGCCGGGGCACAGATTGAGTATCCGGGTGTGCTGGGCACCGGCGTGGCTAAGCTGCCCGGGGGCATCTGCACCGGACGCACCGGACTCACGGAGACTGCCGCCGCTGCCGAGGGCTATGAGGCTGTCACGGTCATCAGCGTGGTGGACGATAAGGCCCACTACTATCCCGGAGCCGGCTCCTTCATCATCAAGATGGTGGCCGACAAATCCAGCCGCAGGCTGCTGGGCGTGCAGGTGCTGGGCAAGGGCGCTGTGGATAAGGTGACGGATATCGCGGTTACCGCCATTTCCATGGGCGCCACTGTGGATCAGCTGGCCTCCATGGACTTCGCCTACGCTCCCCCCTTCTCCACGGCCATCCATCCCTTCGCCCACACCGTCAATATTTTGCTGAACAAAATGGACGGACAGCTGGAATCCTTCACCCCCGTGGAGTACACCCAGGGCGCTGCCGAAGGCTATCGGATCGTGGACTGCGCCATCCAGCCTTCCCTGCCGGCCTACCCTTATCTGGACCTCACCAAGATTGAGGGGGAGATGCCCGGTTTCGGCAAGGAGGAGAAGCTCCTGCTGGTGTGCGCCAAGGGAAAACGCGCTTACATGGTGCAGAACCGCCTGAAATACTATGGCTACACCAACACCAGGGTTCTGGAGGGAGGCACCACCTTCAACACCCAGATCGCAGAGGAAGAATAAACAAAAAAACTATTTATTACAAGGAGGACTTTTATGTCAGCATTAACTGTCAGCGCCGCGGACGAAAAACGAGTAAAGGCAATGGGATTTTTAAATAACAAGGGAACCGACAATTTCTCCGGCCGTATCATCACGGTCAACGGCAAAGTTACCGCCGCTCAGCAGCGGTGCATCGCCGAGGCCGCCGAGAAGTTCGGCAACGGTATTGTCACCTACACTACCCGCCTCACCGTGGAGGTGCAGGGCATCCCCTACGAGAAGATCGAGGAATTTCAGGCCTTCATCGCCAAGGAGGGCCTGCAGACCGGAGGCACCGGCTCCCTGGTGCGCCCGGTAGTATCCTGCAAGGGCACCACCTGTCAGTACGGTCTCCTGGATTCCTTCGCCATCTCCGAGGAAATCCATCATCGCTTTTACGAGGGCTACCGCACGGTGAAGCTGCCCCACAAGTTTAAAATCGCCGTGGGCGGCTGTCCCAACAACTGTGTGAAGCCGGATCTGAATGATATCGGAATCATCGGCCAGATGATCCCCAATTTTGACGAGGATGAGTGCAACGGCTGCAAGAAATGCTCCGTGGAGAAGGTCTGTCCCATGAAGGCCGCCAAGGTTGTGGACGGAATTCTGGAGATCGACAAGGAGCTCTGCAACAACTGCGGCCGCTGCGTGGGCCAGTGCCATTTCGACGCTCTGGAGGAGGGCACCCCGGGCTTTAAGATCTACATCGGCGGCAGATGGGGCAAGAAGATCGCCCAGGGCCGGGCGCTTAAGAAAATTTTCACCGACAAGGAGGAGGCGTTAAACGTCATCGAGAAGGCCATCCTGCTGTTCCGTGAGCAGGGCCAGACCGGCGAGCGCTTCGCCAAGACCATCGAGCGTCTGGGCTTTGAGAACGTGGAGGCTCAGCTCTTAGCCGACGATCTGCTGGAGCGCAAACAGGAAATCCTGGATGCCCAGCTGCACCTGGTGGGCGGAGCCACCTGCTAAATTCCTATGACTATCCGGCATTTAAAGATCTTCATCCAGGTGGCCGACACGGGAACCATGAGCGCCGCCGCAAAAAATCTATACATGACTCAGCCCTCGGTGAGCCAGGCCATCCGGGAGCTGGAGGAGCATTACCAGGTTCTGCTCTTTGAGCGCTACGCCAAAAGGCTCTTTATCACCGAGGCCGGCCGCCAGCTGTACAGCTATGCCAAGCCGGCGGTCTCCCAGTTCGACCTTCTGGAGGAACAGATGGCCTCGGACCGCCGCCGGGCCCGGTTTCGCATCGGAGCCACGGTCTCCGTGGGGGGCAGCATCCTCTCCCCGGTGGTTCGGGATTTCCGCAGTCTCTTCCCCCAGGTGGATATCTACAGCTACATCGGCAACACCCAGGAGGTGGAGGACCGGCTCCTGAACGCGGAGCTGGATGTGGGTATTGTGGAGGGTTTCCTCAAGAATCCCGATCTGGTAACCGTTCCCCTGCTGGAGGATCCCCTGGTACTGGCCTGCAGCAGCCAGCACCCCCTGGCCGCAAAAAAGGTCCTCCACATGGAGGACCTGCAGGGGCAGGAATTTGTCATCCGGGAGGCCGGCAGCGGCACCAGAGAGCTTCTGGAGCGCTTTCTTTTGAGCCACAATATTCAGATTGCCGTCACTTTCGAGGCCCACACCCCGGACGCCATCAAGAATGCCCTGCGGTATAATCACTGTCTGACTCTGATCTCCAGCCGGCTTCTGGAGGCGGAGCTCTCCGCCGGGGAATTCACCGCCTTCGCCAGCGAGGCCCTGGAGTGGAACCGCACCTTCCGCATCGCTTACCACAAGTACAAGGATGCGGGAAACTATATTCCCGCCCTGGAGGAGATCGTTTCCTCCTATAAAGAAAAGAGCCCCCTCTCCAGCCTTATCTCGGGAAGGCTGGAGACGTAGCTCTCCTCTATCTGACGCCGAAGCAGCAGGGGCAATGGATCCGCCCCTGCTGCTTTGGCGTTAGTCTTCTCTTTTCTCCACAATATTTCCCGGTCCCTTGAAGATGCTGTGGGGCGGCACAACTCCCCGCACGCAGGACAGGGGGTAAATGTTGCTCTGGGGGCCCACCACGGTTCCCGGATTCAGCACGGAGTTGCAGCCCACCTCCACGTTGTCTCCCAGCATGGCGCCAAACTTCTTCAAGCCCGTCTCAATGCGGGTCTCCTGGCCCTTCACCACCACCAGCTTTTTATCCGACTTTACATTGGAGGTGATGGATCCGGCGCCCATGTGAGCTTTGTAGCCCAGAATGGAATCGCCCACATAGTTGTAATGGGGCACCTGCACCTTATTAAAGAGGATCACGTTCTTAAGCTCAGTGGAATTTCCCACCACAGCCCCCTCGCCCACGATGGCGTTTCCGCGGATGAAGGCGCACTGGCGCACCTCAGCGCCCTTGCCGATGATGGCCGGTCCGTTGATGGAGGCGGAGGGAGCCACCTTGGCGTCCTTGGCGATCCAGACATTCTCGCCCACCTTGTCGTACTCCTCCGGGGACAGGGTCTCCCCCAGTTTCACGATAAAATCCTTGATCAGCGGCAGCACCTCCCAGGGATAGGTCTTTCCCTGGAAAATATCCTTGGCAATGGTCTCATCCAGCGTATACAGTTTCTCGATGGTAATTACATCCATGCTACTTTACTCCTTTTTTATAAAATTGTGACGCGTAATCATAGCAGCCCCTGAGGGCGCTCTGATTTCTCAGATTCAGCACGCCTTCCGTGCGCACCCGAATAAAATGCTCCAGCTTATCCATATATTCCTGGGAGGTAATGCTCCCCTCTGCCACGTAGGTTAAGCCCTTCTCCCAGCTGGCCGTCAGCTCCGGATTCAGCAGGGAACGGATGGAAGCGTTGACCACGTCAAAGACCATCTCCCCCAGCTGGGTGGGGGTGATCACCTGGGTCTTCTTATTCAGGGCCAGGTACTTGATGGTCACCAGCTTCTTCAGAATCTCCGCCCGGGTAGCGCTGGTGCCGATGCCGCTTCCCTTGATCTGGGCCCGCAGTTCCTCATCCTCGATGAGCTGGCCTGCGTTTTCCATGGCCAGAATCATGGAACCGGAATTATAGCGCTTGGGCGGGGAGGTCTCCCCCTCCTTGATGGAAAAGCCTTCCACGGACAGTATAGACCCTTTTTTCAAGGTTTTCAAGTACTCCAGCAGAGCCGCGTCGCAGGAATTTTCCTCCTGCCGCTCCTCCTTCTCCTCCCCCTTCTTCCCGGAAGCCGGGGGAGTCGCCACCTTCAGGTAACCCTCGGACACCAGCATCCGGTAGCTGCTAAAGAACAGCTCCGTCCCCACCCGCAGGGTCAGGGAAACCTTCTGGTAGACCGCCGGGGGGTAGAAAATACTCAGAAACCTGCGCACAATCACCTGGTAGACCTTGGCGCTTCCCGGGGACAGATTTTTCAGGTTCTGGAGGCCCTGACCGGTGGGGATGATGGCATAGTGGTCGGTGATCTGCTTATCGTTGACGTAGCGGGTCTTGGCCAGACCCTTGTAGGCCTCCCCGGAGAGAATCTCCTCCGCGAAGGGGGCAGCCATCTCGTAGTGCTTAAGGCCGCTCAAATTTTTACTGATGACCTTGGCCACAGCGGTGGACAGCACCCGGGCGTCAGTTCTGGGGTAGGTCACCAGCTTTTTCTCGTAGAGCTCCTGCACCACCCGCAGAGTCTCGTCGGGACTCAGCTTAAACATCCGGGAACAGTCATTCTGCAGCTCCGCCAGGTTGTAGAGCAAGGGCGGATTCTTCTTTTCCTGCTTCCGCTCCAGCTTCTCCACGGAAGCCTCCTGGGGCCGGACAGCCTCCAGCTCCTCAATCAGCCGCTGGGCGTCCTCCTTCTTCTTGAAGCCGTTCTCCTTATAGAGGGCCGGATGCTGATAATAGCGGCTGCCCTCCACGGCCCGCCACTCTCCCTCCAGGGGATGCTCCTGGCCGAAGGCGCCCAGCACCCGGTAGAAGGGGGTCTTCACAAAGGCCCTAATCTCCCTCTCCAGGCGCACCACCATCCCCAACACACAGGTCATCACCCGGCCCACAGAGATGGCCTGGTACTTTGTTCCCAGATAGCTGGAAATGCTGTTGCCGTATTTCAGGGAGAGCAGCCGGGAGAAATTAATTCCCATCAGGTAGTCCTCCTTGGCCCTCAGGTAGGCGGAATCCGCCAGGTTATCGTAGGCAGACAGGTCCTTGGCCTCCCGGATTCCCCGGAGAATCTCCTCCTCCGTCTGGGAATCGATCCAGACCCGGCGCCTCTGCTTTCCCTGAACCTTGGCCATCTGCTCCACCAGCCGGTAGATGTACTCTCCCTCCCGCCCGGAGTCCGTGCACACGTATATGGTGTCCACATCCCTGCGGTTTAAGAGGCCCGCCACAATCTTAAACTGCTTGCTGACGGAGGGAATCACCTCGTACTTAAAGGCAGACGGCAAAAAAGGCAGGGTATCCAGACTCCACCTTTTGTACTTGGGATCATATTTCTCCGGGTAGCTCATGGTCACCAGATGCCCCACGCACCAGGTGACGATGTGCTGCTCCGACTCCAGAAATCCGTCTCCCCTCCGGAAATTATCCTTCAGAGCCTTGGCAAACTCCTGGGCTACGCTGGGTTTTTCTGCAATAAATAATGATTTAGCCATACGTTTTCCTTATCTCGTAATCTGGGAAGCAGGAAGGGGACTGCTGCTAAGCTAAGGCAGCAATCCCCTCCTCACCCGCAGGGAGCTGCGGCCGGCGGCAAGCCTTGGCCTGCCAGCTACCGGGCCAGCTCCTCTTTTTGTGCAATATAGCCCTGGGCCTTTAAGGTCTCGGCGCAGAGCACCGCGCCGCCCGCAGCGCCGCGGACTGTGTTGTGGGACAGGCCCACAAACTTAAAGTCATAGATGGTATCCTCCCGGAGGCGTCCGATGGAAACGCCCATGCCCCGCTCATAGTCCACATCCAGCTGTACCTGGGGGCGGTTATCCTCCTCCATGTAGCGGATGAACTGCTTGGGCGCGCTGGGAAGATCCAGCTCCTGGGGAACTCCCTTGAAGCTCACCAGCTTCTCAATGAGCTGCTCCTTGGTGGGTTTCTTGCGGAACTTTACAAATACCGCCGCCGTGTGGCCGTTTAACACCGGCACCCGAACGCACTGGCAGGAGATCTTGGGCTCCGCGGCCTTGACGATCTGCCCGTTCTCCACGCGGCCCAGCACCCGCAGGGGCTCCTGCTCGCTCTTCTCCTCCTCGCCGCCGATGAAGGGAATGATATTCTCCACCATCTCCGGCCAATCCTTGAAGGTCTTGCCCGCTCCAGAGATAGCCTGGTAGGTGGTAGCCACCACCTCGTAGGGCTCAAACTCCTTCCAGGCTGCCAGGCAGGGGGCATAGCTCTGGATAGAACAGTTGGGTTTCACGGCGATGAACCCGCGCTTAGTTCCCAGCCGCTCCTTCTGGGCGGCGATCACCTGGAAGTGCTCCGGGTTAATCTCCGGCACAACCATGGGCACATCGGGGGTCCAGCGGTGAGCGCTGTTATTGGAAACCACCGGGGTCTCCGTCTTGGCGTAAGCCTCCTCGATGGCTTTAATCTCCTCCTTAGACATATCTACGGCTGAAAATACGAAATCAACGGTGGCTGCCACCTGCTCCACCTCATTCACATTCATGACAACCAGTTTCTTCACTGCCTCCGGCATGGGGGTGGTCATCTTCCAGCGTCCGCCCACAGCCTCCTCGTAGGTCTTTCCCGCGCTTCTGGGGCTTGCGGCCACGGTAACCACCTCAAACCAGGGGTGATTCTCCAGCAGGGAAATAAAACGCTGTCCCACCATTCCGGTGGCACCTAAAATTCCAACTTTCAGCTTTTCACTCATCTTTCACATCTCCTCATATCCTCGCCGTATGTGTTTGCACTACGGACATTTGTAAGCTACCTGTAATACTACCTGAAATGCAGGAATTTTTCAACTATTTTTTTCAATTTCTGCCAGATATTTTTTATTCATCTCCAGAACCCGGGCCATGGCCTCCGGCCCCGGAGCTCCCTGGGTGTTGCGCTTTTCCACGCAGGTTTTCATGGATATGGCCTCGTAAATATCCTGGGAAAACACCGGACTGATGGCCTGATATTCCTCCAGGCTCATATCATCCAGAGCAATTCCCTTGTCAATGCAGTAGAGCACCAGACGGCCCACAATGCCGTGGGCATCCCGGAAGGGCACGCCCTTGTTCACCAGATAGTCCGCCGCGTCCGTGGCGTTGGTGAAGCCATGCTTGGCGGAATCCTCCATCCGCTCCCGATTAAACCGCATGGTGGAGAGCATCCCCTCAAAGAGGGCCAGGCATCCTTTCACCGTGTCGATGGCGTCAAAGGCCCACTCCTTGTCCTCCTGCATATCCTTGTTGTAGGCCAGGGGAATTCCCTTCATGGTGGTCAGAAGGGCCGTCAGGGCGCCGTACACCCGACCGGTCTTTCCTCTCACCAGCTCCGCGATATCCGGATTCTTCTTCTGGGGCATGATGCTGGAGCCCGTGCTGTAGGCGTCGTCGATCTCTACAAACTGGTACTCGTTGGAGTTCCAGAGAATAACCTCCTCGGAGAACCGGCTTAAGTGCATCATGATGGTGGACAGGGCCGCCAAAAGCTCAATGAGATAATCCCGGTCCGCCACGGAATCCATGCTGTTGTAGGTGGCCCGGTCAAAGCCCAGAAGGCTGGCGGTATACTCCCGGTCCAGGGGGTAGGTGGTTCCCGCCAGGGCGCCGCTGCCCAAGGGGCAGGTGTTCATCCGCGCCCGGATATCCCGCAGCCGGTCGTAGTCCCGGCGGAACATCTCAAAGTACGCCCCCAGGTGGTGGGCCAGGGTGATTGGCTGCGCCTTCTGCAGGTGGGTGAAGCCCGGCATAAAGGTGTGAAGATTCTCCTCCATCATCCCCTCCAGGGTCTTAAGGAGCTTTCTCACCCCTTCCTTTAGCTGGTCAATCTCATCTCTGGTGTAAAGCTTCATATCCAGGGCCACCTGGTCGTTGCGGCTCCTGCCGGTGTGCAGCTTCTTGCCCGCATCCCCGATGCGGTCGATGAGGTTGGCCTCCACAAAGCTGTGGATATCCTCATACTCCTCGGTGATCTGCAGGCTTCCATTTTCCACGTCCCGGAGGATCCCTTCCAGGCCCTCCAGAATCTGATCCCGCTCCGCCTCCGTCAAAATCTTCTGCTTTGCCAGCATCCTCACATGGGCCATGCTGCCCTGAATATCCTGGCGGTAAAAACGCCGGTCAAAGGTGATCGACGCGTTAAACTGATATACCAGCTGGTCCGTCTCCTTGGTGAAACGTCCTCCCCATAACTGTGCCATAGCTCATCCTCATTTCTTTGTACATAATGTTTGATTTTACACCACCTGCTGGCCGCTGGCAAGGGAAACGGGCGAATTTTCCTTCTTTTTCGCCTTCTGCTCTTCCCTTTCTCTCTTGGAAAAGACGCATCCGCAGTAATCCTGCCGGTAGATTCCGTACTCCCGGGAGAGCTCCGTGGAGCGCTTGTAGCCCTCCTTCTTTTTAAAATCTGAGGCGAGATATTCCACTCCCCAGATCCTTCCCAGCTCCTCACCGATCTCGTTGAGCTTGGCCGCGTTTTTCATGGGGCTGATGGACAAGGTGGTGGTGAAATAGTCGAAGCCTCCCCGGGCCGCCCGGCGGGCCGTCTCCAGAAGGCGCAGCCGGTAACAGGCGAAGCAGCGCTCGCCGCCCTCGGGGATATGCTCAAGGCCCTCCACCGCCCGGTAAAAGTCCCCGGTCTCATAATCCCCCTCCAGGAAATGTACCGGGTGCAGAGTGGGCAGCCGCTTGATGAACAGCTCCTGCTCCCTGACCCGCATGCGGTACTCCTCCTCCGGGTAAATATTGGGGTTGTAATAAAAAACGGTGATTTCAAAATCCTCCGAGAGGGTCTCCAGAACGTAGCTGGAGCAGGGAGCGCAGCAGCTGTGCAGCAGCAGCCGGGGCACCCTGCCCTCCTGACGAAGGTGGGAGATGGTTTCCTCCATCTCCCGCTGATAATTTCTCTTTTTCATGGCGCTTTTCCTATCCGCTCTCCCATTTTTACTTCCGTCTCGTAGCCGTACTTGGTATTGATAATCAGATCCCGGTCCATATCCACCTTGCCCTGCTGTACCAGCAGGACTATGGTGGAGCCGCCGAACTCGAAGCGCCCCTTCTCCTGACCTTTTTTCACCTGTCCGGCCCCGTGATAGTTGACGATCTTCCCCACCATCAGGGCTCCCACCTCCATCATGAGGATATCGCCGAAATGGCGGCTGTGCAGGAGGCTGTACTCCCGGGTATTCTCTTTATAAATGGGATACATATCGTTGGCTATGGGGTTTACCGTGTGCAGGATCCCGGGAATCCGCACATTGCTGGTCTTGGCCCCGTCGTCCACATAGCAGTATCGGTGATAATTATCCACGGTCAGCCGGAACACCAGGGCGTAGCCTTCCGCGAACCGCTCCGCCAGCTTCCGGCTCTTTAACAGGCTCTCCAGGGAATAGCGGGTATGCTTGATGGCAAACCTCCTCCCCTTGGAGATGGGCCACACGGACAGATGACCGTCGCAGGGGCTCACCAGGATCTCCGGATCCATGTCCACCGGCCGCAGCTCCCCGCGGATCTGCCGGGTAAAAAACTCATTGTAGGAACGAAAGCTCTGCTTTTCATACTGGCTCAAGTCGATGCCGCTTTTTCTCACCGTGGGCTCCACCGCCAGCCGGGAAAGTCTGGTGGAGAGCAGCCGCCCGGAACATTTGGACACTGCCGGGAGGGTCAGCACCCGCATCAGCGCCCGGCCTGCCGCGCAGCCGTACAAGCTCTTTAGCAGCCGGTCCTGGCCATCCTCCTTCTCCCAACGGTTCCCCGATCTGTCCGCATACTTCATTTAGCTACCTCCTTCCTCTAATACCAGTGCAGGGCCTTAGCCACCGCCAGGGCTACTATGGCCACCAATATAGCCAAGGTGGCATTTTTCGGCTTTTTCAGCCGGAAATTCGTGATAAACAGGATACCCACCACCAGCACCACTCCGTGCATGGAGGGGACGTACCAGTCCCTCAGCAGGGGCCACAGAGCAAAGAGAATGGGCAGCGCGATGGCCATGGAAGTGATGGGAAGTCCCTGATAGTATTTCCGGGCCTCCGAGGTCTCATTCTGCCGCTTCTCCTCCATCACATTGAAAAATCCCAGACGGATCACTCCGGCGGTGCAGTAAAAGAGCAAAATGGCAACCCCCAGCCACCCCCGCATTCCCATACGGTAGCAGAGAAGAGCCGGGAAGGCGCCGAAGCAGACCACGTCGCACAGGGAGTCTATCTGAATGCCGAAGCGCTTCTCATCCTCTGTCCGGTCTGTCTTCCGGCGGGCAATCTTCCCGTCAAACATATCGCAGAGGCCGGAAAAAGCCAGACAGAAAACTGCGTATTTTATCTTTCCGTTTACCGTCAGCATCATCCCCGTCATAGAGGACATCAGGCTGATGTAGGTAAGTATCACTGTATAATTATAGTATCCGATCACGACAATCTCTCCTCCCTTTTCTTCCGTTCTCTCCCCACTGTAAAATGCGCCGCCACGGTCATCAGCGCGCTCAAGAGCAGCTCCGTATAGTAGCTTAAGCTTCTGCTTAAAATCATCCCCGGCAGCAGCATTCCCCCAAACACCGGCACAAAAATCTGCATAAACAGCGTCTCGCTGATTCCCATTCCCCCGGGCAGGGGCAGCATATCCACGGAGATGGAGATCACCGCCTGCAGCATGACCACATCGTAAACGCTGGTTCCCGCAAGCCCGAAGGACCGGTAGACAAAATACGTGACGAAAAACAGAGCAAACCGCTGCAGGAAGGTAATGCCCAGCACCTCAAAGACAATACGCATATGGCTGCGCAGATAGGCGGCCGTCTCGTTGTATTTGTCCATGGAAGCTTCCAGGCGTTCCATCCTCTCCCGCTTTTTTTTCATCAGATGCAGGCGCTCCAGCAGGGTAAGCCCCTTCATCATCATAGCCTTAGCCAGCACCGGATGAAAGACCAGAATCAGCATAAACGCCACGCAGAACACATTCAGCCCCAGCCCCAGATAGAAAACCGGCAGCACAGAGGTCAGGTATTTATCCAGAAATCCCCGCTGAAAGAAAGCCAGAAACAGCCCCACCAGCACCAGCACCGCCTTGTAGGTGATGGTGATAATCATCAGCACAATGGTGGACACCGGGATGGGTATCTTTTCTTTTCTCATATAGTAAATCTGAGCCGGCTGCCCTCCCGTGGCCGAGGGGGTAATGCAGCTGAAGAAAAATCCCACCGAGGAAAAAAGGAAGCATTTTCTCTTCTTCAGCTTAGTCCCCAGGGATCCCATCATATAGTAAATAATAATGGACTCTCCCCAGATAAAGAACACCACGCAGGCTACCGCCGCCAGCAAATACAGAGGATTCGCCTTCTGAATATCCTCCGCCAGCTGGCCCAGGTCCGCCCCGTGAAATACCCCATACATGGTCAGTCCGAAGACCGCCGCCAGAAATATTCCGTTAAACAGTATTTTTTTCTTATTCCCCACGCTGTAACTCTCTTTCTATCCCTTTTCTCTTCCGAAAATCCCCTGGGACACCGGCTGCAGCCACCGCTGGTGAATCCGGTACAGGTTCGTGTTCATTCCCAGCCAGAAGAAGAACTCCGCCAGGAAAATGCCCGCGAACACATCCAGGATTCCGTGCTGCTTGGTGGTGAGCACGGATACGCAGACGGCCAGGGCCGCCCCGCAGGAAAATACCTTGTACCACCGGGAAATATTCTTCCTGCCTCGAATCCCCACAAAGCAGAACCAGCTCACCAGACAGTGAATGGAGGGAAACAGGTTGTCCGGGGCGTCGATGGTGTACAGAAGCCTCAGCAGATCATTCCAGAGGCCGCTGCCGGTGATCTCCGGCCGCACAATGGTGGTGGGATACAACAAAAAGCACAGGGCGCACACTGTCCGGGAGAGCACATCCCCCACACAGAACCGGTAGCAGTACTCCCTGCCCTGCATGCCGATCAGAATATAGTTCACTGCCCAGAAAATGTAACAGCCAAAGTAAATGGCGATCGTCCAGGGCACCAGCGGAATTTTCTCCTCCCAGGAAAACAGCAGCTGGTGGTGGGGCCAGTCTCCGGCGATCAGCCGGCAGCCCACATACACAAGGTTATTGTAAAGAAAGGAAAACAGGAGCGGTACAATGCAGTACCTGGGAATCCTGACTCTCCCTTCCGCAGCTTTCTTAGTCATACTTTTTCACGCCTTTCCCTGCCATTATAGCGGAACCCTCCTCCTATTTCCACTCCTTTTCTTAAATTTTCAACAAAACTTAAGAAACTTTAAAACAGTTTCCAAAGGTCCCCCTTGCCCCTGGCGCGCCTTTTGCCTGTTTCTCATATAATAATTTATCACACACAGGAGGATCGTTTATGGACCCCATATTGGAATTAAAGGACATCTGTCTGTCCTATCACAGCATGGAGGGGGAGATACCCGCCCTCTCCCATATCAGCTTCACCGTAGAAAAAGGAGAGTTCGTAGCCCTGGTGGGGCCCAGCGGCTGCGGCAAAAGCACCATCTTAAACCTGATCGCCGGGCTCATCACCCCGGAGGGCGGCTCCGTACTGTTAGAGGGAAAGCCTGCCCAGGAATCGGATCTCTATGTGGGATACATGCTCCAGAAGGATCATCTCTTCGAGTGGAGAACCCTGTGGCAGAATGTGATGCTGGGTCTGGAAATCCAGAAAAAGGTTACCCCCGAGCGCAAGGCCCGGGTCATGCAGCTGTTGGAGGACTATGGCCTGGGGGGCTTCCGGGATGTGCGCCCCTCCCAGCTGTCCGGGGGGATGCGCCAGCGGGCGGCCCTGATCCGAACCCTGGCCCTGGATCCGGCCTTTCTCCTTCTGGACGAACCCTTTTCCGCCCTGGATTATCAGACTCGTCTGAAGGTTTCCGACGACATCGGAACCATTATCCGCCGGGAGCAGCGGACGGCTCTCCTGGTAACCCACGACATCTCCGAGGCCATCAGCATGGCGGACCGGGTGATCATCCTCACCGCCGGTCCCGCCAGGATTCAGAAAGAGGTGCCCATCCGGCTCTCTGTTTCGGAGCGCACCCCCATGTCCTCCAGAAGCGCCCCGGAGTTTAAAACGTATTTTAACGAAATCTGGAAGGAGTTGAACACCGATGCCCAAGCTTAGCACACAGGAAAATTATATCCGCAGCCAGAAGCGCACCCGGCGGATCATCACCCTGGCCCGGCTGGCGCTGTTTCTGGCCTTCCTGGGCCTCTGGGAATTTGCCGCCGACACCGGCATGATTGATTCCTTTATCTTCAGCAGTCCCTCCCGCATCGCCGAAACCTTTGTGAGCATGTGGAAAAAGGAGGCCCTGGGGCTGCAAATCGGCGTCACCCTGCTGGAGACCCTGGCCAGCTTTTTTCTGGTCACCGGTCTGTCCCTGGCCTCCGCCGTGCTGCTGTGGCTCTGCCCCAGGCTCTCCCAGGTGCTGGAGCCCTACCTGGTGGTCTTAAACAGCCTGCCCAAATCCGCCCTGGCTCCCCTCCTCATCGTGTGGCTGGGGGCCAACATGCGGACCATCATCGTGGCGGGCATGTCCGTGGCCATCTTCGGCTCCGTCATCAGCCTCTACACCGGCTTTCAGGAAATCAGCCCGGATAAGCTAAAGCTGATTTACACCCTGGGAGGCACCCGCCGGCACGCCCTCCTGAAGGTAATCCTCCCCGCCTCCATCCCCTACCTGCTCAGCAACATGAAGGTGAATATCGGCCTGTGCCTGGTGGGCGTCATCATCGGGGAGTTTATCGGCGCCCGACAGGGTCTGGGCTATCTGATCATCTACGGAAGCCAGGTGTTTAAGCTGCATATGGTGATGATGAGCATCGTTATTCTCTGCGTCATCGCCATGGCGCTGTATCAGACGATTAATCTTCTGGAAAAATATTACCTGAAAAAACTGTAGGAGGGCAGGAAAGAGAGCTGCTGAGTAAAATATATCCCGCAGCATAGGCAGCTGTGCTCAGCCTGCGCTCACCTGGAGCCTATGGTCTCCAGGCTGTGCTCGGCAAATTCGCGCCAGCCGCCTATGCTGCGGGATTTTTCTGACCCGGCAGGCCTCTTCCTGCCTGTAGTTCTGTAGCTGCTTTGCATTAAACTTTTTCTGCCGGGGGGACTAGAAATCCCCTCTTCTTCAGCTCCTGCTCCACCACATCCAAAGTTTCCTCGCTCTCCGCCAGTACCCGGTGGTAGTGGTAGCCGGAGGTGATATTTTTCAGAGGACGGGATTTCCCCTTCCGGATATCTTCCACGAATTCTTCCGCCTTCCTTCTGGAGCTGACCATCATCTCCGCCTGCAGATGTCCGTAGATCTCGTGCTCCACAAAGACATCCGCCACAATTCCGCCGCAGTCCACCACTGCGTTGAGCTCCTCCTGAATCTGTTCATCCGTATGGTACACATGGAAAATCCGCTCCCTCAGAGCAGGCTTCTGGCAGATATATCCGCGGGTGGTGGATAAAATCTCTATGTTCCTGGCCCTCAGCAGGGCAATATCCTGCACGATCACCTGACGGCTCACCTGAAATTCCTCCGCCAGTCTGGCGCCGGATACCGGCGCCGGACTCTCCTGAATATAGCTCAGCAGCCTGCTTCTGCGCTCTTCTGTGTTCATGTCCTCTCCTTCTCGTCTGGCAGAATTTTACAGATACCCTAACTGGGGCAGCACATCCTTGGGATCCCCCAGAATCACCAGATCTGCCTTCTCGTCAGAATGGTGGGGTTCCTTGTGGATAATTACCAGAGATTTCCCGTTGAAATACCGGATATAGTTGGAGTACAGCTCGGATTCCAGAGTAGTTCCCAGCAGCAGGAGAACCTCCGCCCGCTCTACCTCCTCCACTGTCCTGGCCACGATCTGACTGTCCAGCATCTCCCCGTAGAGGCTCAGCTGAGGCCGCACCACAGCGCCGCAGACGTCGCAGCGGGGCACAGTTTTGCTCTGTAAAATATAGTCCTTGTCAAAGGTCTTTCCGCAACGGGGACATTTGTTGCGGTAGATGCTCCCGTGCAGGTTAATGACATTTTTGCAACCCGCCCGCTGGCACTGCTCAAACAGGTTGGCGGTGATGATGCAGTTAAGCTTTCCCATCTCCTCCAGCTTAGCCATCACCTCTCCGGACTTGGTGGGATCGGGAATTTTCTTCAGGAGCTCCTCCCGGTAAAAATGGAAAAATTGCTCCGCCCGGGTATTGTAGTAGGCGCTGGTAAAAATATCCTCCGGGGAGGAACCGTACTTCTCCTCGATATCATAGGCTCTGCTCTGATCCTTCAAGCTGGCGCTGCCGCTCTCATCCAGCATACCGGAGCCGCTCATGGCCACGGTGTAATTGCTCTCTTCAATCATATGTTTTAATCTCTCTAATTTCTTATCCATACGCCGTCTCCTTTCTCTATGCGTCTGCGCGGCTGTGCTCTTTAGGGCTCAGTCTCCAGGAATATTCTCCACATTACAAACCAACCGAAAGCGCACATACTGCAGCCCGCTTCTGGTTATATTATACAATTAATTACCCCCTCTTTACAAGAGCGCACCTGCCTCTTATCCATGATTTTCCAAAATTATCGCCCGGATCTTCAGGGGCTATTTGAATTTTTGCAAGAAACATGTTATGCTGTTATCAGTTTATTACCACAAGGAAGGGGTTTTGAAAGTTGAAGATACAGGAATCGGCGGAAAATTATCTGGAAACCATTTTAATTCTGGGTCTGCGCCATCCCCAGGTGCGCTCCATCGACATCGCCACCGAGATGAATTTCTCCAAGCCCAGCGTCAGCGTGGCCATGAAAAATCTCAGAAACAGCGGTCATATCCAAATGGACAAGGACGGCCACATCACCCTCACGGAGTCCGGCCGTCTCATCGCAGAGACCATCTATGAGCGGCACCGCCTGCTCAGCAGCTGGCTGGTGGAATTAGGCGTGGATCCCCAGGTGGCTGCGGAGGATGCCTGCCGCATGGAGCACGTGATCAGCGCCGAAAGCTTCGATGCCATCAAGCATCATGTGGAGCTGCGCTACGCCCAGGCAAAGGGGGAAGCTTAGACCGGCAAAGGCTCCTCTTTGGGGCTCTTCCCGAAGAACCGGCTCAGGAAAAATTTTTGCAGCCGGCTCAGGAAAATTTTTTTGAAGCTTGACATCTGACTTTTGTCATGCTATTATCTCACCCATAAAGACAAAGACGTCCGAGTGATCGTCTTTGTCTTTTTTTTGTTCCAGGAGAAAATTCAGAGGAATTTCCTCCTGGAACAAAAAAGCCCTCCGGGCAGGAACGCACTGCGGCGGAGATTCTATGTACAAGGAGGAAAAACCATGAGACTGACACCCAAAGAACAGGAAAAACTCCTGCTTCACCTGGCCGGCAGCCTGGCCGGTGAGCGGAAGGCCCGGGGATTGAAGCTGAATTACCCGGAGGCAGTGGCCTATATCAGCTCAGCGCTGATGGAGATGGCCCGGGAGGGAAAAGAGGTTACGGAGCTTATGCGCCTTGGCACAAAACTGCTCTCCAGAGAAGATGTGATGGAGGGCGTGGCAGATATGGTGGCGGAGGTGCAGGTGGAGGCTACTTTCCCGGACGGAACGAAAATGGTCACCGTTCACAACCCCATCCAGTAATACAGACAGGAGGTACGCCATGAAAATCGGAGAAATCATGCCCCTTGAGAGGGAAATCACGCTAAACGAAGGGAAGCCTTCCCTGACCTTAACCGTCACCAACACCGGCGACCGTCCGGTTCAGGTGGGGTCTCACTTTCACTTTTTTGAAGTCAACCGCTGTCTCTCCTTCGATAGGGAGAAGGCCTACGGGTTCCATCTGGATATCCCCTCGGGCACCTCTGTCCGCTTTGAACCCGGAGAGGAAAAGGAGGTGCCCCTCACTGCCCTGGGCGGGACCCAGAGAGTCTATGGCCTCAATGACCTGACCTGCGCCCAGGCGGTGGAGGGAACGAAGGCTGCTTCCCTGGAGAAGGCCCGGCAGAAGGGCTTCCTGTAACCGGCAGGAAGCAGCGCAGGCAACTATACATACAAAGCTTGGAGGTATGAGTATGAGCACAAAAATTTCCGCAGATAAATACGCCATGATGTACGGCCCCACCACCGGCGACCGGGTACGGCTGGCGGATACGGATCTGATTATTGAAGTAGAGAAGGATTACACCACCTACGGCGACGAGTGCAAGTTCGGCGGAGGCAAGACTCTCCGGGACGGCATGGGCCAGTCGGTAAAGACCGCCAGCGCCGACGGGGATCTGGATCTGGTGATCACCAACGCCCTGGTCCTGGACTATACAGGAATTTATAAGGCGGACATCGGAGTCAAGGACGGGAAAATCGCCGGCATCGGCAAGGCCGGCAACCCCTCTGTCATGGACGGCGTGACCCCGGGAATGACCGTGGGCGCCTCCACGGAGGCCCTGGCCGGGGAGGGACTGATCCTCACCGCCGGCGGCCTGGATACCCACATCCACTTCATTTCCCCCCAGCAGGTGGAGTGCGCCCTCTACAGCGGCGTCACCACCATGATCGGCGGCGGCACGGGTCCCGCGGACGGCACCAACGCCACCACCTGCACCCCCGGCCCCTGGAATATGGAGATGATGCTGAAGGCCTGCGAGGAGTACCCCATGAATATCGGCCTTCTGGGCAAAGGCAACTGCTCCGATGAGAAGGCTTTAGTAGAGCAGATCAAGGCCGGAGCCATGGGACTTAAGCTTCACGAGGATTGGGGCTCCACCCCCGCTGCCATCGACCACTGCCTGCGTGTGGCCGACGACTATGACGTGCAGGTGGCCATTCACACGGATACCCTGAACGAGGGAGGCTGTGTGGAGGATACCCTGGCGGCCATCGGCGGACGGACCATCCACACCTACCACACCGAGGGTGCCGGCGGCGGCCACGCCCCCGATATTATCCGGGCGGCATCGGCTCCCAATGTACTGCCCTCCTCCACCAACCCCACCATGCCCTACACGGTAAATACCCTGGACGAGCACCTGGATATGCTGATGGTCTGCCACCACCTGGACAAACGGATTCCCGAGGACGTGGCCTTCGCGGATTCCCGAATCCGCCCGGAGACCATCGCCGCGGAGGATGTGCTCCACGACATGGGCGTCTTCAGCATGATGAGCTCCGACTCCCAGGCCATGGGCCGGGTGGGCGAGGTCATCACCCGCACCTGGCAGACAGCCAGCAAAATGAAGGGGGAGCGGGGCGCCCTCCCGGAGGATCAGGGCCACGGAAACGACAATTTCCGCGCCAAGCGCTATATTTCCAAATATACCATCAATCCCGCCATCACCCACGGGGTTGCCGACTATGTGGGCTCCGTGGAAAAGGGCAAATTCGCGGATCTGGTGCTGTGGAACCCGGCCTTCTTCGGAATCAAGCCTGACCTGATCATCAAGGGCGGCATGATTATCGCCGGGAAAATGGGCGACGCCAACGCCTCCATCCCCACCTGCGAGCCGGTGATCTACAAGCCCATGTTTGCCGCCCACGGAAAGGCCAAGTATGCCTCCTGCCTAACCTTCGTATCCAAGGCAGCCATGGCGGAGGATGTGAAAACCAAGTACCACCTGGAAAAAACGGTGGTTCCCGTGTCCGGCTGCCGCAATATCGGCAAAAAAGATATGAAATTCAACCGGGAGACACCGGAAATTCAGGTGAATCCGGAGACGTACCAGGTTAAGGTGGACGGGGAGGCCGTCACCTCACAGCCGGCCAGCAAGCTTCCCCTGACCCAGCTGTACAGCTTATTTTAAGGAGGGATTTCATGTTAGGCGTATGTTTGCTATTTGTGGGAATCGTGTTAATCAACAACGGGATGTGCACCTTATATAAGGTGGATCCTAAGTCCGCAGCGGTGATGAATATCCTCACCGGAGGTCTCTCTATCTTTATCAATGGTGTGAACCTGGTTATGGGCAACTACTACGCTGCCGGGACGGGACTTCTCTTTGGCTTTACCTACCTCTTCGTGGCCTTTTCAAAACTGTGGAACCTAAGCCCCATCCCCTTCGCCTGGTTTTCCACCTTTGTGGCCGTAAACGCGGCCGTCTTCGGAACCATCGAGGGCGTCACCGGCAGCTCCTACTTAAACGTGACGGCAGACTGGCGATGGGCCGCCATCTGGTATCTCTGGGCCATCCTCTGGGGAACGGCCTTCGTGGAGGATATCTGCGGGAAGAAGCTGGGAAAATTCGTCCCCTGCCTGCAGGTAGCCGAGGGCGTGGTCACCGCCTGGATACCGGGGGTGCTGATGCTCATCGGCCAGTGGTAAGAGGGGGAACCGTATGATTTGTGAGAAAATATTGGGAAAATTAGAGAACATGAACATTCAGGGGAAAACCCTGGAATACGTGGACGTGGAGTGGCACGAGGCCTTCAAGAAAATCCACCGGAAAACCACAAATACCGGAAGGGAGGTGGGCATCCGCCTGGGGGACTCTGTGCTGAAAACGGGCCTGCTGGAGGGGGACGTTCTCTACGCGGATCAGGAGCTGATCATCGCCGTCCGCACCCCGCCCTGCGCGGTTTTGAAGGCCCGGGTATCCCCCCATCACCCGGAGATGATCCCCAAGGTCTGCTATGAGATCGGCAACCGCCACGCTCCCCTCTTTTTCGGGGAAGACATCTATACCTTTGTGACTCCCTACGATGAGCCCATGCTCCGCCTCCTCTCCTCCTTTCACGGGGTGGAGGTGGAGAGGGCCGTGGAGGCCTTAAACTTCCAGGGGCAGATTTCCTCCCAGGTGGGCCACTCCCACCACCACGGAGCTTCCCCAGAGGAGGTGGGGCACTCGTGAGCTTTCAGGAAATGAGCTGCCAGGAAATGAACTGCCAGGAAACGAGCCGCCAGGATATGAGCCGCCAGGATATGAGCCGCCAGGATATGTCTTTGGGCGCAAGATTTCTCCTGCTCCAGGTCAACGACGCCCTCTTTCCCATAGGCGCCTACTCTCACTCCTACGGGCTGGAGACCTACATTCAGAAGGGGCTGGTTTCCCAGGGAAGCAGCGCCCGCCTCTATATTGAGAACCGCCTGCGGTACAGTCTCCTCTACTCGGATCTTCTGGCCGTGCGTTTATCCTACCAGGCGGCCCGGCAGGGGGATCTCCCAGAACTGGAGAGACTGGAAAATATCCTGGACGCCTCCAAGATCCCCCTGGAGCTAAGGGAGGCCTCCCGAAAGCTGGGAAGCCGCTTTGTAAAGACTCTCCAGCAGCTTGATATCCCCTGGAAATCCCAGATATTTCAGGACTATCAGCAGCTTCGCCGGGGAACCTTCGTCAGTCATCCCTGCGCCTACGGAGTTTTCTGCTGCGCCGCGGGAATCCCTCTCCAGGAAGCCCTGGCCGCCTTTCTCTACGCCCAGGCTTCCTCCATGGTCACCAACTGCGTGAAGACCATTCCCTTAAGCCAGTCCCAGGGCCAGCAGATTCTCCTCTCCCTTCACCCGGTGCTGGAGGAGGTTCTCTCCCTAGCCGCTGAGGCGGGGGAGGAAATGTTCTGCGCGTCCACCCCTGGATTTGATCTGCGGTCTATCCAGCACGAAAGCCTCTACTCCAGGCTCTATATGTCGTGACAACTAAGCCAACGAAGAAAGAAGGAATATTTATGTCTTACGTAAAAATCGGCGTCGCCGGCCCTGTGGGCTCCGGAAAGACTGCTCTCATCGAAGCCCTTACCCGACAGATGGCCAAGGATTACAGCATCGGCGTTATCACTAACGATATTTACACCAAGGAGGACGCGGAGTTTCTGGCCAAAAACAGTATCATGCCCCTGGAGCGGATCGCCGGGGTGGAGACCGGCGGCTGTCCCCACACGGCCATCCGGGAGGACGCCTCCATGAACCTGGAGGCGGTGGAGGAAATGGCGGAAAAATTTCCCGACATCGAGCTTTTCTTCATCGAGAGCGGCGGGGACAATCTGTCCGCCACCTTCTCCCCGGAGCTGGCAGACGCCACCATCTTCGTCATCGATGTGGCGGAGGGGGATAAAATTCCCCGAAAGGGCGGCCCGGGAATCACCCGCTCCGATCTGCTGGTGATCAACAAAATCGATCTGGCTCCCTACGTGGGCGCCAGCCTGGAAGTCATGGAGCGGGACTCCAAGAGGATGCGGGGGGAACGCCCCTTCCTGTTCACCAATATCCGCAGCGGTGAGAACGTGGATCAGGTGGTGGACTGGATTAAGAAAAACGTACTGCTGGAGGACATGTGATGGCAAATACACTTTCCCCGGAAAAGAATCCCTACGGGAAGGTCTCCCGCTTCTCCATTACCGCCGCACCCCGAGAGGGACAGACTGTCCTGGAGGATTTCTCCTACACCTCCCCTTTTAAGCTCATGCGGCCCTTTCCCCGGAAGGATGGGGGCATCCAGGTGATGATGCTGGTGGCCTCCCCGGGGGTGATGGCAGGAGATCTGCAGGAGTTTTCCTTCCAGATCAAGGAGGGAGCCCTGGTGGAATTTGTCTCCCAGTCCTATGACAAGATCCACCGTATGGAGCAGGGATTGGCCCGGAGGGATACCTCCGTCTCTGTGGCCGGAGGAGGAACCTTCTATTTTCACCCTCAGCCCATGATTCCCTTTGAGGGCTCTGCCTTTGAGAGCCGGATGAAGGTTCGCCTGGAGGATGAGACCTCCCGTTTTTTCATGAGCGAGATTCTCTCCTGCGGCCGGTACGCCCGGGGCGAGACCTTCGCCTACCGTTTCTACCACAATCTGGTGGAGATATACAGAAAAGAACAGCTGATCTATCGGGACAACACCCGGTACGACCCGCTGCTCTTTCCCATGGACAGCCTGGGTATGTATGAGTCCTACACCCATCTGGCCTGCATCTTCCTGACCCCGCCCCGGGATCCGGAAAAATTTTCCGCCGAAACTGCCCGGCTTTTGGAGGACACCCCCCAGGTGACCGGAGGCGCCACCCGCCTGCCCCAAGGGGACATGGCCGTGCGCATCCTGGGAAGGCGGGGACAGGTACTGGAAGAATTGGCTGCTAAAATTCTGGCTTTGGCTTTTTAATACAGGGAAAATAATTGCGTTGTGTCAGGAAAGAATGGGTGGTAAAATAGTGATTAAGATGCAGGCGATAAATCAGAAATCTTCGGGAGGGGTCATATTTGATACGTTTAGCAGAGCAAAAGGATATACTGCCCATTGCTGATACCTACACAGAATTATTGCAGTATGAACGGGAGTTTGGCAGCCATTCAAATTGGCAGTTGGGCGTATACCCGACAATTAAAGTCCCGGAGGAGAAGGTTCCGGCCAAAATGATGTATGTATTGGAAGAAAATCAAAAAATTTGCGCCAGTATGGTTTTAAATCAAGAACAGCCGGAAGAATACCGTGAGATCAGCTGGAACTTTCCTGCGGCAGATGAGAACGTGCTCGTTATTCATACCCTTTGCATTCCTCCGTCCATGTCAAAGCGCGGATATGGAAAGCAAATGGTGGCATTTGCAAAAAGCTATGCCGTTACACATGGGTGCCATGTGATACGGATTGACACCTATGCCCGCAACGAGCCCGCTAAGGGATTGTATTTGAAGAATGGCTTTCAGATTGCGTGCTATGGGAGGATGCTGCTGCAAGGGCTAATTGAAGAAGAACAGGTTTATCTTGAAATTAAATTGTAGAAAAAGTGCGGATATTTTCTTGTCTTGGCATCTTAGCCTGGTCAAGAAAATAGGTAGTGTAAAAAACTTTGTGGCTTTGGTAAAAAATGGCTCCTTTTTGGTAAGAATTACAGATATGACAATTCTTATCGAAAAGGAGTT
>DVHU01000009.1 GCA_018711815.1 Candidatus Egerieimonas intestinavium
TACGGGAGCGACGCTTCCTAAACAGCAAATCGGAAAGGGGCTGTTGCATTATTCGATATTTTCGCATATTTATGCATTTGTACTCAGCCTGCGCTCACCTGGAGCCTTTAGTCTCCAGGATGTGCTCGGCATATTATTGAATAAATTCAATAATCATGAATTCGTACAAACTGCATAAATATGCGAGATATTCGTTAATTGCAACAGCCCCAGTTACATTTTAAAAAGTGATTTATATTTGTCCATCTTGATATTGACTGCCAGATTCTTACGTTTGGCAAATTGGAAGCGACGCCGTAAAACATGTGGGAACCTTCCACTTTACGCAGTAAAGTGTGGAGAGCAGTCAGTCATCATCCACAGACCTCAAAGACTCCTCGTACTCTCTGCGGTATTTCTCCTCCTTTTGATCGCGCAGGAATTTTCTCCTCATATACTCCTGATCGCTCAAATTTCCTGCAAGATAGCTCTCCTCATTAGTGAACGCATTGTTATTCGTTAAAGCATTGAAAAATCTCTCGCGGTCGTCAAGAATTCGCAACCGCTCATTGTGTTCTCTCTTGGACTCCTTACGCAGCTTTTCCAGCTTGCGGAGATGTTCCTGCTTCTCGTAATACTCGATTTCTGCATCTTCTTGCAGCTTGCTCATTATCCTGTTGTAACGCAAAGAGGAGAGATGTTTGTCTACAGCATTGCGAAGTTTCTTGTACTCATCGTTATAGACTTTCTTATTCTTATAAATCTCCTCTAAAATTTCGATAGCCTTATCCTCGCACCACCAGGAGCCGTTATCGAGCAGTTCAGCCCAAAGAGCCTGACAGAAGGGGTCGTTAAAACGTCGCGCCGATTCGAGAATACGCATCGCTCTCCCGCTTTTATCCTCATCGATAAGCTGACGCGCCCTGATGAAGTCGAGAGTGGCAACGCCGTTAATCTCCTGCTCAGACAGATCTATATCGTGATTCCGAGCTATCTTACAGTAATCCCCAAGGTCTAAAAGCTCCTCGTCGCTTAAAGGGATTTTGCCTGTTTTCACCGCTTCGGGAGCCATTGCCGCCGCCTGTCTTAAGAAGTACAGGCTTCCCTTGGGGCTACCGCCTTTCGCCTCCTTCTTCATCGCTTCTATATCTCCGGAAGAGAGCGCCTTATCAAAACGAATATCGGCAAGCTCTGTGATTCGGTACTTAGCGGCCTTCCAACCTTCATTGGCACGCCGGTAAAAGGCGTCGTTCCCTTCCTGAGACATCTCGTTGAATATCTTGAGGGTGCGCTCGGGTTCATTTTCAATCAACTTGTATGTCTCGTCGTAGCGTCTGTTGAAGTCTTCTTCCCTGAACGCTTTTTCAATAACAGAATATTTTTCAAAAAGCTCCTGCGAGTCCTTATATTTTTCCTCCGCAAGCTTCTCAAAAAGTTTAACGGCACCGGCAAGGTCCCGCTCCGTGCCAAGCCCTTCGGCTTTTAGCAGAGCCATTACATACCTACATTTTTGATTATCCTTCTCAGCGCCCATTTGAGCATATTGAAACGCTCTCTCATAATCCTTTACGAATGGAGCCGCTCCTTCATAGTAATCCCACGCAAGATTTCCGCACGCGACAGCATTTCCCTTTTCCGCCGATTTTGTCATAAGCTCTATAGCCTGTTTTTCATCTTCCGAAACACTGCGCCTGTTCAGCTTCATAATCGCCATATTGTTGATTGCGCCTGCATGACCTTGAGCTGCAGCCTTGTCATACCAGTACCATGCCTTGTCTAAGTTGAAGGGAGCGCCCTTTGAACCGCTTGAGTATTGATATCCCAAATCGAACTGCGCGAATTTGTCTCCGCCTTCCGCAAGCTTTGTACGTACAGCGAACGAAACGCTGTATTCGCCCGCATTGTCGGCAATCTTTATCAATTTATTTTGATCGATAAAAGCGCCCTCGGCTTCCGCTTCCGTCATCAGTCTGACGGCGGTTTTCATAAGCTCAACGTCGTTCGGATTGTGCTCAAGATAATAACGGGCAAGGCCCTCCTTGCCGTGCTTGCTGCCGAGAGCTACGGATTTCTGCAGATACTCAAGCTCATGCTCGTCGTGATTTAAGCTCATACCGTAGTACCTTTCAGCCTCTCGTTCTTTGCGCTTTTTGCTGTTAAAAAGACCCATCTGTTTTCCTCCTCAAGCCCTAACGATCATATATTTTCATATGTAATATTATTATATCATACGAGGCGCACCACGTTAACAATCTTTTAAAGCACAAGTGAACTCCACAATGTAACAGGAATACCACATCCATAGGAGCATTGTCTGCATATACGAGGCAAATGAGTACATTGACAACGTTATCCTTTGTCGTAAGACCACAATGGCTCTCTTATTTTTTTCGCACAGCATTTTCTTTTTCCCCGCCTCCCTCAAACCCATTATATAGCATTCTTTTCTATGCTTCAAATCGCATGGCAAAAAAGAATCCATAATTTCGAAAAACCACGGGTTGAAGAATGCATATTACTAATTTTTCAATCTAACTCATACCTTTTTATTTTTTATGAGAAAATGCGCATTTTTCGTCCGGAAAGATTGAAGGATAAAGACTTTTCCAGACGGTTTTAGCGCAAAATCACATAAAAAATCAATTATTTTCGGGAAAGTAGATGTGGTGCTCCGACCAAAATTTCCACGAAATTACACCGAAAAACGTCGTCTCCTCGCACCCCATCCAACAGAACCTCCCCCACCTAATCCCGCCCTACATTCGCCCAACACCCATCCAACGCTCAATCCCGCTTCCTACGCCCAACCTTCTCCCACACGCCAACCTCTTCCTCTTCTCTCTCCCTTTCCCTCCCTCATCCTTTTCTCCGGCAGCAAAGGAACAGGCGGAAAATCCAGGGAACATGCGGATTTGCGGCGCATTGCGGTGTTTTAAAATCTTTTCGGGGTTTTGTTCTGTTTTGTCTTCCCGACCTCTTTGCAGGTATAAAAAAGAGCGCCGGGTTTTTCACTCGACACTCTTTGCTGTTCTGTTTTTCCTTGCTGTCTCTTTTTTATGATGCGTATTTTGGGTGTACAACGTGTCTATTTTCGTTGTAACTCCACATCGCTTACATCCCCATCTGCTTTGCAACCTCAGCTGCAAAGTCCTCGTTCTTCTTCTCCAGACCCTCGCCGGTCTCGAAGCGAACAAAGCTCTTGATGGTGATCTTAGCGCCCTGGGCCTTAGCCACAGAGTCCACGTAAGCCTGTACGGACTGCTTTCCGTCCTCAGCCTTTACGTATACCTGATCCATCAGGCAGATCTCCTTCAGCTCCTTGTTGATACGGCCCATAACCATACCGGTCAGGATCTTCTCGTTGGCATCCGGCTTCTCGTTCTTAGCCTGTACCATGAGAACCTCTTTCTCCTTCTCGATGTAGTCGGCGGGAACCTCATTGCGGCTGGTGTGCAGCGGCTTTAAGGCAGCAACCTGCATAGCCACGTTCTTAGCCATCTCTTTGATCTCATCGTTTACCACATCGGTAGCCACGTCCACCAGAACGCCGATCTTTCCGCCCATATGGGTGTAGCTGGCAACAAAGCCCTCCTGCTCCTCCATCTGCTGGAAGCGGCGGATCTTCATGTTCTCACCGATAACGGCGATCTGTCCGGCCAGAGCCTCATTTACGGTCTTGCTGGTGTCAAACTTCCAGGTCTCAGCCAGGAAAGCGTCAATGTCAGCTGCGCTGGTCTCCAGTGCCTGCTCTGCCACCTGTGCCACATAGCCCTGGAATTTCTCATTCTTAGCCACGAAATCAGTCTCAGCGTTAACCTCAACTGCTACGGCCTTCTTGCCGTCCTCGGCAACCTTCAGCATAACGATACCCTCTGCTGCGATTCTGCTGGCCTTCTTCTGAGCGGTAGCCAGTCCCTTCTCTCTCAGGAACTCTACAGCCTTGTCCATATCACCCTCGGTAGCGGTCAGGGCCTTCTTGCAGTCCATCATTCCGGCACCGGTCATCTCTCTTAACTCTTTTACCATTGCTGCTGTGATAGCCATTTTCTATTCCTCCGTGCGATTATTTTCTTCACTAATTTTTCTTCACTGATAAACGCGGAAATCCCCGCTGTCCGCAGCCCGCCCATTGGCGGAATGCGGTGTGGGGCTTTCCAAAAAACTTTCTTACTCCTCTGCGGACTCCTCAGCCTCTACCTCGGCTGCCTCCGCATACTCTTCCTCGCCGGTCATACCCTGGTTTGCCTCGATAACAGCGTCTGCCATCTTGGAAACGATCAGCTTCACGGCACGGATTGCGTCGTCATTTCCCGGAATCACGTAGTCCAGCTCCTCCGGATCACAGTTGGTATCGCAGATACCGATCAGGGGAATACCCAGAGTGTGAGCCTCCTGGATACAGATTCTCTCCTTCTTGGGATCTACAACGAAGATTGCATCCGGCAGTCTCTTCATCTCCTTGATGCCGCCCAGGTTCTTCTGCAGCTTGCTCATCTCTTTCTTCAGCTCGATAACTTCCTTCTTGGGCAGTACCTCGAAGGTTCCGTCTGCCTCCATAGCCTCGATCTCTTTCAGTCTGGCAATTCTGCTCTGGATGGTCTTGAAGTTGGTCAGCATACCGCCCAGCCATCTCTCATTTACATAGAACATTCCGCAGCGCTCTGCCTCGGTGGCGATGGCATCCTGAGCCTGCTTCTTGGTTCCCACGAACAGGATGGTGCCTCCGTCTGCAGCGATGTCGGCTACAGCCTTGTAAGCCTCGTCCACCATTCCTACAGATTTCTGCAGATCGATGATATAGATACCGTTACGCTCGGTATAAATATACTCTGCCATTTTCGGGTTCCATCTTCTGGTCTGATGTCCGAAATGCACACCTGCCTCAAGTAACTGCTTCATTGAAATTACGCCCATTGTTTTGTTCTCCTTTTTGGTTTTTTCTTCCATGCACATCACCTTTCGCCAAGACCTGCGGGTAACAGGCACCGTCGCTGAAATCCGTGCATGTGTTTTTTGCAACGTTTTGATTATAGCATACCGTTTTTGCCAAAGCAAGCACTTTTCTTAAGCTTTGAGGCTTTTTTTCTTGCTATGCCCAGGATTTTCGGGACCTCCCCGGCACAGATACCACAGAGACGCTGCTGCTGCCGCCCCGGACAGGGCGATCACTGCCCAGGCCGCCGGGGATCTGGTCAGCGCCAGCACATGGATGGCCTCCCCCGGGCCAAAGGACCAGAGATTTGACACCATGTGGATTACCAGAGCCAGCAGGAGCTGGTCGGTACGCTCCAGCACCAGTCCCAGAAGCAATCCCACGCAGACGCCGAAAATCACCTGGGGGATGTAGCCGTGATACAGGCCGAAGATCAGCGCGCTTAAGACCACAGCCCACTTGGAGCCCAGATAATCCCCCAGCCGCTTCTGAATCAGCCCCCGGAAGATCAGCTCCTCCGCCGCCGGGGTCAAAAGCCCTGTCACCACCGCCAGCACCAGCAGCGAATGGCCGCTGTACACCAGCTGGGCCTCCTGGGCATAGCCTGAAAATCTCTGATTGATGCCCGCCATCTCCAGCAGGTCATTAAAGCACTGGCTGGAGGCCGCTCCCAGAAGGGCGGCCGCCGCCCACATGCCCCCGGACACCTGCTTTCTCTGCCGGGGCCTTCCCAGGTATCCCAGCCTTCTTCTGGTCTCGTCCGTCTGATAAAATTTCCGCAGAAGCAAAAGCAGCAGAAGGGAGCTTATGCCCAGGCAGGGCAGATGGGCCAGCCGCTGGCGCTCCGCCAGCAGAACAGCGCTTAGATTTTTCTCCACATACACCTGGTACAGCTCCAGCAAAATGACCGCGGTCTCGTACACCGCGGAGGTCAGCAGATAGTGCAGCCCCACCGGATAAATAATCCGCCACAGCCTCAGCCAGGGGCTCTCCCGCCGGGGCCCTCCCGTCGGGGGAAATGTCTTTAGGGGAGCTGCCTTCGGAGAAAATCCTGACTTTCCCCTTCTCTGTCCTCCTCCCCCGATCATCGGCCGCCCGTCCTCTCACGGCAAATACGGAGCAGCTCGCCCACCTGGGAAGCCTCCTGAAGGATAAACAGGGCCCCGGCCTCCTCCAGCTCCCCGTCCTCACCGTATCCGTAGGCTGCCCCCACGCAGGGGATTCCCAGCTCCCGGGCGCCCAGCACGTCCTCCCGGCGGTCTCCGATCATCAGCACCCGGTCAGCGGCTGCCTCCAGCCGCTTTAGGGCTTCCCTGATCACGTGGCCCTTCTTTACCCGGCTTCCGTCCAGAGTAGCCCCCGCCGTCACCGTCAGATACGGGGCGATGCCGAAGGCCTCCGCGATCTGCCGGACAAAGATCTCGGGCTTGGAGGAGGCTATTCCCAGGATACAGCCCTCCTCCCGCAGCTTTTCAAGGCTCTCCTTAATGCCCGGGTACAGCTTATTTTCCCAGATTCCCTTTTCCCGGTAGTACTCCCGGTAGGCCTCCACCGCCTCTTCCCCCTGAGTCTCCGAGAAGCCGTAAAACTTCATGAAGGACTCCTTGAGGGGCGGGCCCACAAATCTCTGCAGCCGGGCTCTGTCCTCCTCCTCTATGCCAAAATGCCTCAGGGCATGGCGGACACTGTTCATGATCCCCGGCCCGGAGTCTGTCAGCGTCCCATCCAGATCAAACAGAAAAATATCTCTCATGGCGTTCTCCTCTTACCGTCCAAAATAGTCGTCAATGCCGTCGGAAATTCCCTGAACCATCAGCGCCTGATACTCCGGGGAGGCCATCTTCAGATCCTCCTCCGGGTTGGTCATATACCCCATCTCCACAATGGTTACCGGCACAGTACTCCAGTTGATTCCGCTCATGGTGTCCGTCTCATAGACGCCCTGGCTGTTGGAGCCGGTGGCCGCGCAGAAGGCGTCCAGGATACACTGGGACAGCCGCTGACATTCCGCCGCCATATCCCCCACGTAGGGGTTGGACAGGGAGGGCGCCATGGTCAGCGTTCCCGCCACCGAGGTATTTTCTGACCCATTGGCGTGAATCCGCACCAAAATATCCGCCCCGGCCTCAGCGGCCATCTGGGCCCGCTCCGCGTTGCTGATATTTACCTCGTGGCTCTCCCGGATCATGTACACCTCATAACCCCGGTTTTCCAGCTCGTCCCGTAGCTTTAAGGAGACCTCCAGATTCAGCTCATACTCCGCCAGGCCGCTGGTCCTGCCCGTGGTTCCGGAGGATACCTTGGCCTTCGTCTCAGAGGCTCCCGGACCTATGGGCTCCTGCTCACTGTTTCCCCGCCCCTGGTGGCCCGGATCTATGGCTATTTTATATCCGGCGGATACAGGTGTGGGCTCCGGCGTGGGCGTCTCCGTGATCGTGGCTGCCGGCGTCTGTGTGGCCTCCGGGGTCTCCGTAGGCGTAGGCGTCTCCGTGGCCTCGGGCGTCTGCGTGGCTTCCGGGGTCTCCTGGGCCTCAGCGTCAACGGACTCCTCCGCCTCCTGCTGGGCCCTGGCCTCATCCGCTGCCTCTTTTTTCTTATTCTGCCGGCCGATCCACAGAACCAGAATCACCGCGCAGGCCACGAACAGTACCACCAGGATCCCCACCAGAATCCCTATGGTTCTTCGTCTCTTTTTCTCTTCCATTCTCTTCCTACCTCCTTGACTTCCCATTATATCTTATTTCCCAGGAGAAGCATAGCTATTTTTTGGTTTCCCCCGGCGTGATTCCGCCGGGCTCCTGCAGGCTTTCCTCCACCCGGGCTTTCTCCGGGCCTCCCAGAGCGCCCGGGTAGGCCCTCCGGTATTCCTCCACGTAATAACGGCCCAGGGCGCTCTCCCCCCGCTCTTCATAGTAAGCCAATAGCTCCAGATAAGGCTCCGCCCGGCCCGGCTCCCAGTAAATGGCCCGGCCGTAAAACCGGTGGATCTCCTCCTCCCCCCGCTGCCCCATCACCGCTCCCCGGCCCAGCCGCAGAGCCTCCCGATACTGAAGTTCCCGGGCCTCCCGGGCAATGAACCAGCCAAAGGTCAGCAGGAAGATGGCGGCGGAAATCTGGGCGGCCCGGACCTTCCACCGGCCGCCCCTTCTCTTCTCCCAAGCCTCCAGGGCCTCCCGAAATTCTGCCGCCGTGGAGAAGCGCTTTCCCCTGTCCCTGTGGACGCTCTTCTTTAGAATCCGCCTAAGGCTCCCGCGGCTTTTTCCCGGCAGCAGCTCCTGCAGGAGCCGCCCCAGACCGTAGACGTCGCTGTCTGGCCCGGCCTCCCCCTGATATTGCTCCGGGGCCGCATACCCCGGCGTGCCGTAGCTTTTCTCCCGGCCCCGGGCCGGAGCGGCCGCCCCGAAATCCACCAGGTGCAGGAAGCCCTCCGGGTCCAAAATCACGTTGGCGGGCTTCATATCCCGGTACAGGATCGGGGGATTCTGCCGGTGGAGATACTCCAGTATCCGGCAGAGCTGGATTCCCCAGTCCGCCGCCTGCCGGGCAGTAATTTTCTCCCTTTGGCGCACCGTCTCCAGACTTCTCCCTTCGATATAATCCATCACCAGGAAAATTTCTTCATCCTCCCGTATCCACTCCCATAATCTGGGGATGGCCCCATGATTCAGCCCGGCCAGAAGCCGTGCCTCCGCCAGGCCCCGCTCCTCCTTAGCCGAAAGCTGCTTTACCGCCGCCTTGCGGCCCAGCTGCAGATCCTCCCCCAGCCAGACTCGGGCGCTGCCGCCTCTGCCCACAAGAGTTTGCAGCCGATACCGGTTCTGCAGTATCCTCTTTTCCATTATTCACCTCATGACAAACGTTGAACTATTGCGGCCGAAAGGCCAGAGGCCTTGGATCCAGCGGTTAAAATACCAGCTGGACCAAAAGCATGTAACAGATTGTTCCCCCGGCGATGGACAGCAGCATCTGACGTTTCCAGAGATGCAGCCCGATCACCAGCAGGATAGAAATGATTTCCGGCAGGCCATAGGTGCCGGACACAAACGAAACGTTCTTCAGACAGTAGACCACCAGCATGCCAAAGATAGCCGAGGGCAGCGCCTTGCCCAGATACTGGATATACTTTGGAGTGGGCTTCTTAGAAGAAAAAATGAAAAACGGCAGGAACCTGGTGGCCATAGTTCCCAGCACGCACATGGCGATGGTGATAATCTGCTGAGTCAGCGTCACAGTAAACCACCTGCCTTCTCAATGGGTTTCCGCAGAAAAGTCAGAAACACCAGAATACAAATCATGGTGGGCACCATGAAATTGTCCGCGGTAAACAGGAGCCGGCAGGCCACCGAGGCTCCGATGCCGATCAGGGCCGTGTAGTGCTTTTTCTCCTTCAGCCACTGATCCAGGAAAATCACCACGAACATGGCGGTCATCACAAAGTCCAGCCCCTCGGTATTGAAACTGATCAGCGAGCCCAAGAGCCCTCCCAGAGTGGCCCCCAGCACCCAGTAGGCCTGGTTTAACAGGGTCACAAAAAACATAAACCAGCCCCGGTCCACCCCCTGGGGCACCTGGGCCGTATAGTTGATGGAAAAGCTCTCATCGCACATGCCGAAGATCAGATAATACCGCTTCCAGCCCAAGCCCTTATACTTGTCCAGCATGGCAATTCCGTAGAACAGATGCCGGGCCTGAATCATCAGGGTCATGATCAGGGTCTGCAGCGGGGCGAAGGTTCCCAGGAGCATAGTCACCGCCACAAACTCCAGGGAACCGCCGAAGATGGTCAGGGCCATCAGCATGGGATAGACAAAGGAAAATCCCGATACATTCATATAAATCCCATAGGTGATCCCCAGAAAACAAAATCCGGCGAAAATGGGGATCGTATGGGGGAACGCCGCCCGCAGCGCTCTCATTCGTACTTCACTTGGTTTCATCGTTTTCGCTGCCTCTTGCCCGAGAATTACATTTTCTCCGGGGCTGCAAAGCCCAGCAGCTCCACGCTGGTCTCCAGCACATCCCGGGCCAGCACCAGAAGCCGGATATAGGATGCCTTCCGGGTCTCATCCTCCTGAGACAGAATCTTCGTCTCATGGTAGAAGCTGTTGAAGGCGTTTGCCACCTCGTAGATGTAGGAGCAGATCTTGTGCGGAGCCTTCTCCTCAAAGGCGTTCTCCACCATGGCGTTAAAGCCGGACAGAAGCAGCATCAGCGCCTTCTCCCCCTGGCCCGCCGCCGGCAGCAGGCTGCCCAGGGAAGCATCTCCGCCGCCCTCCGCAAAGCGGCTGAGAATAGACTTGATCCGGACAACGGTGTAGAGGATATAGGGGCCCGTATTTCCCTCGAAAGAGGTAAATCGCTCCGTGTCAAAGACATAATCCTTGGAGGCCTGGTTGGACAGATCTCCGTATTTCACCGCGGACAGAGCCACCATCTCCGCCGTCTTGCTGGCGTCCTCCTCCTTGACGCTGCGGTTGGAGACGATCTTCTGATACATCTCCTCCGTAATCTCTGACAGCAGCCGCTCCAGGCGCATGACGCCGCCCTCCCGGGTCTTGAAGGGCTTGCCGTCCTTGCCGTTCATGGTGCCAAAGCCCAGGAAGGAGAGCTTGGTATCCTCATCCACGATGCCCGTCTTTTTGGCACAGCGGAACACCTGGATAAAGTGAAGCTCCTGGCGCTTGTCCACCACATAGAGGATCTCATCGGGATGGTAATCCTCCATCCGCTGCACAAGAGTGGCCAGATCCGTGGTAGTATACAGGGATGCCCCGTCGGATTTTAAAATCATGCAGGGAGGGATTTCCTTGGTGTCGGTCTCCTCCTTCACGTCCACCACCAGGGCTCCCTGGTCCTCGTAGGCGTAGCCGCCCTCCTTTAAGCGCTCCACCATGGCGGGGATATAGGCGTCCGCGTCAGACTCTCCCTTCCACAGGTCAAAATCCACATCCAGCCGGCGGTAATTCTTCTTCAGGTCTGTCACCGACACGTTCATAATCTGCTTCCAGAGGGCCATATAGCCCCTCCTGCCCTGCTGCAGCTGATGGGTGGCGTCCATGGCCCGGTTCTTGTACTCCTCGTCCTCCTTGGAGCGGGCGCTGGCCGCCGGGTAAATCTCCTCCAGCTCCCCGATGGTGAAGGGAGCCTCCTGGGGGTAATCTCCGGTAAAGCTCTCGTCAAAATATACCAGCTGGGGCTGGCGCTCCTGAAGCTCTGTGATGATCAGGCCCATCTGCAGCCCCCAGTCGCCCAGGTGCACATCCCCGATCATCCGGTGTCCTAAAAATTTTCCCATCCGCTTGATGCTCTCGCCGATGATGGCAGAGCGCAGATGACCCACATGCAGGGGTTTTGCCACGTTGGGTCCGCCGTAGTCCAGAATAATGGTCTTGGGCTCCTGAACCTTGTCCACCGAGAGACGCTCGTCCGCCAGCATCTGGTTCAGATAACCGGACAGGTACTCCGGATTCACCCGAAGGTTGATAAATCCCGGATTTACCGCCTCCGCCGTGGAAAACACGGCGCTCTCCTGCAGGTGAGCCACCACATCCCCGGCGATCATGGCCGGAGCCTTCCTGTATGCCTTGGCTGCCGCCATGGCGCCGTTGCACTGGTACTCGCAGAGATCCGGGCGGTTGGACAGTGTCACTTTCCCGTACTTGGGATCGTAGCCCGCCTGTTCAAACGCTGCAGTCACTTCTTCTGTAATCAAGTCAATGAATTTCTTCATAAATCTATCTCCATCCTTTTCTTTCACTGCTTCTGTCAATTATAGCATCCCGATTTCCGTCTGACAAGAAAGAATAAACAAAGAACAGGGCCCCCAATCGGTCAAACCCGGGATTTTTCTCCCGGTGTCTGCTGATTGCGGCAGCCCTGTCTCTGTTTCTCTGTTATCTCCCTGCATCTTTCAAAGCGCCCCCACAGGCTCCTGGATAATCACCGCCCGCTTCTCCTGGTCGGCTCCGCTGGGACAAACGTGCTGATAGTAATATTCCATAATGTCCCTCCGGCAGATGATTCCGATGAAGGTGCCGTCGTCGTCGGTCACCGGCACAAAATTCTGCTGCATGGCGGTCAGGAAAAGATCCTCCATATTGCAGTTGACGTTGATGGGCTTATTGTACCACCGGCGGGGAACCTTCATGATATTGATCTCCTCCGCCTCCTGCAGATTTAAGGAATACCGCTTCTTGATAAAGCGAAGCAGATCCCCCTCTGTCAGCGTTCCTATGTATTCTCCCTTGTGATTCAGCAGCGGCACCGCCGTATATTTGTGAAAATCCATCTTCTCCAGTGTCTGCCTCAGAGTGAAATCCTCCATTACGCAGGCCACCTCGCTCTTCGGTTTCAAAAAGAAAAGTATATTCATTCCTCCGCCTCCCTGTTCATTTCCACAGCTTCGCGTTCCCCTTCTCAGATCGCTTTAGCTTAGTCTATTATACAATACTATCCAGGAATTAGGTTGAATTCTCTGTGAATTTTTTATAATATTTTTCTTAACAGCCTCTTCTTTCCTGTGCTATAATACCTATAGCACATAGTGAAGGAGGAATCGCCATGGCATTACACCCACATCAGGACAGCTGGGAGATGGCTGCCCACACCGCAATCAAAAATTTTCAAAAGCGTTCCATTGACGCCTTCTACTGCCCGGACAGCGCCGCTGCCCTGGCCAAGGTAAAAGAACTTTTAAAGGAGGGCTCCACCGTCACCTGCGGCGGCTCCGAAACCCTTGCCCAGACGGGAATCATGGAGCTGATTTCCCAGGGCTCCTACCATTTCCTGGACCGCAAGGCCACGGGCGTCACCTACGGCCAGATCGTGGAGGCGGATTATTTTCTCACCAGCACCAACGCCTTCACCCTGGGCGGAGAACTGATCAACATCGACGGCTCCGGCAACCGGGTGGCCTGTCTCGTCCACGGCCCCAAGGAAGTGATCGTGGTGGCCGGAATGAACAAGATGGCGGCCGGCGTGGAGGACGGTCTGCGCCGGGTACGCCTCATGGCCTCCCCGCCCAACGCCCTGCGTCTGGGGCTATCCACCCCCTGCACCAAAACCGGCGTCTGCGGAGACTGCTTAAGCCCCGACTGCATCTGCTGTCAGACCGTCATCACCCGCAAATCCAGAATCCCCGGCAGGATTAAGGTGATCCTGGTGGGCGAGACTCTGGGCTACTAGAACCGGCGGGGCTGTTGTGATTAACTGCATAAATAAACGAGAGTATCGAATAATACAGCAGCCCCGGGGTGTTTTGTTTCTTGCGCGCCGCTGAAACTCCTGAACTACCAGAATGAATCATTTTAAGCAATTCATAATAACTGTAATCATCATTTCTTTTTCTTCTGGTCTTGATTCTGCAATCATGATTGTCAACGCCACCAGAGTATGGTCATCAATGAGTTTCTTTCCCTCTGTAAACAAAACGCCGTTCTTCACCTAGTGAATATTTAAATTATATCATTTTACCAATAATATTTCTTTTTCATTTTATGGATTTTTTGCAGATTCTCGGCGCTGTTGGCTCCCATCTTTTGCGAAATTGATACAACAAGGGCGTCAATTAGCGCCACAGCCGCCGTCATGGAGTGATATTCTCTCATTTCTCCTCGGTAAACATAAAGATTCACATCCGCCCGCTCCTCCTTTGGCGCATGCAGCCGCCCGGTAAAACACAAGGTGTTATAGCCGGCGCTTTTTTTGTAGTCTAAAATAACCCGCCCTTCCCATGATACTTTGGAAAAGCCGAAAAATATGACCAAATCGCCCTCTTTGGCCTGCGCTAGTCCCTCAAGCATTTCTGTGCCACCCGATGGAAATTTGGCCACCGAAAGTCCAAGCCGCCGCAGGCGAAAATATAAAAGCTGTCCCAGGGAGGCGGATGCGCTTTTGGCGTGAATCCAAATTCTTTTAGCAGAGAGTATTTCATTTACAGCCCTGTCAAAAACCTGCGCATCCAAATGCTGTACAGTCTTTTCCAGATAAAGCATCTGCTGCCTCAAATAGTTTGCTGTCTCAAAGGTATTTTCATCGCCACCTGCAAAAAGGGTGCCCGCCAATTTCCCGGCAGGCCCCTCCAAATGATTCTGCTCAATAACAATACTTTTTAATTGTTTAAAATCCTGACACCCCAGATGTCTTGCAAATCGTGATATCGTCGCCTCTGATACTTCCAGCTTAGCCGCCAGCTGGCCAATGGTCATAAAAAGAAATTCTTCCCTGTTGCCCTCAATATATTCCAGAAGTTTTTGTTCCGCCGGAGTAAGGCGCTTAGGTGTCTTTGGAAATTCAAGATGCATTTTTACATTCCCTTTCATTTATCATACCTGTCAAAAGAGCTACATAGTCCCCTCCTAAAGCGTGTACCTCCTTGAGAGCCTTTTTTAAAAGAGTCGCCGTTTTTACCTGAAAGGCGGCTTGCGGTGAAATATCAATATCATAATTTCCTTTCTGCATTGCCTCATACAGGTTCTTAGCTGTTGTGAACGTATTTTCAAACCTTGTGCGTATGCATCCGTACTGTACGGCCTGATGAGTATCGCTGCCTCCGACGACAGGCTTATGAAACCTCTCGCCCAGCCGGAAAGTTAATTCTTTCGTAAGCTCCAGCCGTTCCGCCACATCTTTTCCATTAAGGTCAAAAAAATCGAAACGCTCAAGCTGCTCTTCTGAAAGCTGTGGAATATGGCCGCCCTCCCGGAAAGGATGCGCGCCGCCAACAATCACCGGGTACTCGTCAAACATGTCTCTTAATTCTTTAAAGGGCAGAAATCTCCCCTTTTCCTTATACGGTTCCAATCTGCGGTTTAGTTCGAGAATAGCCTCCATCGGCCCAACGGACAATATATGGCCGCCCTCCGCGATGTCCGTTTCCATTCCCGGAAAAATACGCAGGCCGTCAAATATAAGGGTATCGCCCTCTCTTTCAGAACGCTCGGCAATAAAGCGGTAAAGCCTGCCAAAACCCAGCGTGTTAAAATGCTCCGTCAGACACAGAGCGTCGAGGCCTGCCGTTTTTGCCTCCGAAAAAAGCCAATAGGTATATTCCTCTGAAAACGGCAGTTTCTTCGCCAGCTTTCCGTGAGTATGAAAATCTATATACAACTGTCTGTTTCTCCTTAAATCATAGTGGATATGAATATTGTCACGGCAACCCAAAGGAAAGAAATGGCAAGAAAAATCAGATCATCATAGGTCACTGTTAATGAAGAAAGTTTCATTTTTCTTACCTCTTTATTTACCGCCGCATAGCGATAGCCTTTTAATTCGAGGGCTTCCACCGTTGTTCTGGACCGCTTTGCCGTATTTAGCATCAGCGGGTAAAATGCATGAATAATAATCTTAATCTGATAAATCAGATACTTTATTTTTCCTCTCACCGTCTCATGAGCCGGAGGATTTCCCCGCAGCCTGTAAGAAAGCAGGACATTCTGAAATTCTTCCATAAGCATGGGCAGCATCCGGTAGGCATAAGAAATTGAAAATGAAAGCCTCTCCGGACAGCCAAACCACATCAGTCCGTTGGAAAGTCTGTCAGGATCCAAACCGGAGAAAACCGTTACCGACGCCAAAGATATGGTGGCCACTTTCAGCGTCAATAGTAAAAGCGGCGCTATCGCCGATGCATCGCCGCCGAAAATCCAAGTGGCGATAAGCAAATATCCTGTCTGTGTAAAAACGCCCACGGCAAAAAGTAAAAGTACCAATCCGGCCACTTTTGCCAGCACAGTCGTTACCATTACCAGAAGAAAACAGCCTAAAAGAAAGGGCAGATCATTGACAAACCAAGGCACTAAGCCAAAAAACAAATACCATATAAGTAAAATCCTCGGATCTCTTTTTGCAATGACTGTATCATCATTTCCGTACGCATTTTTCAAAACCTGATTTCTGAGAAAGTCCATGGAAAACTTATCCAGAACACTCTCCGATAGTTTTTGCATCATCACTTATTCCCTCCTGCTGCTCTGGTTTCATAAGAAAAGGCATTTAAAAATTCCTCTACCGTATAGCACAGCGCCCTCTGGTCAAGAGCCTGACCCATGGAGAAAATTTCCGGCGGCCGGATGCCTACCGTAGAAATTAATTGGGTGTCGCCAAAAATCTCGTCTCTCGTTCCGTCAGCCATAACCTGTCCCTGACAAAGTACGATAATTCTCTCCGCCCATTCACAGACAAGCTGCATATCATGAGTAGCAATCATGACCGTATCTGTGACATCTTTCATGTCACTTAAAGTGCGCATAATCTCTTTTCTCGTTGCAATATCCAGATTTGCCGTCGGCTCATCTAAAAGTAAGATTTCCGGATTAAGCGCCACGCCGATGGCCAGACTTGCCCGACGCATCTGGCCGCCTGAAAGCAGACGCCCATCTCTGTCTGAAAGCTCCGACAAACGGAAACGTTTCAAAAGTCCCTCTGTTTTTTCTTTCCAGTCTTTTACATTTCTTACCTGCATAGCGTAAGCAATATCACTGTAAATGGAATCCTTAATAAACATTTCCTCCGGATTCTGATATACAAGAGAAATCTGTCTGGAAAGCTGGTCTGCCTTCATATTTTTTAAAGAAATACCCTTTAACTCTACAGCCCCGTCTGAGGGCTTAAGCAGCCCTACCAACATCTTCATCAGCGTAGATTTGCCTGCACCGTTGGAACCGATGAGCGCGATTTTCTCACCTTTATGAATGGAAAGATTTAACCGGTCAAAAACCGTTTTAGGTTCCCCTTTCACAGACCGGTAAGCTACCGTCACATCCGTAAAGCGCGCTACTTCCTTTTGCTTTGGGCAATCCAATTTTCCTTTCCTGTCCTGCTGCAAAATAAGCGATGAAAAAGCGCGTTTTCCATCTTCTACTGTTGTGGGCAGAGGATTTTCAAGAGGCATCATGCACTCTGCCCTAAGACGATGTCCGGCGATGGTTACCTGCGGCGGAAAAATATTACTCTGGATCAGCTCGTCAACTCTTGCCAAAGCCTCTCCTGCCGGAAGCATCCACGCGGCCTGCCCGTCTCTTAAAAGCAGCACATGCTTACAATAATCCGCAATATATTCCGTGTGATGCTCTATGACAATTATGGTTTTTCCAAATTTTTCATTAAGTTCTTTTAACACATCATAAATACGGTCTGCATGTCCGGGATCAAGCTGCGCGATGGGTTCATCCAATATAAGCACCTCCGGCCCAAGGGCAACAGCTCCGGCTAAAGCCAGCAAATGCGTTTGCCCGCCGGAAAGCTGCCATATGTATTCGTCCTCACGGCCTTTAAGCCCGCATTGGGACAGCGCCTCTTCTCCCCGCTCTTTGTAATCCTTCATGCCGTAATTCAGACAGGCGTAGGAGGCGTCGTCCAGCACTGTCGGGCGTACAATCTGGTTTTCAAAATCCTGATAGACATATCCAACCTTATGAGCAAGCGCCCCCACATCGGCCTCCAAAGTATTTTCACCATCCACCCACACATGTCCGGAAAAAGTCCCGGAAATAAAATGCGGGATTAAACCGTTAAACACCTTACAGAGCGTAGATTTTCCGCAGCCGTTATTTCCCACAATCGCCAGAAAATCTCCTTTTTCTATTTCAAGATTCAAATGGTCAAGGGTCGGCTTATCAGCGCCCGGATATGTAAATGTTAAATCTTGAATACTGATAATATTGTTCATGGCGCTTACTTCGTTTCCCCTACAGGCTCTGCAGATTTTCTCATAATTCCAAGCAATATTATGGCGATAATCGCAGCGGCAATCATACCGACAGCAATAGCTGTTCCATTTCCTGCCCATCCAGCCTCCCAGTCGATTAAGGACAGACCGCACTCTGCCATCATTTCAGCGCCAATAGCGCAGGCAAAGCCTAAAAGACAGACAATAACAGTTCTTACATTAATCTGGCCAAGTCCGGTTTCCTTTGTTCTCGGCTGCATACCAAGCAGCGGTTCAATTTTTCCATAAAGCTTTGGCACAAGATAAAGCGTCGGCAAAAGGCTGAACAAAACACCGGAAAACAACAGGTCATTTACGAAAGCAAAACCTTCTGTAGCAAATACACTCTCCGGAAGTCCGGCAACAGCCTCAAAATCCGCAACAGCGAACTGTACTTTTAAAATATCCACGATAGTTCCCATGAGAAGCTGGACGCCTGTGCCGACAAAAGCCGCAGCCCCAACCATTGCGCGGTTTTTCGGATTTTTTACGAGACGTCCCGCAATATAAACGCCGATGGTCACTGTAATGAATTTCTCCAGCTCGCCCAAGCCTCCGAACTGTCCAAGCATAATCTCACTGAATACCAGCTCCCCTGTAGCCGCGCCAAGGGCCGCTGAGAGCGGATCAAAAAACATGGACAGCGTCAGGGGAATAAACAAAAAGAATTCAACCGAAAACTCCACAATACCTACCTGAAAGCTTGGGAGCAGCTCTGTAAATAAAGTAGCCAGTCCATAAAGAGACATTGATAATACAAAAACCATTAACTTCTGCGACTGTGTTGCCGCACCTTTCTTCCTCATAGCCATTTCCATTCCTCCAAATATCCGTTTAATTTTTTCTATGGATCCGTTTTTGAAACAATTAAATTGTAACTGGAGGAGGTAAAGACTTCTATCTTATTTGCGTAAAACGAAAGTAAATTTTTAAAAAAGCAAAAGAATGAAAATTAATTTACATACAAAAAATGGGGCATCCTGATAAAATAGGCTGCAATTTCCTGCGGCGCAAACGCCTCACCCTGATTCAGGCAGGCGTACACCGCTTTCGGATTCTGATACGTCATCTGCCAGAACGGATATTTAATCATCCCCGGGGTGTTTTGTTTATTGCGCACCTTTTTTTGTTTTCCAGTACTGTACATTTTTCTTTGGAACTGTAATACCATGACCATTCATTCCATTAACCTTCCTCTGCGAGAGAATACAGTATGCGAACCGCTTTCATCACGATATTCCACTCCAGGTCAGCCGCATAAAAAAATTTCTTCTGATATGCTGTCCAGAGCTGCTGCATCACCGGACTGTCCTCCACCTCGGCAAAGACTTCCTTTGCCTCAGCCAGATGGCCTTCCGTTTCCCGTTTTCGGGCGGTTGCCAACAGCGCATCATAGAGGATCTGTGCATTCAGTGTATTC
>DVHU01000065.1 GCA_018711815.1 Candidatus Egerieimonas intestinavium
ATAGATGTAAAAGAAAATCGTTTATTATAGTCCGTTTCTTTTAAATGTTCTTCAATTCCAAATAAAATAACACCACCATCCGTATTTGCAAATGAAGAATATGTTTCCCACACAGAATTAGGCAGCTTAGATTCTGCCTTTTTACATTCTAAATTAATACGCTCACCAAATTTTAACAATTCCAATATCTCTGTACTATCCACACATTTTCACCTCTTCTCCGCCTTTTCTAAATATAAGTATTATATATTATCCATCACCCTATAGCAACAAATTTCCTATTCCTCTTTAACTCTGAAAATTCAAAAAAAATCCAGCGAAACCCACGATATTTTCAAGGTTTGTAACCTTTGTCCCTATTATAACTCGATAGTCGATCCTCCTGACTATCCCTGTCGCTTTCATGTTATATTCCTCCGTTTTTCTGTCCTTTCATTAGCGCCGGCTGCCCCTCGCACACCGACGCTATCTTCCTGTTTTGGATAAATGTAGTATCTGTAGAATAAAGGAATTTATACCCGAACAAAACGCGAGGTTTTTCCGCAGTTCAATCACCAATATATTAAGAAAAGGGCCGCTGCATTATTCAATATTCCCATATATTTATGCAGTTGCACTCAGCCCGGGCTCATCTTGCGCCTGTAGGCTCAAGATTGTGCCCGGCAGATTATTGAATAAATTCAATAATCATAAATTCGCACAAACCGCATAAACATACAAAGATATTGGTTAATTGCAGCAGCCCCTTCTCTATGCGAAATTATAGGGGGGGAGATCAATTCATCCAAATCCTATCCTATTTGATTGCCAAGGCAACTCTGCTAAATCACCTGCACGGACTTGGCTTTTTCATATTCATAAAATTCCGAAGCCACCTCCAGGTTCTCGGTGATCTTCACCTGAGCCTCCGGGGTCAGCGCAAGCACCTGATGCCAGATTCCCTTCTTCAGGCAGACAGGCTTATCCAGCACAAAGGCCTGATACTCTTCCGGGGTCTCGTGTTCGGCCACCAGCAGAACCGTAATCCCTTTGAGGGGTTCAAAGCTTTCTTTAGAAAAGGGATGATTTTCCACCCTCCTGATTTCTCTGGAGGAATAGCGGAATACCGCTATCCTCCAGGGCTGTTTTTCTTCTGTATCTGCAATGTAGAAATTCTCCTCATATCCCTCCGGGAATTCCAGGACAGTGCCGTAGGGTGAAAATTTCTCCGCGGTGATGCTCTCCAACGCAGCCATCTTTATTTCCTTTCCGCCAACGCTTTATAGATTCGGCAATTCTGATGGTTAAAGTCATACTCCAGAGCCTTGTCAAATTTTTCCGCCGCCAGCTGATTATTCCCAAGACCCAGGTTCGCCAGACCCATCAGGTAATAGCAGTGCGCCTTATTTCTCTTATCCATATCATCCTCAAAGATCAGGAAGTCCGGAAGGGAAACGGCGAAAAAGTCGTTCTTCACCTCATCATTTAAGTGGCGCTCGCCGTAATCCAGAAGCTTCCCAAAGCAGGCGAAGGCTTCTTTTCTCTTACCCAGCTTCATCTTCGCCATTCCCTTATAGAGGATCATGTCCGCCGGCTGGTCGTAATAGTACATGGCCCCCGCCGGCTCGTTGTCTCCCAGCTCAGCTAAGGCAAAGCACCGGGAAGCTTCCTCTTTTCCTAAGCTCTCCTTGACCACACCCAGGTAATAATAGATGTTGTTGTCCTTGGTTCCCTCCAGCTTTCCCTCGCCCAGGTTCTCTGGGTAAACCAAAGCCTTCTCCAGCAGTCCTTCCGCTTTCTCCCAATCCTTGGCCGCCATGGCTTTCTTTGCCATCTCCAGCAGGGCAATCTTATACTGGGCAGAGATCCTTCCCTCCGCTCCTTCCCAGGGCCGGAAGGAATGTCCCATGATGAGCTCGTAGGCCTTCTCCGGTTTCCCTGACAGGTTGTACAAGGTCACATATTCCAGCATGGCGTCATCCCGCTCTTCTGTGACAGTTTTGTGATTTTCATATAATGCCAGACGCTTGTCAAAGGCCGTTCCCAGCTTCTTGTAGAGCTGGTCCAGCTCCAGCAGCACCCGGGAATCTGTCTCGTCCAGCGCAAAGGCTTTCTCCAGCTCTTTCTTAGCCCTGTCAAAATCCGATCTCTTATTGTAGTAGGCAAGGGCCAGATTTCTATGGACGGTGGGGAAGCTGTCGCAGAGCTTAGCGGAGCGCTCCCAGAGCTCTATGGCCTCCTCAAACTGCAGTTTATCATAGAACAGGTTGCCCAAATAATAGTAGGCCTTGGCTCCCTGGGGATTTTTCTCCATAGCCGCCTTCAGCACCGCAATGTCCTCCAGCTTGTTTGGGAAGCAGTAGAGGGGGGATGCCTGCTCTGCCCGGGCGAAAGAGCTCTTAGCCTCCTCTTCCTTTCCCTGAAGCAGCTGATAATAGCCCCGGTAGTAGAAGAGCATGGGCCAGTCCTTGCCGCACTCGCCCAGGAGCTCCACCGCCTCCGCGTAGAAGCCAGCCTCCGCATAGTCCCTGGCAGCCTGCAGATAGTTTTCCTGGAAATCCCTCATCAGTCTCTGTCTGTGATCCTTGCTGGCCTGCGCCTCCTCCGGGGAATCCGCCAGCAAAGTCAGCTCATTTCGGGAAACATAGTCAAACCCGTCGATACGGATATTTTTCAGGGCCCACTCCTTGGCCTCTTCCTTTCTTCCCAGTCTGCGCAGCACCGCCGCCTTCAGGCCGCGGGCCTTGATATTGTGGCTGTTCTTAATAAGGCCCTTCTCCAGAAAAGCCAGGGCCTCCGGAAACTCTCCCCGGACGCAGGCGATTACCCCCAGATAATAGAAGGACATTTCCTGCTGCTCGTTGGTCCAGGTAGCCTTGTAGAAGTTATCATAGGCCTCCTGAAGCTTTCCCTGATAAAACTGGGTCAGGCCCAGGTTATAGTAGGTCTCGCTGTCGTAGGGATTGGGGCTTCTCCAGGTAAGCCGCTTTAAGGCCCTGGAGAAATACTCCTCCGCCTGGGCAAAGCGTCCCCGGCGCATAAGCAGAACGCCGTAGGCATTGTTTATGCGGATATCATACTTATCCCTCTTTAATCCCTCCAGATAGTAGGGATCCGGAAGATAGGTGGCATGCCTGTGCTGCTCGATATGCTGGGCAGTCAAGAGCAATTCTTCGTTGGTCATCAGCTCCTCCGGCTCCTTGGCCGCCTCTGCGGGCTTGGCCAGCTCCGGGATAGATTCCTCCTCCGGCTGATAGGACACCAGCACCTTTCCCTTCGCCTGCACATAAACCTTGATATCCTGGGGCCTTGCGGCTCCCACAGGAAGCTCCTTATCAAAAATATCCACCGGGGACAGAAGAGTCTTCTCCCGATATACCTCTGTTCCCTGTTTTTCCACCACCAGCTCCGCGTCCGCGTACCGCTCTGTGGCGTATACGATCACATGCAGGCTGTTCTCCTTAACCTCCAGGTTTAAGGCCCCATGGATGGTGGCATTTTTTACAGCACCCACCTTCTTGTAGGGCATAAAATACTGCTTAAAGGTCTTTTCCTCAAAGGGCTTCAGCCAGGTGAAATCCGGCTGGTTTTCCGTATACACTCCGGTCATCAGCTCAATGTAGGGGCCATCCTCATCGGTCAGATTTCTGTCCCAGGCTTTGCCGAAGTCTCCGCAGCCCCAGGTCCACTGTTTCTTTCCCGGAGAGATGTGGTGATCTGCCACATGCAAAAGTCCTGCTTCCTTCTGATAGTCATAGCCCCCCACAAAATCATAGGCGGACTGTTCTGCCATATAGGAGGTGGGCACCGGAATATTCTTGTAGCGGGAAATATCTACGCCCTCGCTGTAGTCGTGCTTGTAGTATTCTCCCCGGGCAATGGGGAAGCGGGAAACCGCCCGTTTTCCGTGATCCATCACCGAGTGCACATCCGGCGGGAAAATAGACTGGGTATAGTCGTTGACCGGCACCGCCGGATTGGCCCACCAGAGGAAGGTCTGAGGAAGAGACGTCCGGTTGTAAAGCTGCCCGGTGATCTCAATGTAAGCTTTATCCGGGTATAAGGTGAAGGCCGCAATCCCCTTAGTTCCATACATTTGATCCACATCGTTGACCAGCAGCGTCTTGCTCCCATCCTCCTGCTCCCGGAGCTCGTAATCCACGGGCATGTAGGTGGTGGGCCGGTGATGCTGGGGCCAGTTAAACTCGATTCCACCGGAAATCCAGGGGCCTGCCAGCCCCACCAGAGCCGGTTTAATCACATGATTGTAGTATACAAAATCATAATCGTTGGTCTTGTCGTAGGCCCGCTGGATTCTGCCTCCCAGCTCCGGCAGAATCATCACCTTAAGATATTCATTTTCCAGGTAGACCGCGTGATATTCCTTGTCCGTCTTTTCTCTGCTGATCTTCTCCGTTGTGGGATAGGGATATACCTTTCCGCTGCTTCCCTGGTATACTCTTTTCTCCAAAAACATGGGGTTTTTATCCGGCTCCCCCACCTCATAGGTTGGAATCGTTACTGTTTCCTCCCAAATCCTGACCTCGCTCATGATTACACACCCTTTCTGTCTTGCTTTCTTTTCTTTTTTTGTTCATTATAGCAATGAGATTTCCCCTAATCATTAGCTTTTTTTGCTCTTATATTTAAATAAATTGACAATAAAATTGTCCTTACCTATAATAATAATTAAGATACCGCAACCGCAAAGGAGGAACCCGTATGCTCTCTACAGAACCTAAAATTCTGCCGTCCTCAAATTACTACGTCTACGCTCCCAGCGGCTTAGCCGCAAGACTTTATCTCTATCCCACCTCCGTGGGCTTTTTCCATTACGGCGAAGGCTACCGAATCCGCCGGAACCGCTTTGACAGCTTCCTGATCATGTACATCTCCAAGGGCTACTGCCAGGTGAGCCTCCCCAACAAAGCCTTCTCTGCCAAAGCCGGACAGTTTGTGCTCCTGGACTGCTACCAACCCCACAGCTACGGCAGCCCCGCAGCCTGGGACGCTCTGTGGATGCACTTCGACGGCAGACTGGCCCGGGATTTTTACGAGGAAATCATCGCCGCCCACGGGCACGTATTCAGCCCTGATCCCGTGGACAAGCCCGTGGCCCAGCTCCAGAAAATTTATGATGTATTTCACAAGTCCGCCCCTCTCCTGGAGGGAAAGCTCTCGGTCTACATCACCAAGCTTTTAAACAATTTTCTATTTTTGCCCGGAGAAAAGCGGAAGGGCCGAAGCAGCGGCGCCTCAATGTCTGAGATTATTTCTTACATCAACGAACATTTTCAGCAGGATCTCTCCCTGGACATTCTGGCCTCTAAAACGAACCTGAGCGTCTATCATTTTACCAGAAGCTTTACCCGGGAAATCGGCGTGTCACCCCACCAGTATATTATCAAGACCCGCTTATCTGCCGCCAAGTATCTGCTGAAATCCACGGAAACCTCCGTCAAGGATATTGCTTTTAGCACAGGCTTCAACAGCGAAAGCAGCTTCTGCATTACCTTCAAAAAATGGGAGCATGTGACTCCTTCCCAATACCGCCAGGAGGCTCCCCAATAAAAGGGGGATTGCGTAAAGGGGGTCCCACAGGCATTTGCTGCTTGCGGAACCCCCTTTGCTCTCTGCGGATTATTCCGCATCCTTGCCCATGACTTCTTTGTAGTCTTCCGGCGTCACAACCACGGCGTCCACTGCCGTCTCCATGGCAACGTCCTCTCCATTGATCAGATCCAGGAGAACCTCCACAGAACCCTCGCCCACTGCGGTGGCCGGGAAGTAAGCGGCTGCCTTCATGCAGGTGCCCTCCGCGCCCTTGTTGTTCCACTCATCCTTAGCCATGTAGGCGCCCAGTCCCACTACGCAGGCGTCCTTGTCCAGGCCGGCGCTCTCCAGGGCACGGCAGGCGCCGATGCAGCCCTCCTCATTTGCTCCGGTTACCAGCCAGGTTTTAATCTCCGGATGGGCGGTAATCACTGCGGCGGCGGCAGTATTGCCCTTGTCAGTGGTGCCGTCGTAGTCGGCCTTAAAAATTTTGGAGGTGTCAAATTCCGGCAGCAGCTCCGTGAACTTGTCGTACTCGCCCTCTGCCCGGGGCACACAGCTGGATACCGTATCCATGGTCAGCAGAAGCAGGCCAACCTCATCTTTTCCCACCAAATCATTTTCTTTTGCGTAATTGGCTAACCATTCGCCGTTCACCTGACCGATGGCGTAGGCATTGATCCCCACCCAGGGAACAAGCTTCTCCCCGGCTTCATCCTGCAGGGCGTCATCCGCCGCCACCACGGGTATTCCGGCCTCCTGGCACTTGCTCACAACTGCCTGGGACATGGTCTGATCCGGCGGACAGGTGACAATACCTGCGGCATTGTTGGCGATGGCGTTGTCGATGGCCTTTAAGTATTCCTCGGGATTCATCTTCGCATCCACGTACACAAACTCGCCTCCCGCAGCCTCCACAGCCGCCTTAGCCGCATCACCCTCGTCAATAAACCAAGTCTGATCTCCGGCCTTGTAGATACCGTAAACCAGCAAATCCCCGTCTTTCTTTTCTCCAGACTTGCCAGCCTCCGCGCCGGCATCCTTACTGCTGCCCGCCGCGGTGTCATTTTCCGGGCCGCTGCAGCCCGTCAGCATTCCCACAGCCATGGTCAGTGTCAGCACCATTGCTACAACTTTTTTCTTCATTATGTTTTCCTCCTCTTTTCCGCGCATTTGCGCATTATACAAAGCACTCTGCCGTGCCATGCTTCATGATTACTGAGCGTTTTTCTTGCTGGCCGCGATCAGCTCTTTCTCGCGTCTCTCTTTTCGGATATAGTCGAAGGTCAGCGCGAAAAGCAGCAGCGCGCCCTTGGCCACGTTTTGCCAGAAGGTGGGAACGTTTACCATGATCAGGCCCGTGCCGAAGGCTTGGATCAGGAACACGCCCAGAACCGTGCCGAACATGCCGCCGACGCCGCCCGCAAAGGATACGCCGCCCAGGATAACTGCCGTGATGGCGTCAAATTCCAGATTGATATTTGCTGCCGGCTGTCCTGCATTCATTCGCGCCGCAAAGGTCATACCGCCCAGCGCCGTGAGCACGCCGATCAGGATAAAACAGATGGTCACAATCCGCTTGGGATTCAGACCGGCCAGTCTGGCTGCCTCAGCGCTGCCCCCGATGGCATAGATGCTGCGCCCGAATCTGGTGCGGGACAGAATAAACCCAAAGAGCACAAAAGCAATCAGCATAATCCACACGGCCACCGGAATATTCAGGAACCGGGAATTCAGCAATACAATAAAGGTTCTGTTGCTGATGGCCACGGGCCGCCCGTCGCAGATAATGTAGGCAAATCCCCTGACGATGGTCTGGGTTACCAGGGTAGCGATGAAGGCCTCCAGCTTAATGCAGTTTACCATCCAGGCGTTGAAAAGACCGAACAGCACGCCGAAGAGCAGGGTAATCACAATCGCCGCCAGAACCGGCATCCCCTTTCCCAGAAGAAGAGCTGCCATCACCCCGGAGAAGGCCGCTATAGACCCCGGAGACAAATCATTCTGCCCTGCGATAATCAGGTAGGTATGCCCTATGGCCACAATGCCTATCAGCGAGGCCGCCACCAGAATGTTTATCATGTTCTGTAAGGTCAGAAAGTTTCTGTTCAGGGAAGTGAACAGAACAAAAACCACAATAATCGCTCCTATCAGTACCAGGTTGTTTCCTCCGATCATGGAGACTATTTTTTTCAACCCGCTTTTCTTTTCCGTATTTTCCATTTCACCCTCGCTCCCTTTCTTCAATCATACCCATGCTCAACAGCCGCGTCTCCGTGGCGTCCTTCGCCATGATCTCGCCGGAGACCTGAAGGGCCCGCATAACAATAATCCGATCGGACAGGCCCATAACCTCCGGCAGCTCTGAGGAAATCAGGATAACCCCCAGGCCCTGTTTCGCAAACTTACAGATCATTTCATAAAATTCCGACTTGGCTCCCACGTCAATTCCCTTGGTGGGCTCGTCCAGGATGAGCACCTTTGGCTCGGTGGCAATACTCCTTGCCACAATACATTTCTGCTGATTTCCACCGGACAGCTCCACGATCTTTTTTTCCGGGGACGGCGTCTTGATGCGGAAATTTTTGATTCCTTCCGCGGCTTCCCGGGCTTCCTTCCTGCGGCTGATTACCCCAAGCTTATTGGAATTTTTCTTCAGCAGAGAAATGTTGATATTTCCCTCCACGCTCAAATTGGAGAGAATCCCCTGGAGCTTTCTGTCCTCGGGAACCAGGACGATGCCGTTTTCCATGGCTTCCCTGGGCGAGCGGTTGACGATCTTTTTCCCCTCCAGATATACCTCGCCGCTTCGCATAGGATCCGCCCCGATAATAGCCCGCATAACCTCCGTTCTTCCCGCGCCCACCAGGCCGGAAAATCCCAGAACCTCACCCTTGTGGAGAGTGAAGGAGACCGGCTTTACATAGTCGGAGGAGACATCCTTCACCTCCAAAAGCACATCCCCGATTTCCTTGTCCTTGTCAAGCTTGGCGTAGATATCCCCCAGATCCCGGCCCACCATCATTTTGATCATTTCCTTCTCCGGGGTCTCCTGGGTTTTTACCGTATCTATGTAATGTCCGTCTTTAAAAATGGCCACCTTGTCTGTGATCCGCCGTATCTCGCTCATCCGGTGGGACACATAGATGATTATCTTCCCCTGGGCCTTTAGCTTTTCAATAATGGCAAACAAGCTGTCAATCTCACTGTCGCTCAAGCTGGCTGTGGGCTCGTCGAAGCAGACAACCTTCAGATTTTCCCGGCTGTAGGCCTTCATAATCTCCACCATCTGCTGATAGGCGATGCTCAGATCCTTTACCTTGGTGGTTGGGGCGATAGGCAGGCCGAAATCCTCGATGATCTTCTTAGCCATCTGGTTGGCCTTCCCCGTATTTATCACTCCGAATTTGTTGGCGGGCATTCTTCCCAGGTAGATGTTCTCAGCCACACTCAGCTCCAGGAGAATCTGGCGTTCCTGATAGATAACGCTGATTCCTTCCTCAATAGCCTCCTGGGGCGAGTGGAAATGCTTCTGTTCCCCGTTCAGGAGGTATTCCCCGGCGTCGGGTTTGTAATCGCCGTTTAATACCTTCAGCAGGGTGGACTTGCCCGCTCCGTTTTCCCCGAGAAATGCCAGCACTTCTCCGCCGTAAGCCTTAAAGCAGATATCGTCCAGCGCCTTCACCCCCGGAAAATATTTGGAAATATGCTTAAATTCCAAAATGTCTCCCATGTCCCTTCCCCTTCCTTTGCATCTGTTTTCTTTAAAATAATCATATCAATTTAAAAAATTTAATCATTACTATTTTTTGCCAGTTTGTTTAAAAAACTTGTTTATTCTCTGCCATTCCTGCACAAAAAAATGAGGAGGCACCTCAAAAGCGATAGTTTCTTGTATATTTATGACAAGAACCGTCGTTTTTGAGGTGTCCTCCTCATCACTGCCGTTATCTTTATTCCACGGCCGCTGTTTCGATAATGAATTTTACGCTGTCGGCTTCGCCGTCATTTCTGCCGTCGAAGAGATGGTAGCTGCCGTCCGCCTCCACTGCCGCCTCCAGCTTCTCATACACTTCCTCCAAGCTGCCGCTCAGGGTCTGGGAGATTTTCTGGATCCCTTCCCGATCCAGCTCCTCCATTCCCTCCTGCAAAGCCCGGGCCCCTGCCGTCAGTTCACCGGCTCCGGCTTCCAGCTGGCTGCCGCCGCTCTTTAGCTGGCTGGTGCCCTCCTTTAGGTCACCGGCTCCCTGAGCCAGCTGGCCCACGCCGTCGCTGAGGGTTTTTGCTCCCGCCTGCAGGGTTTTTCCGCCCGCCGAGAGTTCTCCAGTTCCGGCGGCCAGCTGGGCAATCCCCCGGTTCAGGCTCAAGTTGTTGCTGATCACCCGGTGAGCTCCCGCCTGCAGGGAGGCCGTCCCTTCCTTCAGTGCCGAGGCCCCGGCCTCCAACTCCTGCAAAGCTAAGGTCACCGTCTCAAGTCCCTGGCTCAAAGCCTTTGTTCCGGCCTGAAGCTGTTCATTTTGGGCCGTTAGCTGTCCAGCTCCGGCGGCCAGCTGGCCCACAGCCTCCTGTATCTCCTCCGCCAACTGGGGGAAGCCCTCCAGGGCTTTCGCCCCCTGGGCCAGCTGCCCGGCTCCCGTCTCCAGCTGTCCCGCTGCCTTAAGGGCCTGATCGGCGCCGCTCTCCAGGGCGGCGATACCGCTGGTGTCCACCTGGCTCAGCTGTCCGGCAATGCCCTCCAGCTGGGCCGCTATCTCTGACAAGTTCTCCGCCCCGGAGGTCATGCTGCCGCTGACGTCCAGAGAGATATCCGTCTGAATATTCAGACCGATGGAGCCCAGATTTGCCATCACCTGCTCTGCCTGCTCCCCGGTTATCCCCGCTGCGGACAGGGCTGCGGCAACTTTCTGGCGCATCTGTTCATTGGCCTGGCTTTCCCCCTGGCTCTTGGCCTGATCGTCCGCCTGCCGCTGAGCCTGTATTTTGGCTGCCTGATTGGCCGCCGACGCATTTTGGGCTGTGCTCTGGGAAACCGTCTGAGCCGCCGCCCGGATGAGCTCCTCAGCTTTGGCAATCCCCTGGTTAAGGACTTCCAGCTGGGACTTAAGCTCTGCGGAGGTCTGTTTCACCTGGTTGACTCCCCCGGAAATTTGCTCCAAGGCTTCCTTCAAGGCTTCACAGCCCCCGGCCAGCTGCCGGGCCCCCTGGGGAAGCTCCGAAGCCTGACCCAGCTGTTCCTGAAGTCCTGCCTCCAGGTCGGCGATTCCCTCCTGCAGGGCGACCGTTCCCGCCGTGTAGGCCTGAATCCCCTGATCCAGGGCCAGGGCTCCGGCCTGCAGATCCTGGATACTTTGCCCCTCCTGGGCTCCGTCTCCGCAGAGCAGCTTCAGGCCGGCTTCTATCTGCTCTGCCCCCTGGTCTATCTGAGCGCTGCCCTGGGCCAGCTGCTCCACCCCGGCGGTATAACTGCAAATTCCGGTCTGCAGCTCCTGAGCTCCCGCATCCGCCGTATTAAGCCCCTGGGACAGCTCTTCCACTCCTTCCAGAAGCTCCTGCTTTCTGCTGTCCAGCTCATCCAGGCCACCCTTAAGGGCTTCGGCTCCCGCGTCCGCCGTGCTCAGCCCGCTGGCCAGCTCCTGAACTCCCTCCTGCAGGGCAAGAGTTCCTTCCAGAAGCTCTCCGGAGCCCTGCACCAGCTGGGCAGAGCCCTCGGTCAGCTGATTCAGCTTCTCCTTAAGCTCCTGAACGCTTCCCGCTTCATCCAGGCCCAGCTGGGACAGCGTACCGGTGGAGGCCAATGTGGCCGTCATAGCCAGAGAAAAATCCGTCACATCCGCGGTCACCTCCACGTAATCGGGAATTTCCACCTCCTGAAGGCCTTCCACATCCTCCAGGGAGAGCTCCTCCGCCAGGCCCGGCAGGCCCAGGCCCACCACCAGGCTCTTCTGGCCATCGGCAATTACCTTACCGTTTTTTACCTGCACGTTGGAGAAATTTTCGTTGGGAAGGATCATTCCCGTAATCATCAGGAAAGGAGTCACTGTCTCCCGCTGCTGTCCCTGGGTTTCCACCTGCTGCCGGGAATGATTCACATAATCAATGCGGATTTTCACCTGGCCGCTCTTCCCCGCCAGCTCCTGGGGACTGATTTCCTGCCCCTCCAGGTAGTAGGTGAGCTTCACCTCCACCGGAAGCTCCTGGCTGGTTTCCCCCTGATAGTAAATATCTTCCCCCTGGGCATCCCAGAGGATACTCCCGTCCTCCCCGGCGGTGTAGCCCTCCTGGCCCTTCACATTTTCAATATTTCCCAGGTCAGAGTAATCCTGGAGGGTGCCCGCTCCCTCAGAGTTTTTCAGCCAGCTGCTGACGATTATCTTTTTGGGGCTTCCGTTCTCATCGGCGTTCACATAGACCGTCTGCTCCTTCTGGGCCCTGACAGGCTCTTCCCCGGCCCAGACAGCAGTCACTGGGAGGGCCGCCGCCAAAAGGAGGGCCGTCCCCGCTGCTGCTTTTTTCCTCACTAAATATTTCCTCATACCTGATTCCTACCTTTCTGTCTGAAATTTTTGCTGGTTTTACAGATCGCTCCGTCAAAAATCCAAAACATCGCCGGCAGAAACAGCAGCACCGCCAGCATGCTGATGATGGCTCCCCTGGCCATCAGAAGGCAAAGAGAGCTGATCATGTCTATCTGAGAGTAGACGCCCACCCCAAAAGTAGCGGCAAAGAAGCTTAAGGCGCTGACCATCACCGTCTGGACGCTGGTTTTGTGGGCGATGGAAATAGCCTCCCTCTTGGTCCTTCCTGCTCCCCTCTCTGCCTCATAGCGGCTGGTCATCAGAATGGCGTAATCCACCGTGGCCCCCAGCTGTATGGTTCCGATAACGATGGAAGCCACGAAGGGAAGCTGGGTTCCCGTCAGATAGGGGATACCCATGTTGATAAAGATAGCCCCTTCGATCACCAACACCAGAATCACCGGCAGGGAGATAGATTTGAACACGCAGAGGATGATCAGAAATACCGCCGCGATGGAGATGGCGCTGACCACCTGGAAATCCTTGTCGGTGATGGTGATGAGATCCTTGGTACAGGGGGCCTCCCCCACCAACATTCCCTCCGGATCGTAATCCTTCAAGATCTCATTCAGCTGACTGATCTGCCTGTTTACCTGATCGGAGGCCACCGGGTAATCATTGAGTATCAGCATCAGCCGGTAATGTTCGCTCTCCAATGTGGATTTAAGCTCCTCCGGGATCATGCTGTCCGGGATGGCGGGGCCCACCACCGACTCCAGGCCCAAGACCTGTTTCACCCCGTCCACCTGTTCCATCCGATCAATCATCTGGTAGATTTCTTTGGACTCCACATCTTTGTCCAGGAGAAGCATGTGCACAGCCCCCAGATGAAATTCCTCCTCCAAAAGGCTGTTGGCCTGGATACTGGGGAGCTCCTCCGGCAGCGTGGCGTCCAGGTTATAGTAAACCTCCGTCTGGGACTGGAACCAGGCGAAAGGGATAAGCAAAACCAGAAAGAGCGCCGCGAACACTGAGTGATGCTTTACAATAAATCGGGACAGCCCCGCGGGCTCCGGCAGAAGCTTCCTGTGCTTTGTCTTCTCCAGAGGCTTGTCAAAAATCAAGATCATGGAGGGCAGCACCGTCACGCAGCAGATGACGCCGATGACCACGCCCTTGGCCATCACCACCCCCAGATCCAGCCCCAGGGTGAAGCTCATGAAGCACAGGGCCACAAAGCCGGCCACCGTGGTGATGGAGCTTCCCACCACCGATTTGATGGTGGCCGGTATGGCCTGGGCCATGGCCTCCCGGTGGTTGTCAGGGTACAGCTGCACCTTTTCCTGGTAGCTGTGCCACAGGAAAATCGAGTAATCCATCGTTACGCCCAGCTGCAGCACAGCTGTCAGCGCCTGGGTGATGTAGGAGATCTCCCCCAAAAACACATTGCTGCCCAGGTTGTACAGGATGGCCATGCCTATGCTCAGCAGGAAAAACACCGGAATCAGGTAGGATTCCATGGTTAAGGCCAGCACAATGGTGGAAAGAGCCGCTGCGATCACAACGTAAATAAATACTTCGGACTCCGCCAGATCTCTGGTGTCTGTCACCACTGCCGACATTCCGCTTAAGAAGCACTGCTTTCCCGCCAGGGAGCGAATCTCACCAATAGCGTCCATGGTCTCGTCCGCCGAGGTGGTGGTGTCAAAGATGATAAACATCAGGGTAGAATCCCCGGAGTTGAATACCTCCCGGATATTCTCCGGAAGCATCTCCAAGGGCACGCTGATGTCCATCACGTCGTCGTACCAGAGCACCCGGGCCACATGGGGGACCTCTTGGATCTGCCCTTTAAGCTTCGCCACATCTTTATTCTGCATCCCCCGGCAGATAAACATGGAGTATCCCCCCGTGCCAAACTCATCCACTAAAATATCCTGCCCCTTCATCGTCTCAATATCCTCCGGCAGATAGGAGAGAATATCATAGTTGACCCTGGTGTGGATATACCCCAGCGCTGCCGGGATAAGCAGCAGCAGACTCACCAGGAAAATGGGAACGCGCAGTTGGACTATTTTCCTGCTTAGTTTTTCCATAAGCATAACCATCCTTTCCGTTTAATGACCATCGGTCATTAATAGTTATACATCAATATTGACTTTTGGTCAATATTAAATCCCAATAAAATTGACTAAAAGTCAATATTATTTTTATGCACTCCTCCGAAAATAAATTCCCCGGAGGGTTTCGTTGACTTTGACACTTTCTTCTCTTTATAATGGAATCATGCCCTCTCTGTACAAGGGCGGCATCGGTGTGACATTATTTTTTCGGAAAGGACCTTCCCATGAGCAAAGTAGATGATAAAAAGCAACAAAAAAGGGAGTCCCTTTTGGACTCCGCTTTCCAGCTCTTCATCGAGCACGGTTTCTCCAAGACCTCCATCTCCGACATTGTGCGCAGCGCCGGGGTGGCCAAGGGAACCTTCTATTTATATTTTAAGGATAAATTCGACATCCGAAACCACCTGATCGCCCACAAGGCCAGCCAGGTCTTTCAAAATGCCTACGAGGCCATGGGCCGGGAGCAGATTACAGATTTCGAGGAGCAAGTGATTTTCATCGCCGACCACATTCTGGATCAGTTCTCCGTGAACCACAGCCTGGTGCTGCTGCTCTCCAAGCAGCTGAGCTGGGGATTTTTAAAATCATCCGTTTTCCAGGCACCGGGGAGCAGCAGCTCCGGCGATACGCCCACTATCCTGGCCATCTTCCACTCCCTGCTGGAGCAGGCCCGATACAGCTACCGGAACCCGGAAATTATGATGTATCTGATTCTGGAACTCATCGGCGGCTCCAGCTACAACGCCATCCTATATGAGCAGCCGGTGCCCCTTTCAGAGCTTAAGCCCTATCTTTACCAGACTGTCCGTGGGATCCTGCGGCAGCACCGGCAGGCGCCCACGGATTAGGGGTTATTCCTCCTACAGACTGCACTCCTGCACTTCCTTTAAGGTGGGGATGGAGGGGCCTGCGCCGTTTCTGCTGACCGCAATGGCGGAAGCCTTGGCTGCAGTTTCCAGAGCCTCCTTCACTCCGCAGCCCCGGATCAGGCTGCTGATAAAGAAGCCTGTGAAGGTATCCCCCGCGGCTGTGGTGTCCGCCACCTTCACCTTGAAGATTCCCTGCTGATAGCTCTCCCGGCCGTCGCCGTACAGGGATCCCTGCTCGCCCAGGGTTAGAACCACCTTGGAGCCCGGGAACTTCTCCAGCAGCTGCTTTAACATCTCCTCACCGCTGGCCTCTTTTCCGCAGATATCCGCGCCCTCCACCTCGTTGAGCATGAAGTAATCCACGTACTCCAGGGGACATTCCAGAATCTTCTCATTCATGGGGGAGGGGTTCAGCACAATCTGCATCCCCCGCTTGTGGGCCTGCTCCATAATGTAGGGCATCTGGTTAATCTCATTCTGGAGGATCAGGAAATCTCCCTGATCGAAATGAGCCAGAACCTGATCCACATGCTCCTTGGTGATCTCCTGATTAGCCCCGCCGTAGAGCAAAATGCAGTTCTGCCCATCCGGATTCTTCTGAATGATGGCGTGGCCGCTGCTGCCCTCCAGGCGCATTACAAACTCCGTATGTACTCCCGCCTCCTCCAGGGCGTCGATCAGCATCTGGGAGTCGTCCTTTCCCACAGCCCCCGCATGCCAAACCTGGGCTCCGCCCTTGCTGGCGGCGATGGACTGATTCGTCCCCTTTCCGCCGCAGAACGTCTCTCTGCCGAAGGAAGAAAGGGTCTCCCCGGCCCGGACAAAGTGGGGCACCTGATATACGTAGTCAATGTTCAGTGATCCAAAATTTAAAACCTTCATACCTGTCTCCTTTTACACCCATATTTTCTTTGATTATAAACTTTCCGGCACCGGCAGTCAACCGCCGCCCGGCCTTTACCGGCCAATAACCCGGCGCAGCTCCCGGATATGCTCCGGGGTGGTTCCGCAGCAGCCGCCCACCACTCCGGCCCCGGCGTCGATGAGCCTCCTCATGGAGGCGGCAAAGCGGGCGGCGTCCATGTCGTAGACTGCCTCCCCTTTATCGTTAATCACGGGCATTCCCGCGTTGGGTTTGGTGATCACCGGAACCTTGGCCACCCGCTTCATGCTGGCCACCACCGCCTCCAGCTGATCCGGTCCCACAGAGCAGTTGAGTCCCACCGCGCAGGCGCCCATCTCCTGCAGGGTGGTCACCGCCTCCACCGCGTTTCCGCCATAGAGAGCAGACCCGTCCGCCTCCAGGGTCAGGGAACACATAACCGGCAGGTCGCAGACGGAGGCCGCCGCGTCCAGCACAGCCATGGTCTCATCCACGTTCAGCATTGTCTCCGCCACCAGCAGATCCACCCCGGCTCTGGCCAGACTCTCCGCCTGCTCCCGGTAGATATCCAGCAGCTGGTCGTAAGTCAGATCCCCCTGGGGTTCCATCCTGCCTGTGGTGGTCAGATCCCCGGCGATGTAGGCGCTGTCTCCCACGCCCTCCCGGCAGATCTGCACCAGCTCTTTATTCAGCCGCTCCACCTGCTCCTCCATCCCGAAATTCCTCAGGCTGCTTCTGTTGGCAGAAAAAGTGGGAGCATATATGATCTGGCTGCCCGCCTCTACGTACTCCCGCTGCAGCTGCCAAAGCACCCGGGGATGCTCCAGCACCCACTGTTCCGTGGAAACTCCCCGGGGCATCCCTGCCTTGATGAGGTTGGAGCCCGTAGCTCCGTCCAGCAAAATCACGCCCTTCTCCGCCAACGCAAAAAAATCTTCTCTCCTCATGCCTTTCTCCTTATTTGAAAAAATTTAAAATTTCTGCCTTCTTAAAATAAATTGAGGCCGCCGCCTTAGGGGAACCCCAGCACAGCCATGCCGGTTTATCCGCTAATTGCTGCAGCCTCACTCTCTCATTCCGCAGTGGTACCTGTGTTCGTAACCATCAGGAAGGACACGTCGTCGGTGATGGTCAGCTGTTTCCAGACGGAATCCTCCACCTGGATGGGGAACTCCTCCGTCCACTGATCTAAGGTTTCATTGTACAGATCCTGCTTTCTGGAGGATATAATGCTGTTTCTCTGGCTCTCGGTGGCCTCCTCGTCCAGAACCTTATCCATCCGAACCACCGCGTAGCCGTCCTCAAGCTCCACAACTCCGTCGTAAACCTGCCCGTCGGTCAGACCCTCCACGGCATCCAGAATCTCCGTGTCAATGTTGCCGTCCTCCCGGGCGCTGGCGGTGGTGTAGGTGCGCTTGGTGGAACTCAAATCCTCATCCACTTCCTTGGCCAGGGCATCCATGTCCCCCTCGGCTCCGGCGGCCTTCACCTTGTCCAGCACCTGCTGGGCCAGCTCCTTCTTCTGAGCCTTCTCCTCATCGGTCAACTCAATGGTATTGCCATCCTCATCCTTCTCTGTTCCCACGGTGGATACCCTCACCAGAGTGATTACGCTCTGATTGGCTTCCTCATCGGGCACGTTCGTATCCACATCCGCAGTCATGGGGCCGTACATCTTGCTCTGAATGGTCTGCAGCTCCAGAAGCCGCTCAATATCCGACTGGCTCACGCCGATCTTCTCAATGACCTCCTGGCTGTTGGCGGACATAAATCCCTCCGCCGCTGCCGATATGGCTTCCTTCTCCTCATCAGTCACGGTGATCCCATAATCCGGGGCATGCTTTTCCATCACCAGCAGCTGGTTGAGCAGGGTCATGATATTATCCTTGGCCTCCTCGCCGTAGGTCTTTCCGTTTTCCGTCTCCCCGTCCCAGATATCCATGGACTGGCCGCTTAATGAACCCATCATCTGCTGATACATGGCCTCCGTGCTGGCCTGCTGGTACCGGGCCAGAAAACTGGCGGTTCCCATGGTAATCTCTGTTTGGTCCACAGTGGCCACCGTCTGGGTTCCATCTACCTTCTTATCAGAACATCCGGTCAGCGCGCCCAAAGCCAGCGCCGCCATCAATGTCCCGCAAACGATCTTCTTTCCAAATTTTTTCATTTTTTTCGCTCCTCGCTTCTGCCAAATTCCGTTATTTTACCATTATAAACGCTTTTCCTGTGCAGGGCAAGGGATTTTTCCCCGGGCCGCCTGCGGCCCCGCGCCCCGCCCTTCTTGTACGCGTTGCTCAATTACTTCACAAAAAAATCACCGCCCCCACAGCTCATGTCTGCGAAAACAGTGATTCAAGTGCGCGATCAGGGGCTCGAACCCTGGACACCCTGATTAAGAGTCAGGTGCTCTACCAACTGAGCTAATCGCGCTTACTTTTTTGTTTTTCGTCATCTCCCTGACGCAAAAATTATTATAATCGAACTCTCGATAAAATGCAAGCATTTTTTTCAATTTTTTTAAAATTTTTTCCAATCCAGAATCTTGTCCCCTTTAAGCCCGCAAAATCCGGGCCTCGGGGGGGGTAATCTCCGGGGGAGACCGGGCCGGAACCCTTGGGGTGCCCGGCCGGCCTCCCCCTTCACCGCTTCTTTTTCCTGGGCCCCTGTTCCCCCAGGGTCTGCTCCAGCTCCTTCAGATTCCGCCAGATGAGCAGCCCCCGGCTTCCCGGTCTCTGCTTTTGATAGATCCAATCGGCCAAAACTCGATGAAACTGATTCCTTCGCCCCATAGGCACCTCGTTTTTACACAGGCTTTCTTCTATATAATATGCAGTCAGGTCCTTAGGGGTTCCCCTTCACTGAATTCAAGTCCTCCCGGTCTCTGGCAGCAATCAGCTTGTGGATGGGATTCCCCTGGGAGGAGAACTTCTCCTCGTACTCTGTCATCACATTGCCCTCGCAGAGCACCAGATTGTGGTGCAGGTCAAAGGTATGCCCTTTGAGCTGCCAGCCGGCCTCCTGAACCTCCTCCAGAGAAAATTCAAACAGAGGGCGGTTATCTGTCTTAAAGTGAATCTCTCCCTCCGGAGCCAGAATCTGATCGTACCGATCCAGAAACTGCCGGGAGGTGAGCCTTCTCTTGGCATGGCGCTCCTTGGGCCAGGGATCTGAGAAATTCAGGTAGATACGCTCCACCTCCCCGGGGCCGAAAACCTCCGGCAGCTCCCGGGCGTCCATCCGGATAAAATAAAGGTTGGGCAGCTCTTCCTGGGCGCTCTCCCGCTTCTGGATGGCCCGCAGCAGCACGCTGTCGTACATCTCAATCCCCACGTAGTTGATCTCAGGATTTCTGCGGGCCATTTTCATCAGGAACTGCCCCTTGCCCATTCCCACCTCAATGTGGATGGGATGGCTATTTTCAAACACCCGGCTCCAGCCCCCCCGATATCTTTTGGGTTCCTGAACCACATAGGGACTCTCGCCAATTACCTCCCGGGATCCGGGAATATTTCGCAAACGCATGTCTTACTCCTCTTTCTGCCTGGTTATCATTTCCTTCAGCTGCTCCGCCGCCACGCTGAGCTTCCTCTCCAGATCCTCCAGCAGGAAGATCTTCCGGGGAGGAATATCCTCCTCCAGCTGGAGCTCCACCACGGTACCCTTTTCCAGCTCCGGCCTGGCAATCTCCCGGGGGAGAAAGCCGATGCCCAGATTGTGGATTACCATGGGGAGAATCAGGTCCGCCGATGCCACCTCAATATCCGGCTCCACGCTCAGCCCATACTGCTGAAAGAAATCCTCATAGAAATCCCTTGTCTTCGTGCCTCTGGATAAAAGGATCAGCGGGTAGCGGGTCAGCGCCTCCAGCCGCAGAGTCCGCCGGGCCAGCTGCCGGAACCGTGGGCCCCCGATGAGGATATCCTGAAATTCCCCCACCGCTGTTTTTCGCATCTTGTGCTCCGCCTCCACAGGGCCGCTGACCACCGCCAGCTCAATGGCCCGTTCCTTGAGCATGTGCATGGCGTCCGGGGTGGTGCTGCTCTGAATCCGCAGCTTGATGGCCGGATATTTCTGCCGGAAGCTCTCCAGCTGTTCAAAGAGGAAGCAGTGCAGGGCCGTCTCATTGGCGCCCATGTAGATGCTCCCCTCCTCCAGTCCGCATTCCCGCTTTACCGTCTCCTCCCCTGCCAGGATCTCCTCATAGGCTACCCGGATGTGCTGGTAGAGATCCACTCCCTCGGGCGTCAGGGTAACTCCCTTCTGGGTTCTGGTGAAGAGCGTACAGTTCAAATCCTGCTCCAGCATCTTGATGGTTCTGGACACGGAGGGCTGGGATGACACCAGGATTTCGGCAGCCCTGGTGAAGCTGCGGTATTTTGCCACATAGTAAAAAATCTTATAATACTCCAGATTCGCCGACATTCGACTCTCCTCCCGTATACCGCAATTTCTCCCCACGTGCTCTGGGGTATAAAATTTTGTTATAAACTCCATCTAATAATGTTATTTACTACTATATTGGAAACTATAGTATAATACACGGAAGAAAGAACTGCAAGCTTCATTTGGAGGAGATATTATGGAATCTGTTATCACCAAGCTTTCCGAAATAGAAATTGCCGCGGAGCGGATCATGGATTACGCCCAACAGCAGAAGAAAGAGATGGAAAAGGAAATGGAACAGCGCTCCGCCAAGTTCGACGTTCAGGTGGAGGCGGATACCGCCGCCCGGCTGGAGGCCCTCCGCCAGGAGCTCCAGGGCCAGATGGAAAAGGAGCTGGTGGACCTGAAGGTCAAGACGGAACAGACGCTAAACGCTATGGAAAGAAATTACCAGGAGAATCATGAGCGGCTCTCCGAGGGCATTTTCCAAGAAATCATAAGGATGTGAAACTATGGGAGGCTTACTCGCCTACAGTGGTCTGACTACAAAAATCCGGGCCATGCAGAGCCGGCTGCTCACCCAAGAGCAGTACGCCAGCATCGTCCAGCTCCCCACCGTCACCGACGTGGTGGAGTATCTTCGGCGCATCCCCGCCTACGACCGGGTCCTCTGCGACATGACGGAGGAGGAGCTGCACCGGGGAAAGATTGAGCGCAAGCTGCGCCACTCCATCTATATGGATTTCGCCAAAATCTACCGTTTTTCCAACGGAGAGCAGCGAAAATTTTTGGATCTCTATTTTAAAAGGTATGAGATCGCCATAATTAAGAACTGGCTGAACCGCCTGTTGGATCACCGGGATATCCTCTTCCCTCCCACGGGCTTTGAGGAATTTTTCCGAAAGCACTCGGATCTGGATCTGGAGAAGCTGACTGCCTCCGCCACGGTGGAGGAGTTCATCGCCAACCTAAAGGGCAGCGACTATTATACTCCCTTGATTCGCCTTCAGCGTCTGGAGCACCCTACGCTCTTTGACTACGAGATGGCCATTGACCTCTACTATTTCAGCCAGATCTGGAAGCAGAAGGACAAGTTCCTGAAGAAAAAGGATCTGGAGGAGATCACCCTGGCCTACGGCAGCAAGTTTGACATTATCAACATCCAGTGGATTTACCGCTGCAAAAAATACTATCATATGGACAGCACAGATATATACGCGCTGCTGATTCCGGTGCATTTCCGGCTGAGCCCGGAGATGATCACCCGTCTGGTGGAGGCTGAGAATATCGAGCAGTTTGACGCTCTGATGAAGCAGACCTACTACGGTCAGAAATTTGACAAGTTCTCCTCCGCAGACCTGGACAACCTGTATGTATTTGTGATGAAGCGGGTTCTGGCCACAGAATCCCGCAGAAATCCCTATTCCATTGCCACGCTGTACTGCTACCTTTATTTCAAGGATCACGAGGTGCAGCGTCTTACCATTGCCCTGGAGTGCGTCCGCTACCGGGTGGATCCCGCAGAGGCAATGCAATATATCATGAAAGCATAGACTTTCCGGAGGTGTTTTAAAATGATAGAAAAAATGAAATTCTTAAGCATCACCGGACCCAAGGCAGACATCGACCGGGTGGTAGATCAGTATCTCTCCAGATATGAGATCCACCTGGAAAACGCGCTGGCCAGCCTGCAGAGCGTACAGAACCTAAGCCCCTATATTCAGGTGAACCCCTACCGGGAAACCCTGAATCGGGCGGAGGAGCTGGTAAACCTGTTGCAGGATACAACCACGCCCCCGGCCTCTGTCTCTCTCCAGGAGGCCGCCCAGCTGGTGGAGAGTCTGGAGGGACAGCTCTCCCAGATTCACGAGCAGCGGGCAGTTTTGGAGGAGCGCCGCCAGAAATTGCTGCAGCGCCTGGAGGAGATCAAGCCGTTCCAGGGTCTGGACTTTGATGTGGATTCCATCTTGGACTTTAAGTTCATCAAGTTCCGTTTTGGGCGAATACCCAAGGAATACTACGCAAAATTTGAAAATTATATCTACGCCAACTTTGACACCCTCTTTTGTAAGTGCCTCTCCAACGAGGAATACATCTGGGGTGTGTACTTCTGTCCAAAGTCGGAGGCCATCAAGATAGACGCCGTCTACTCCTCCATGCACTTTGAGCGGATTTATCTGTCAGAACAGTTCCACGGCTCCCCGGAGTCTATTTACAGGGATCTCACCGAGCAGATCGCGGATCTGGACCGTCTCCTGGAGGAGAATAAAGCCCAGGCCCAGGAGCCTCTGCAAAACTGTGCGGCCCGTCTGCTGGGCGCCAGAGACCGGCTGGCCTCCCACTCCCAGAACTTCGACGTGCGCCGCCTGGCGGCCTGCACCCGGGAGGACCGGGAGACCTTCTACATCCTCTGCGGCTGGATGTCCCAAAAGGATGCCGCCGCCTTCCAGCGGGAAATCCAGGAGGATGATTCCATCTACTGCTTTGTGGAAGAAGGCCTGGAGCATCACGACTCCGAGCCCCCGGTAAAGCTGAAAAACCCCAAGCTTTTTAAGCCCTTTGAGATGTATGTGAAGATGTACGGCCTGCCCGCCTACAATGAGATGGATCCCACCATCTTCGTGGGCGTCACCTACTCCCTGATCTTCGGGGCTATGTTCGGCGACGTGGGGCAGGGACTATTGCTGCTCATCGGCGGCGCCCTGCTGTACCGGTTCAAGAAGATCACCCTGGCTGCCATCATCAGCCTGGCCGGCATCTTCTCCACCTTCTTCGGCTTCATGTTCGGCAGCGTCTTCGGCTTTGAGGATGTGCTGCCCGCCTACTGGCTGCGCCCGGTGACGGCCATGACTCAGGTGCCGGGGCTGGGAAATATGAACACGGTATTTGTGGTGGCCATCGCTTTCGGTATGTTTCTGATTCTCATTACCATGGTGCTCCATATCATCAACGCTATCCGGGCCCATGATATTGAAAATATTCTTTTTGACCAAAATGCCCTCTGCGGCCTGGTGTTCTACGGATCCCTGACCGCGGTGGTGGCTCTCTTCATCACCGGGCACCATCTGCCCGCGGCCATCGTGCTGATCGTCATGTTTGTGGTTCCTCTGATCCTCATTATGTTCAAGGAACCTTTAACCCGACTGGTGAAGAAGAAGTCCCCCGTCATCGAGGGCGGCAAGGTGATGTTCTTTGTCCAGAGCTTTTTCGAGCTCTTCGAGGTGATGCTCAGCTACCTCTCCAACACCCTCTCCTTCGTCCGTATCGGCGCCTTTGCGGTGAGCCACGCGGCCATGATGGAGGTGGTGCTGATGCTGGGAGGCGCCACTGAGGGCGGCAGCATCAACTGGCTCATCATCGTGCTGGGAAACCTGTTTGTCTGCGCCATGGAGGGCCTGATTGTGGGCATCCAGGTGCTCCGTCTGGAGTACTATGAGATGTTCAGCCGTTTCTACAAGGGAAGCGGCCGGGAGTTCCGTCCCTTCATCCAGAAGAACCCTAAGAGAAATAAAGTGAAAGAAGCGAATCATTAAGGAGGATTAAAAATGACAACATTAATTCAGATTACCGTAGCAGCAGCCTTGATCTTAAGCATTATTCTTCCTGCAGGATACTTTTTCCTGGGAGAAAAAACAAAAAAACGTTACAAGAAATCCCTGACCTTCAACTGCTTCGGCTTCTTCGGTGCCCTGCTGGTGGGCAGCATGATGATGTTCGCCGGCACCGCCTCCGTACACGCCGCAGCCGCTGAGGCGGGCAGCGGACTGGCCACCGGTCTCGGCTACCTGGGCGCCGCCCTGGTTACCGGCCTTTCCGGCATCGGCTCCGGTATCGCCGTGGCCTCCTCTGCCAGCGCTGCCTTAGGCGCTATCAGCGAGGACGGCTCCCTCTTCGGTAAATCCATGATCTTCGTGGCCATGGCTGAAGGTATCGCCCTCTACGGTCTGATTATTTCCTTCATGATCCTGGGTAAATTATAAGCGCCGAAAGACACGGTCCGATTTTTGCAAAAGGGGAATATCCATGAAAATGTATCTGATCAGTGACAACGTGGACACCCAGACAGGCATGCGCCTGGCCGGCGTGGACGGCGTGGTGGTCCACACCCGGGAGGAGTTAAAGAACGCTCTGGAGACAGCCCTCTCCGACAAGGAAATCGGAATCCTGCTGCTGACGGAAAAGTTCGGCCGGGAATTTCCGGAGATCGTGGACGATGTGAAGCTGAACCACAAAATCCCCCTGATTATTGAGATTCCCGACCGCCACGGGACGGGACGGAAACCCAACTTCATCACCTCCTACGTCAATGAGGCGATTGGGCTGAAGTTGTAGACTACACAGACTGAACAAAGAAGGTGAATAGATTGACAACGGAAGAAAAGCTGCAGAATTTTTATACCGCCTCCATAGAGAGCGCCCAGAATGAGGCCAAAGCTCTGCTGGACGAGCACCAGGCAGCCCTGGACAAGATTTTTCAGGAGCATCAGGAGATGAAGCACCGGCAGGCGGAGGCGGAGCTGCACGCGGAAGCGGATAAGCTGAAGCGGGAGACCAACAAAGCCGTCTCCGCCGAGCAGCTGCACATCAAGCGTACGCTCTCCAAAAAGCAGGAGGATCTCAAGGCTCAGCTCTTCGTGGAGGTCAAAAACAAACTGAGTACCTACATGGACACACCGGCCTACGAGCAGTTCCTCTACCAGAAGATCAAGGACGCCCTGGCCTTTGCCGGGGGCGAGGAAATCATTATTTATATTGACCCGGCGGATGAGATTCATCAGCATTCGCTCATGCAGAAGCTGGGCATTATGCCCCGGCTGTCCCGGGAGACCTTCCTGGGCGGCATGCGGGCGGTGATTCCCTCCAAGAATATTCTCATCGACAATTCCTTTAAGACCTTGCTGGAGGACGCAAAAGGCCGCTTCACATTCCAGGACGGAGGTATGAGCTTATGAGCAAAACAGGAACCATATACGGAGTCAACGGCCCCGTCATCTACCTGAAGGGCAACACCGGCTTCCGTATGTCCGAGATGGTCCATGTGGGCCCCGAGCATCTGGTGGGTGAGGTCATCGCCCTGACCAAGGAGATGACCACCATCCAGGTCTTTGAGGAGACCACCGGCTTAAGGCCCGGCGAGACTGTGGAGGCCACCGGGGACGCCATCTCCGTGACCTTAGGCCCCGGTATCCTTCACAATATTTTCGACGGCATTCAGCGTCCCTTAAGCGAGATCGCCGCCCGGTCGGGAACCTTCATTTCCCGGGGAGTCAGCGTGGATTCCCTGGATACGCAGAAGCTGTGGCCCGTCCACATCACCGTCTCCGAGGGGGATGAGGTCACCGGAGGCACCGTCATCGCCGAGACCCAGGAGACCACCTCCATTCTGCACAAGTCCATGGTGCCCCCCAACCTGTGCGGCCGGGTGCGCCAGGTGGTGGCCGACGGAAATTACACCGTCAAGGACACCCTGATGGTGCTGGAGATGGCCGACGGCTCCACCCAGGAGCTGACTCTGTGCCAGAAATGGCCCATCCGGATTCCCCGCCCCACCCTGGAGCGCTATCCGGCCTCCAAGCCCCTGATCACAGGGCAGCGTATCCTGGACACCATGTTCCCCATCGCCAAGGGGGGAACCGCCGCCGTGCCCGGAGGCTTCGGAACAGGGAAAACCATGACCCAGCACTCCATCGCCAAGTGGTCCGACGCGGATATCATCATCTATATCGGCTGCGGCGAGCGCGGAAATGAGATGACCCAGGTGCTGGAGGAATTCGGAGAGCTCATCGACCCCAGAACGGGAAATTCCCTGATGGAGCGGACGGCCCTCATCGCCAACACCTACAACATGCCCGTGGCAGCCC
>DVHU01000066.1 GCA_018711815.1 Candidatus Egerieimonas intestinavium
TACATCAACACTGCCGAGGAGATAGCGGGCATACCGGCCTCCTGGCCCGGGGAAAATCTCGACATCGGTTCCAGCGGGGAGAAGGTGCGCCAGATGCAGGAGCAGCTGAACACCATTGCCGGCGCCTATCCTGCCCTGCCCACGGTGGACGTGGACGGCATCTACGGGGAGCGGACCCAGGAGGCGGTGAGAAAATTTCAGGAGGTTTTCGGCCTGCCCGCCACCGGTATCGTGGACTATCCCACCTGGTATAAGATTCAGGAAATCTACGTGGGAGTCAGCCGCATCGCGGAGCTCACATAAAATAAAATTCATATTCAGGCTTGACAGTGCAGGCTGGATATGGTAGATTTAAGATAGTTAGATTCAACTAACCGATAAGAAAACAACATACTTCTATGCGGACCTTTGTCGGTCCGCAAACTTTCCCTATAAAGTTAGTATTAACTAACTTCTTTGAAGGAGGTATATATGAGCGTTGTGATTGTGGGAGGAAACGAGCGGATGGTGTGCCAGTACGAGACCATTTGCAGAGAATTGGGCCATACGGCGAAGGTGTTCGCCAAAGAAAAAGGAGGCTGGAAAAAGCAGCTGGGCTGCCCTGATCTGGTGGTGCTTTTTACCAGCACGGTATCGCATAAAATGGTTAACAATGCCCTGCAGGAAGCTAAGCGCAACCGGATTCCCGTAACCCGGGTCCGCAGCAGCAGCGCTTCAGCCCTGAAGATGGCGCTGTCCACCTATCAGGCAGGTTAAATAGAGAGTTAAGGAGGAGGATCCATGCTGGAAGAATATCTGGTGACCTACTGTTCGCCTACCCTGGCGGCCTTAAAGACTGCAAATATGTTTAATTGGAGCTTTCGCTCTCAGAAGGAGCAGAGGCAGCAAATCAAAAGCTGGAACGAGCAGCTCTCCCCCAAGGGAATCTCCATTACTGTCCTGCGGGAGGGGGAGGAGAAGGCTCTGCTGTATGTGTATCGGAAAAAACGGCTGGAAAGAGATTTGAAGCGGCCGGAAGTGGCAGAATTTCTGCGGCAGCGGGGGTATGAGAACCTGGAACCGGAGCAGGCCCTGAAGCGGCTGAAGGAGCGTTTTTCCCCCGGGGGAGAATTTCCCCATGAGATCGGCCTCTTTTTGGGCTATCCCCTGGAGGATGTGCAGGGCTTTATCGCCAATCAGGGAAAGAACAGCACCTGCAGCGGCTACTGGAAGGTATATGGGGACGCGGCGGAGGCGCTGAAGCAGTTTGCCCGGTTTGAAAAGTGCCGGGTGATCTACCAGCGATTATTTGGCCAGGGGCGAGGCGTCTGGCAGCTGGCGGTGGCGGATTCCGGATGAAAACCGGGATGGATATTCCGGGGATTCCGGGAAAGGCGCCGCAGAGGCTGTGAGAGTTAAAAGACAAAAAAGAAAAGAGAGGTAAAGAAGCATGGGCAAGATTGCAGTTGTATATTGGAGTGGAACGGGAAACACGGAGATTATGGCCAACAAGGTGGCGGAGGGCGCCCGGGAAGCGGGAGCGGAGGTGACTGTCTACACCAGTGAGACCTTTACTGCAGATATGATGGAACAGTATGAGGGCATCGCCTTTGGCTGCCCCTCCATGGGAGACGAGGAGCTGGAGGATACGGAGTTTGCCCCCATGTTTGACAGCTGTGCCGCCGGTCTCTCCGGCAAGCGCATTGTGCTTTTTGGTTCCTACGGCTGGGGAGACGGAGAATGGATGAGAAATTGGGAGTCCGACTGCAAGGAGAAGGGCGCTATCCTGGCGGCGGAGAGCGTCATCTGCAACGATACCCCCGACGATGAGGGGGAGGAGAGCTGCAAGGCTCTGGGGAAAGCTCTGGCAGAGTAACTTTTAGACGAATTACATAGCAAAAAATGCTCCCTGACGGGCGGCAGGCACTTGAAGCGTGCTTGTCCCCAGCAGGGAGCATTTTGCTTGAGCTGCTAAGTTTAAAATCGTTTCCAGGTGTCCCGAACAAAAAGCAGCAGCAGCGGGAAGATCTCCAGACGGCCCGCCAGCATATCGAAGGTCAGCACCAGCTTGGCCGGATAGGAAAAGATGGAGAAATTGGCTGCCGGTCCCACCAGCTCCAGGCCCGGGCCGATATTGTTGAAGGTGGCGGCCACGGCGGTGAAGTTGGTGATCAGGTCCAGGTTGTCGAAGGCCAGAAGCAGGATGGAGAAGGAGAAAATAATCACGTAGGTGATCAAAAATACGTTGGTATTTCGCACTACCTCGTGCTCCAGGGACTTTCCGTCCATTTTAATCTTCTTGATGCTTCTGGGGTGAAGGAACTGATGGAGCTCCTTGCGTATGGTTTTCAGCAGGATGACAAAACGGGAGACCTTAATTCCGCCTCCGGTACTGCCGGCGCAGGCTCCCACAAACATCAGCATCACAAGAATCGTCCGGGATGCCTGGGGCCACAGGTTGAAATCTGTGGTGGAGTAGCCGGTGGTGGTGATGATGGAGCCCACCTGGAAGGCCGCCTGCTGGAAGGCCTGTCCCAGGCTGCTGAACAGATGCTGGATATTGAAAGCAATAATCACGATGGAGGCGACAATAATCCCCAGATACCAGCGCAGCTCCTCCACCAGAAGCGACTGCTTAAACTTTTTCAGCAGGATCAGGTAATACACGTTAAAATTCACGCCGAACAGGATCATGAAAACAGTGACTACGTTCTGCTGATACACGGAATACCCTGCCATGCTGTCATTCTTAATGCCAAAGCCTCCGGTACCGGCGCTTCCGAAGGAGATGGTCAGAGAGTCAAAGAGAGGCATACCGCCCAGGAGCAGCAGAATTACCTGCAGAATAGTCATAGCCACATAGATCTTGTACAAAATTTTGGCGGTGGACTGCACGGTGGGAGCCATCCGCCCCACAATGGGCCCCGGGCTCTCCGCCTTCATCAGGTTGATGTGGGAGCCGCCGGCCATGGGCAGGATGGACAGCAGAAATACCAGAACGCCCATACCGCCGATCCAGTGGGTAAAGCTTCTCCAGAAGAGAATACATTTAGGCAGGGATTCCACCTCCGGAAGAATACTGGCTCCCGTGGTGGTGAAGCCGGATACCGTCTCAAAAAGAGCGTCTATGGGATGGGTGATGGATCCGCTGAACAGGAAGGGCAGAGAGCCCATGATGCTCATGATGATCCAGCACAAAGCCACGGTGACAAACCCCTCCCGGACATAGAAAATCCGATCCTTAGGTTTATAAAGGGCCAGGGGGACGCCGATAATCAGGCAGATAGCCATGGTCCAAAAGAAGGAGGTGACGGCGGCCTCGCCGTAGATGAAGCCTGTGATCACAGAGGGAACCATCAGGACGGCCTCCATATTCAGCACCCAGCCAAGAATATGAAAGATAATTGGAAAATTCATGCCATCGCTCTCCTTATCGCCTTAAGATATCCTGAATGTCGTGGAGTCCCGGCTGGGTAGTCACCACGATAACTGTGTCTCCCACCTGGATAGTATCTTGCCCCCGGGGGATGGTGATCTTGCCCCGGCGGTTGATGCAGCCAATCAGCAGATTATCCTTCAGCTGCAGCTGGGAAAGGGGAATCCCCACCACCGGAGATTTCTCCCGGATGATAAATTCCAGAGCCTCCGCCTGGTTATCCAGGATATGATACAGGGTTTCCACGTTGCTGCCGATGGAGTTCTGCATGGCCCGGACATACTGGAGAATGTAATCCGCAGTGATGTATTTGGGATAGATAACGCTGCCCAGATCCAGATTTTGGATAATATGGTCAAAGGCCAGCCGGGTGATTTTTGTCACCAGCTTGGCGGAAGACTGCTCCTTGGCAAAGAGGCTTAAGAGCACATTCTCCTCATCCATGTTGGTGAGGGTGACAAAGCTCTCCGCCTGGGCCAGCCCTTCCTCCATCAAGAGCTTCCGGTCAGTGCCGTTGCCGTGGATGATGGTGGCCGAGGGCAGCAGCTCGCTCAAGGTCTCGCAGCGGCTCTTATCCTGCTCCACGATCAGCACCTTGATCTTCATTTCCAGCAGCTGACGGGCCAGATAGTAGGCCAAAGTACCGCCGCCCACGATCAGGCAGCTTTTTACCTGGTTGGTATTCAAACCGATGGCGTGGAAAAAGCGGGCGGCATTCTGGGGGGAAGCCACCAGGGTCACCAGATCGGAATCCTGCAGGACAAAGCTTCCGTCGGGGATATATACCTGTTCCTCCCGCTCCACACCCACCACCAGCAGGTCGCATTTATATTTATCCTGCAAAGAGGATACCGGAACGTTATTCAGCTGAAATTCAGGCTTGATTCGGAATTTTAACAGCTCAACCCGCCCCTTGGCAAAGGTATCAATTTTGATAGCTGAAGGAAAGCGAAGAAGCCGAGCGATTTCCCGGGCGGCTACTAGCTCCGGGTTGATAGTCATGGAAATGCCCAGACGTTCCCGGATAAAATTCAGCTCCTGATTGTAGACCGGGTTGCGCACCCGAGCGATGGTCTGGCATTTGCTGACATTCTGCGCTACCAGACAACATAAAAGGTTCAGCTCGTCAGAGCCCGAAACGAGTTGTCAAGGACTTTTTAATCAAATTCATAAAAAGGCCACAAAAAAGTGCCAGAAGCACTTTCATGCTCCTGACACTCAGGCGAGTAGAATTACTTGCGGCCGCTTAGCAGTTCGTCGCAAATGTACGCATATTCCGGCAGTTGGTCGATATAGGGTTTCCAGCGCCTCTTAATCTCGGCCAGTTCCAGCGGGTCGGCGTCCTCAAAGTCATGGTCGTTTCCGGTCATTCCGAAAACATCCAGTGCTATATCATTCAAGCACTCATAACAAAGACCGGCAGCGGACTCTATCCAGTTGC
>DVHU01000067.1 GCA_018711815.1 Candidatus Egerieimonas intestinavium
ATCAATGCGGACCATATTATTCTCGTCGTCAAACAGGTTGGCCGCCAGGGTCTTGGCCAACTCCGTCTTACCCACGCCGGTGGGGCCCAGAAACAGGAAGGAGCCGATGGGCTTGGTGGGATCCTTGATGCCCGCCTTGGACCGGAGGATGGCTTCCGTCACCTTCTCCACAGCCTCCTCCTGCCCCACCACCCGCTGGTGCAGCTGGCCCTCCAGGCCTAAAATCTTCTGGCGCTCTCCCTCGGTGAGCTTGGCAATGGGGATTCCCGTCCACCGGGAAACAATCTTGGCGATCTCCTCCTCATCCACGCTCTCATGAACCAGAGAGAGGTCCTTATCCCTTACCTTCTGCTCCTCGATTTCCAGCTGCTTCTGAATCTTAGGCAGCTCCCCGTACTGGAGTTCTGCCGCCTTATTCAGGTCATACTCTCTCTGGGCCAGCTGAATCTGCTTGTTCAGCTCCTCGATCTGCTCCCGCAGCTGAGACAGCTTCTCCACAGAATTCTTCTCATTCTCCCACTGTACCTTCTGACTGCTGAAGGCCTCCCGCAGCTCCGCCAGCTCCCGCTGCAGAGCTTCCAGACGATCCTGGCTCAGCTTGTCGGTCTCCTTCTTTAAGGCCGCCTCCTCGATCTCCAGCTGCATGATCTTTCTCTGCTGCTCATCCAGCTCCGCGGGCAGGGAATCCAGCTCCGTCTTGATGGAGGCGCAGGCCTCGTCCACCAGGTCGATGGCCTTATCCGGCAGGAACCGGTCGGAAATATATCTCTGGGACAGGGTGGCCGCCGCCACCAGAGCGCTGTCGGTGATCTTCACCCCATGGAACACCTCGTAGCGCTCCTTCAGCCCCCGAAGGATGGAAATGGTATCCTCCACAGTGGGCTCATCCACCATCACCGGCTGGAACCTGCGTTCCAGGGCCGCGTCCTTCTCAATATACTGACGGTACTCGTCCAGGGTGGTGGCTCCGATACAGTGCAGCTCTCCCCGGGCCAGCATGGGCTTTAGCATATTTCCGGCGTCCATGGCGCCCTCGGTCTTTCCGGCGCCCACGATCAGGTGCAGCTCGTCGATAAACAGGATAATTCTGCCCTCGCTCTTTCGCACCTCCTCCAGCACCGCCTTCAGCCGCTCCTCGAATTCTCCCCGGTACTTGGCTCCCGCCACCAGGGCTCCCATATCCAGAGCGAAAATCTTCTTATCCTTCAGGGCCTCCGGCACGTCTCCCCGGACGATTCGCTGGGCAAGGCCCTCCACCACGGCGGTCTTTCCTACGCCGGGCTCACCGATGAGCACCGGATTGTTCTTGGTCTTTCTGGAAAGAATTCGGATCACATTTCGGATCTCCCCGTCGCGGCCAATTACCGGATCCAGCTTCTGCTCCCGGGCCTTCTCCACCAGATCCTGGCCATATTTTGCCAGGGTGTCATAGGTAGCCTCCGGGTTGTCGCTGGTGACTCTCTGATTTCCCCGGACAGTGGACAGGGCCTGCAGGAAACGCTCCCGGGTAATTCCATACTCCTGGAAGAGCTTCTTCACCGCGGGGCTGGGGTTATTCAGCAGGGCCAGGAACAGGTGCTCCACGGACACGTACTCGTCGCCCATGGCCTTGGCCTCATCCTCCGCGCTGACCAGAGCCTTATTCAGATACTGGCCGATGTAGGGCTGCCCGCCGGACACCTTCACCCGGGCGTTTAAAGCCTGCTCCACCCGGTTGGTAAAATGCTCCTTCTGAATCTCCATTTTCTCTATCAGTTTAAGAATCAGGCTGTCCTCCTGATGGATCAGCGTGTAGAGCAGATGCTCCTGCTCAATCTCCTGATTGCCAAACTCATAGGCGGCCTTCTCCAGATCCTGAACCGCCTGAATAGACTTTTGGGTAAATTTGCTGATATTCATCTACAATCCTCCTCTCTGTGAGAATCTGTTGTTTTCTTGTTCTAGTGCCAATATAACACTTGTTATTAGCACTGTCAAGAGGTGAGTGCTAATATTTTTTGAATTTTTTACCCATATCTGTAAGAGCATAGCTTTGCTCACTTCAAAATCTTTATACTCCTGCTTTTTCGTACTTTATATAAATTGTGCTTCGTGCCGCACCTTCTTTTCTCAAATAAGTATTCTCAACCATACCCTGCAAAACGGCTCTTGCTCTACGAGGTTTTACTCTTAAAAGCTCTGACGCCTTTGCTGTTGTAATGGAGCCATTTTCCAATACATATTTATAAATCTGCTGCTCCTGCTCATTATCCGGCAGTCTTTTTATCGTATCCGGCATTCCATCGGCACTATCCGGCACTTTTTCAATAGTATCTGGTACTTCCATGGTACTATTCGGCACTTTTCGGGAGATATCCGGCATTTCGTTATTATTATCCAGCACTTTATTGGCATTATTAAAGCTATTGTAGTTCTTGAGGCCAACCTGACCTCGATAGATATTGATACGTAAATCAACTTCCCCGCCGATAAACTCCGGTTCCCTCAATCCAGCAGCTTTCACCTTACCAATAATTCTCGGAATGCCGCTTCCCCAATGTTCAATCAAATTCATGTATGAAAACGCATGAGCGAGAGCCTCATTTCGGATTTTAGAATAACCTTCCTTCATACGTTCTACGGTTTGTCCCATTGGTAATTTTCCTGGAGAAGTAATTTCCAATCGGTTATCATACACTGCCACCTGTATCGTTCCATGATCCAGATAGCTCCGATGCACCATTGCATTAATAATCAACTCACGAATGGCCTCCGGCGGAATTTCGTAAATATCCTGGCGATAAATTCCCACAATGGCAGCACCCAGATGAATATTCCTCAGAACGAACTGAAATGCTTCCTCTATCTGTTTCCAAAGCGGACCGGTATACTCCCTCCGATCGACAAAAATTTCTTTAGTCGTCCCTTTAAACACACCACATTGCGTTGCAACATGAAGCCCTCCGTAACCTGTCAAAATAGCAAAAGCATTGGATGGATAGTCTTTCCCATCACGCTCAATCAAAATCCCCCAAGAACGCAGCTGCTGTTTTCCAACCTCTTTAATTGATGTTCTCTGTTCCTCATTCCGAGCATTTTTGACTGCCTGTTCCCTCATAGCTTTGCAAAGAGTATCTATATCTTCGTCTGAGATAGTCAGCCCGGCGCACAAAGCCTGATCAAAGTAACGATTGCTGCCCTCAAACATCAGCTCTTTTATCATGTATTCGTCGGCAAGGCGAGTCGTTCCAGCAACCCGGACGTATACACCGCCTTCTTTTCCAAGAGTCTTGATATAATACGGCCGCTGTCTGCCTTCTGCAATCTCCACAACAATAACCGTTTTACTATCAACCGTCTGTAAAGTAATATCCGGTATAATCGCCGGTTCACAGCTGTCTGATACGGCATTGGCAATAGCATCCACTTTTTTGAATACATCTTCCTTGTCAAAACCAATTACTTCTCTGGTTTTATCAGCGATCCCAAATATTATTTTTCCTCCGCTCCCATTTGCAAAGGCAACTACAGATTTCATATATTTAATGCTTTTCTCCGGCAGGTTTTCTTTGAACTCCACATTCTTAGATTCTCCCGCAAGAATTTCTGCTATGGTCATCATAACACCTCACTCTCAATTCTCTACGCAGAAAATAGTCTTTTTATTTTAGCCAAAACATCCTGAAGAATTGCATATTGCCATTTTTTCACCTTAGTCTTGTTTAAAATACTTGTTCAAATTATAGTTATTATCATATCATAGAAATGTGCTTTGAACAATTTGATGTATCAAAATCCATGGTTAGATTCCGAAATATCACATCTCCCCCTATTCATAGTCCCTTATACGTTCCGCAAGGGAACGCTTTCCGACAAGCCTTCTGTAGGACAGTATCGGGGTGACCGTACAGATTAGCAGGAGCAGTCCAGCGGCGCCCAGCAAAGGAGCCGCAGGAATCTTAAAGGGAACTCCCATATAATTCATGGCCTGGAAGCAAATATACGTGACAGCTGTTCCCGCTGTCAGCGTAATGAGCAGGGAAAAAGCCGCGTAACATATTCCTTCCCGGATCAGAAGCCGGTTTATCTGCCTTCCTGACATCCCAACGCTTTCCATAACAGAAAGGGTCAGCCTTCGGTTCTGTATGCTGCCTGCGATTGTATTCGCATAATTCAGGGTTCCCACCAACAGAAGCAGCAGAGCAGCAGCTGTGCCTATTTCCAGCATTTGCCCCTGTGATTCCTGGATGACCTTCTTATTCTCATACTGTGACTCCACATATAAATCATCCCTGTAGGGGCTGCGGTCCAAGACCTGCATAATCTGATTTTCCAATTCCTCATCATACGCTCTGGCATACTGTATGCTCATGCTCAAAATGGAGGGCTGGGCAATCAGCCCTCTCAAGTAATCCTGACTGACAATCAGCGTTGGGCCGATATTTCTTCCGCTGTAATACATTTCATAGGACACGGCTTCCACGGCAATTTCATACTGCCGGTTTTGAAGAATAAAGGGCACCTTCTGCTTCAGGTATTCCGGCGGTATTTCAGACCCCGCATACAGCACAATGCAAGCCCTCCCGGCCAAAAAGTCCTGCTTATCAACGGCGGTATTCAGGGATTCTGCTAAATAGTCAAATTCTTCTCCATCTATCCCCTTCAGCATCCCGTAATAGTTTTCCGGATGTTCCCTGCAGGCGTCCAGCGTTTCTTCCCGGGATAGGTAGGTGGTCCTTTCCACATAGTTGTCTATCCACATGGCAAAGAAACCTTCCGGATGATAGGGAAAGCTCACCGGTACTCCCTCCACCAGATGAAGCTCTTGTATTCCTGGAATTTCTTCTATATGGCCGACTAGGGAACCATCGATTGCCGGTCTGAGGGAATTCACATCCTCTGGAGTCTGCGTTTGATTTTTAATGATTAGATCTGAATTCCAATAGTTGGGCGCCACTGTCCTTTCGCCCTGGGTGCTGATAATCGTCGTAAGGCAGTAAAAAACGGACAGGCTTGTGGCCAGAGAGAGCAGCACCACTGCGGTTTTCTTTTTCTCTTTCTTGAGCTGTGCGAGGGCCATTCGCCAAAAGAACGCGCTTTTCTTCTTTTTATACCCTTTCCCTTTTGGCGCAGCTCCTCTGTATCTTGAAGCCTCCACCGGGGTAATCTTGGCAGCAAACCGAAGAGGGCTTCGTATTCCCCCAAAAATAGCAATTCCCGTCACAAGGATGCCAAGCAGGATTGTCAGCGGACTGCAGTGCAGCTCTATATTTTCCCCTGCGATTCCGAGGATATCCATGGTATACGGAACCAGTTTCATACAGGAAAAAATCCCCAGAAGAATTCCCGCCAGCGTCGCCAATATCCCTGTCAGCAGCATTTGCCTGAAGATGAAATGCGCCAGCTGCTTTTTGGTCATCCCCAGGGCCTGAAGCAATCCATAGTATCGAATTTTCCCTGAAACCGATAAGTATAAGATATTGTAAATCAAAAGATACGCACTCAGGCAAATGATGAGCGCCAGCCCGCAAATTCCCAGCAGCAGCTTAAAGGAATTCTCAATGTAACCCGTGGGGGCAAAAATCTGCCTGTCCGAGAGGGCTAAGTCTTCTTTCAGGGACTCCAGCGCTGCCGGCAAAACATAATTATGGTTCAGCTTTATGCAGAGGATCCCGTCATTGCCCAGCTCATAGCCTGCGGCCTCGTATAAGGCCTCTGATACAAACCCGGCGGACTTATCCCCATAGCCGTCCCATATGCCGCTGATGACAAATTTCTCCGTGTGAACGCCAGTGTTGTTCTCGTAGGTCAGGCTGAAACTATCCCCCACCGAGAGCTTTTCGTTTCCGCAGGCCTTCAAGAGCTCTTTTGTGACCATAAGCTCGTTTTTCTTTTGAGGATAATGCCCCTCCAGCTGTGTTCGCGCAGGCCCCCTTTGCTCTTCCCAGAAAATCTCATCGCACCATAGGAGCCCGATCTCCACGGTCTGATCAAATTCAGTGCTTTTGATAAAGCCGGCATAGGACTCTATACCCACGCTCTGTACCTGCTCATTCTGCCGCAAAGCTTCCAGCTGCCGGGGACTAAAGCCGTTCATCACAGCTATATCGTATTCCGCTCCGTTTAATCGTGTGTTCTGCAGCCGGCTGGAAGCCAGATAAGAAATGCCGATGGTAAACACCGAGAGCAGCATAAACGCGGACAGAAGGATGGTAAAGAACAAAATTCCATATTGCTTTCTGTTGGTCCGCATACTGTTTTTTGCCAGTTTACCGATTATTTCTCTGTTATTATTCCTTAACATGATCATCACTTCCCTTGCAGAGCTTTCCGTCTTCAATTTGAACAATTCTGTCCGCCAGCTGCGCAATATCCGGGTCATGGGTGATGACAATCAATGTCTGCTGATATTGGCTGCTGAGGACTTTCAGCAGGCCTATTACCTCATGACTGGCGGCGGTATCCAGATTGCCGGTGGGTTCATCCGCCAGAATAATTGCCGGCTTTGCGGCCAAAGCCCTTATGATTGCCGTTCGCTGCTGCTCCCCTCCGGACAGCATAGACGGCAGCATTTCCTGCTTCTTATCCATATGCAGGCTTTCCAATAATTCCTGTATATAATCCTCGTCCACCTGCGCGCCGTCCAGCTCCAGAGGGAAAACGATATTATCATATACGTTCAGGTCAGGAATCAAATTGTACTGCTGAAAAATAAAGCCCACCTTTCTTCTGCGAAAAAGAGCCAGCTGTTCGCCATTGAGCTTTTCCAGATTCATCCCGTCAACCGTGACGCTTCCGCTGCTGGGCTTATCCAGCCCGCCCAGCATGTGCAGCAGCGTGCTTTTCCCGCTGCCGGATTTTCCTATAATAGACACAAACTCCCGCTCTGCCACCGCGAAATCCACCCCATCCAAAGCTTTCACCGTCTGATTTCCGGTTTGATAATATTTTTTTAAATCCTGCGTCCTGACAATTATCTTCCTCATCTCTAAGTACCTCCTATGGGTCTAGGATAAACTAGAAAAATCACAAACCAGTCACAAAAAGAAAAAATCACAAAACTGTGATTTTTTCTAAAGTCCGTTGGGCAGGTAAATCATAAAGGTACTTCCCTGTCCCGCTTCCGAACGCACTTCCATATATCCCTTCTGCTGGGTGATGATTTCTCTGGCCAAATAAAGCCCTATGCCGATTCCCTCCTGATCATGCACCTCCGGCTCCCGGTAAAAACGGGTGAAAATAGCCGCCTGCCTTTCCGGGGCAATCCCTTTGCCGGTGTCCTGAACACTGATTCTGGTGAAAAGCTCCTGCCTGCACACCGCAATATGAATATCTCCCCCAAAATCGGTATACTTCACGGCGTTATCCAAAAGGTTAAAGAGCGCCTCCGCCGTCCATTTTTTATCATGGTTCAGCACTAAGCCCTCGTCATACTGCACATCAATCTTAATCTGTTTTTTCTCCGCCGCTATCACCACATTGCTGATAGCCAAAGCAAGGGTATCCGCCAGGAGTGTATTTTCCTTCTGTATTTTTATAGCTCCCGTTTCAAGCCGGGACATTTTCACCATACTTTGCAGAAGGAAATCCAGCTTGTCTATCTGGCCCTTTAGCTTTTTCAGATATTCCTCATTTCTGTCAGGCGCTGTTTCCTCCGCCATCATCTCCAGATAAAGCTTGATATTAGCCATGGGGGTTTTTGTCTGATGAGATATATCGGATACCAGCTCCTTCAGCTTATTCTTTTCCTCTGAAATTTCCAGATTCTTTTGCGTATATAAGCGGGAGAGGCGAAGGAGTTTGTCATAAGTCTTTCCCCATAAATCGTCTTTTTCATAGGGCGTACTTTGCAGCTCGTCCCCTCGCTCCATACGGTTTATGGCCGCATCTACTTTCTGCGCATACGCATAAATATCGCCTTTTAACCGGGTATATTTCCAAAAGGCAAAAAAACTTATGGCCCCCAGCAAGAGGAAGCCCGCAAAAATGATTATTTCCATATATACCCCATTCCGTATACATTTGAAATATACGAATATTCCTCTGTCTCAATTTTCCTGCGCAGTCTGTTGATATTTACCGCCAGCGTATGCTTATCTGTGATCTGGATTCCCTCCGCCCACAGGGAGTCCAAAAGGACGGCGTACGTAAGCAGCCTCCCTTTGTTCTCCAGCAGCTTCCTTAAAATCCGGTATTCTGTGGGCGTAAGCAGACATTCCTCAGTCCCCCTCCGGACTGTGCCCAGCTCAAAATTTACCTTCAGAAAACCGTCATCATAAATCTTCGTCCCAGGCGCTTTCCTGGACAAAATCACATAGACCTTCTTCAGGAGGATTTTCATGGAAAAGGGCTTAGTCACATAGTCCTCCGCGCCTAATTCGTACCCTTTCAGCACGTCCTCCTCCAAATCTCTGGCGGAAAGGAACAAAAGGGGAACCTGCTTTTTCGCCTTCAGCCGTCTGCAAAATTGAAAGCCATCTCCATCAGGCAAATTAACATCGAGAATCGCCAGATGAAAGGAATTATTTTCCGCTAACGTCTCCGCCTCTTTGCAGGAATACGCCGAAAGAACACCATATCCCTCTTTTTTCAGCCCATAAGTAATCGTTTGATTTAACTCCGTATCATCTTCCAAAACAAGAATCGTGAACACTAATTCATCCTCCGATCACCGGAAACAGAACCCTATGCCCACTGCCCCCGGCCCCACATGGCAGCCGATGCTGATGGGCAGGGCATTGTAATACACCTCCTGGGCCAAGGGAAACACCTCTCTCAAGGCCTGCTTCCACTCCTCCACCTTGTCCTGAGGCAGGCAGGTGCCCGCCACTCCGGCAATCATCTGGGGATGCTCCTTCCCCGCGAACCGCCGCTCAAAATCCTGAGATACAGCTTCCAGCATACAGCTCTGGCATTTCTTCATGCCCCGCACCTTGGCGTAGGCGTCCAGCTTGTCCCCCTGGATGGTCAGGATGGGCTTCATGTGGAGAACCGTGCCGATCATCGCCGCCGCCGGAGTGATCCGGCCTCCCTTTTTCAGGTATTCCAGGGTATCCACAGCGATATAGATGCTGGCGTCGTAGGCCTCCTTCTCCAGCTGGCGCTTGATCTGGCTGCCGGAGCTGCCGGCATCCGCCAGGCGCTTGGCCTTTAACACCGCCTCCCGCAGGGTAATGGAGATCCGGTGGTTATCCACCACAAAAACCTTCCCCTCATAGTCCAGGGCCATTCCGGCGGCGGCTCCGCAGGAATTGCTCAGCCCGCTGGACATGGGGATATAGACAATCTCCTCATATCCCTGAGATAGTACAAAATCCCAGGTATCCAACACTGTCTTGGGGGAGGGGAGGGAGGTGGAAGCTCGCTTGCCCTCACCCAGGGCCCGGTAGAATTCCTCCTCCGTTATATTTTTCCCCTCAAAAAAGGTCTCTTCCTCAATGATGACCGGCATGGGGATGGAAAATATTCCCAGCTCCTCCGCTTCCCGGCCCATGATACCGCTGTTGGTATCCGTCATTATTGCCACTCTCATTTTGTATCTCCCATGTTCTTTTATTGCTTGCCATTTGCTCAGTTACGAATTATAATCAGTGTTACAAATTGTAACACTAAATCAGCGTTTCTTCAATATAGAACAGCGAAACTGTTACAGATCAGGGGGATTTGTTCATGGAGACAAAGCGAAAAAGCCAGGCCAACCTGCTGGCCCGGGAGTGCATCGTCAAGGCCCTGCTGCAGCTGGCCCAAACTAAACCTCTCTCCTCCATCACCATTTCTGAACTGACGGAGAGGGCCGGCGTATCCCGGATGACCTTCTACCGAAACTACAGATCTAAGGAGGACGTATTTTCCTCCTACCTGCGGGAAATCCTCGAGGACTACCACGAGACGGACCTGGAGCTGGATATGCCTGAGCCCTACTACGGCAGACGCCGGATGATCAACTGCTTCCGCCACGGCTACCGGTATCGGGATTTCTTCGACGGACTGATCCAGTGCGGTTTCGGAAATATTTTTCTGAAATACCTGACCGCCTATGTCATCAGCAAATGGACCCGGGAGGACTCCACAACCAAGGACCGCTATAAGCTGGCGGCCTTCAGCGGCCAACTGTACAATCTCTATATCTATTGGTCGGAAAATCACTACCGGGAATCCCCCCAGGAGCTGGCCGATATTGTAGGGGAGATTTACGGTTCTCTCCCCTGAGCCTTCCTGGGTTATGGGGCCTTTATGCCTCCTTTAGCTTTCATGTTCCCCCAAGAGCTAATTTCATTACAGTCCTCTCTTCCTTGAAACAAATATATAAGTATTGTAGGATATAATTAGAAAACAAAAAAACTGCCGCCATGAAACTAATTCCGAAGGAGGCTTGATATCGTGAAAAAAATCTATATTCTGTGCGCACTGCTGCTGCCTATGGCTCTCCTTTTCTCCGGGTGTTCGGGAAAATCCGAAAACTCCGAACCGGGCGCAGCGCCCGGCAGGCAGGAACCCACTCCCACAGAACAGGAGCAGGTTGAAGGAGAAGTCTCTGAGAAAGAAGGAAATGAGAAATGGATTGTTTTTGAATATCGGGAGGGAACGGGAAATCAAGTTCGTTTTGGCGATGAGATAATCGACGCAGATGAACTTTCCGAAGAAACCCTGGAATGGCTGGATTGGTATAACAGCTTGACGAAGGAAGAACAGCTGGCGGTCAGCTCCCTCCCCCCGGAACTGCTGGCAAAAAGCGGCCTTGCGGAGACGGAGGACGCGCCAGCTTCAGCGGAAGAATAAAGGACCTTTGCCCTTCAAACACTTACTGCCGCATGCCCCCCCTTTCGTCAGGCTTTTCTGAAAAAGGCGGCAGAGCAAGCTTTTAGCCTGCTTTGCCGCCTTAATCATTTACTTCGTGTGCTTACCGCGATACCTCTTCTTCCTCGCCAAAATCAATGTTCCAGCCAATACTATGCCAGAAACTGCCATAAGGCCGCTCCAAAGAGGCAAGCTGGTCGGATCCCCAGTCTGGGGGCCGCCGCCATTGGGAGTGTTGGAGTTGCCAGGGGTATCCGGCTCTTCCGGTGTATCGGGATTGTCCGGCGTATGACTATTGCAGATTACATAGCCCTTTTCCGCATTTCCGCTGATCACCGTGTCATACCCCTCTACTTTCTCTTCCTCAACAGTGTAGACGATCTTCTCTCCATCCGCGTACTCGTCCAGATCAGTAAAGCTTCCCGTCCAGCTGTTCTTCTGACTCAGAACCAGTTTCTTTCCGGTATCCTTGCCATCCGCGTACAGCTTCACTGTGATGCTCTCCGGGCGGATTCCATCAGCATCCGCCTGATCCTGCCAGTTTTTCGTAACGGAAAGACTGATCTGTTCCGGCGTATAGCGGTTTGTCACATCCATGCCCCGGATCTCCGATTGATAGCCAGTAACCATATCCTCTGTAATCGTGTATCGGATCTCTCTTCCGCCCTCATACTTCGGCAGGCCTGTAAAACTCCAGGCCCAGCTGTCCTCTTCGGTCACTGTCTGTACCTTATCTTTCAGCTCCACCCCGTCGGCGTACAGCCGAATGGTGATGGACTCCGGACGCTTGCCGTCCTGGTTGTCCCCATCATCCCAGGTCTTGGAGCCGGAAACTTCTGTCGTGGCTGGCGTATGGCTGTTGGTGATCACATAACCTGTCTCGGCATTTCCTGTAATTACCGTCTCATACTGGTTTGCATTAGTAAAATCTTCTTCCTCAACGGTATACTTGATAAGCTCTCCGTCCTTATACTCATCCAGATCGCTGAAGGTGCCTGCCCAGCTGTTCCCCTTACTCAGAGTCAGGGTCTTGCCCGTATCTTTTCCGTTCGCCAACAGCTTCACCGTAATGCTCTCCGGGCGAATTCCATCCTGATTGTTGTTATCCTGCCAGGACTTGGTCACTCCCACGCTGGTTTTCCCAGGGGTGTAGCTGTTTGTTACATCATAACCGGTAACTGTCGTGGTGTAATCGGTCACCGCATCCTCAGAGATTGTATAGTTGATCTGTACGCCGTTCTCATATTTCGGCAGATTGGTAAAACTCCAGGCCCAGCCGTCCTCTTCAGTCACCGTCAGTACCTTATCCTTCAGCTCCACCCCGTTGGCGTACAGC
>DVHU01000068.1 GCA_018711815.1 Candidatus Egerieimonas intestinavium
GTTATACTAGCCATGCGAGGATACTCCTTTGTAAGTATTTTGGGTTTGGCGATTCAAATATAACACAAAAGAGTCTATCCTCGCTTTTTAAATATTCAGTTGTAACATATGTATTGTAATCCTACATTAAAGCCGCCGAAAATTTTTAATAATTGTTGACAAGGAATTTGACGGTTGCTATAATAATGCCCAGGAACAAGGGCGTTCTTATGAAGAGGTGAGTAGACTTCTTAGTAAGTACGCCCTTTTTTGATTTTCAGAAAGAGCGCAGAAAGGGAGAGAAAGATGGAAAGAGGTACCCGGGAGAGGTTGCTGGAGCTGGTGGAGGACAACGATGTGGAGTTCATCCGCCTGCAGTTTACGGATATGTTGGGAAATCTGAAAAATATTGCCATTACCTCCAGTCAGCTGGAGGACGCCCTGGATAATAAATGCCTGGTGGATGTGTCGTCCATAGCGGGCTTTCGGGAGGAGGAGGACGCGGATATGTATCTGTATCCGGATCCGGACACTTTTGTGATCCTTCCCTGGAGGCCTCAGCAGGGCCGGGTGGCCAGGCTCCTGTGCGATATCTATACGCCGGAGCATGAGCCCTACGCCATGTGCTGCCGACAGATCCTGGATCGGGTGCTGAAGAAAGCCAAGGAGGAGGGCTACAGCTTCTACGTGGAGCCGGAGTGTGAATTCTTTTTGTTCCACACCGATGAAAACGGTATTCCCACCACCCTGACCCATGAGCGGGCCGGGTATCTGGACATTGGCCCGGTGGACTTCGGGGAGAACGCCCGGCGGGACATTGTATTAAATCTGGAAGATATGGGCTTTGAGGTCACTTCCTCCCACCACGAGTCGGCGCCGGCCCAGCACGAGGTGGATTTCCACACAGGGAAGGCCATGAAGACCGCGGATATGATCATGACCTTCAAGATGGCGGTGCGCAGCATTGCCAAGCGCCACGGACTGCACGCCACCTTCATGCCGAAGCCCCGGACTGACACCAACGGTTCCGGGATGCACGTTCATATGAGTTTGTACAAGGACGGAAGGAACGTCTTTTATGATCCCAAGGATAAACGGGGCTTGAGCCAGGAGGCCTACTACTTCCTGGGCGGGCTGCTTCACCGGTGCCGGTCCATGGCCGTGTTTACCAATCCTTTGGTAAATTCCTACAAGCGGCTTCAGCCCGGGTATGACGCCCCCACCAAGATCAGCTGGCAGTCCCAGGACAGAAATGCGCTGATCCGGCTGCCCAGAAGAGTCAGGGAGGATCCCAGGATCGAGCTGAGAAGTCCGGACGCGGCATCCAACCCCTATCTGGTCTTTGCCCTCTGCCTGGCCGCGGGCCTGGAGGGAATCCATCAGAAGAGGATGCCCGGCAAGGAACAGGAGGACAGCCTGCCGGAAAATTTGAAGGAGGCTATCTGGGAGGCAGAGCAGGATACCTGGCTGGGAAGCGTTCTGGGAGAGCAGTTTTTGCAGCGTTATCTGGAAGAGAAGAAAGGAGAATGGAAGGAGTACGCCAAGCAGGTCTCCAACTGGGAGAGAGAGCTTTATTTGTACAGATACTGATACACAGCGGCAGTAAAATAGAGAGGGCGGGGATTTCAGGATGAGCGGTATTTTTGTGGTATTTCCCAAAATTGAGGACGCGAAAAAAATCCGGGACGTTTTGGCGCGCCACGGGTTCGACGGGGTCACTGCCTTCAGCGCCGGGTATCAGGCCTTGGCTGCTCTGGAAGATTTTCCGGGGGGGATAGTTATCTGCGGAAACCGGATGCGGGATATGAATTACACGGAGCTTCTGGCCAGCCTGCCCCGGGGGTTTGAGCTGCTGCTCTTGGCTTCGCCCTTGGTGCTGGACGGGAAGCCCCCGGACGTGCTGGGGCTGGCCCTGCCCCTGAGGGTTCAGGAGCTGATCTCCACAGTGCGGATGATGGTGGAGCGAAGTCAGCGAAGCGCCAGCCCCAGGAGAAAGAAAAAGGAGCGCACGGAGAAGGAGAGAAACTATATCCGCAACGCCAAATTTCTTCTGATGGAGCAGAACCATTTAAGCGAGGAGGAGGCTCACCGGTATCTGCAGAAATGCAGTATGGACTCCGGCACCAACATGGTGGAGGCGGCCCAGATGATTTTGATGCTGCTGTACGACAGCATATGAAAATAAAAAAAGCATGTTCCGGCCACAAAGGTGTGGCGAAGAGATCTGCAATCCTGACACGGGGATTCTGCCGGTGTCAGGATTGCGTTTTTTTATGCGGAAGGGAGATAGATTATGGAATTTATGACGGGAGAGAGAGAGACTCAGGTCAGCACCCTGAGAGAGATTTTTGAGGAGCAGCCCCTGGGCAAGGAGGTGGCGGTGGAGGGAGCCGTCCACAGTATCCGGGATATGGGGCGCATTGTATTTGTGACCGTAAGGACCAGAGACGGTCTGCTGCAGACGGTATTTGAGAAAGAGGAGCATCCAGAGTTTTCCGGACTCAAGGAGGCCATGTGCCTGCGGGTGCAGGGCAGGCTTCGCCAGGAGGCGCGGGCTCCCCGGGGACTGGAGATAGCCCTGGAAGGGCTGGAGATTCTCTCTGCCCCGGCGGCGCCCCTGCCCCTGCCCATTGATAAGTGGAAGCTGAACACCTCCCTGGAGGCCCGGCTGAATCAGCGGGCCCTGGCCCTGCGCCATCCCCGGGAGCGGGCCATCTTCCGTATCCAGGAGGGGATTGTCCGGGCATTCCGAGACTTCCTCTGGGAGCAGGGCTTCACGGAGGTGCACACCCCCAAGGTGGGAGCCAGGAGCGCGGAGGGAGGAGCTAACCTGTTTCGGCTCTCCTATTTTCACAAGCCCGCGGTGCTTCAGCAGAGCCCTCAGCTTTACAAGCAGATGCTGGTGGGGGTCTTCGACCGGGTCTTTGAGACGGGGCCCGTGTTCCGGGCGGAGAAGCACAACACCAAGCGCCACTTAAACGAATATACCAGCCTGGATTTCGAGATGGGCTACATCCGAAGCTTCCGGGATGTGATGGAGATGGAGACGGGATTTCTCCGGCATATGATGGAGTTTTTGGCTCAGGAGTATTATCAGGAGTTAAAGCTTCTGGGGGTGGAGCTGCCGTCGGTGGAGCAGATTCCCGCGGTTCCTTTCCGGCAGGCCAAGGAGCTGGTGGCAAAAAAGTACGGCCGAGCCGTCCGCTCGCCCCAGGATCTGGAGCCGGAGGAAGAGCAGCTCATCGGGGAATACTTTAAGGAGGAGTACGGCTCAGATTTTGTGTTTGTCACCCACTACCCCTCCGGGAAGAGACCCTTTTACGCCATGGAGGATCCGGAGGATCCCACGGTTACCTTAAGCTTTGACCTGCTTTTCCGGGGGCTGGAGGTGACCACCGGGGGACAGCGCATTCATGAGTATGGCAAACTAATCGAGAAGATGGAGGCCCGGGGCATGACGGAGGAGGGGCTTGAGGAATACCTGGACGCCTTCCGCTACGGCATGCCGCCCCACGGAGGCCTGGGCATCGGCCTGGAGCGGATGACCATGCAGCTTCTGGGGGAGGAGAATATCCGGGAGGCCAGCCTCTTCCCCAGAGATTTAAGCCGGCTGAAACCGTAGGAGGAGAAAGATGAGAAAGCAGATAGATCGAGAAGATATGGAGCATCTGTGCGTGCTGGGCAAGCTGAACCTGCAGGAGCGGGAGTATGAGGCGGCGGCCGGGGAGCTGCAGAAGATGCTGGATTACGTGGAAAAATTAGAGGAGCTGGACACGGAAGGCGTGGAGCCCCTCTGTCAGATGCAGACCGGGGAAAATGTATTCCGGGAGGATACGGTTACTGGCGCCGACAGGCGAGAGGAGCTTCTGGAGGGAGCCCCCGCCCGGAAGGAGGGGTATTTCCAGGTGCCCCGGACTGTGGAATAGAGGAGGAGAAGCCATGAGACAGAAGATTGAGGAAATGACGGCCCTGGAGCTGGGGGAGGCCATCCGCCGGGGCAGCTGCTCCGTCACCGAGGCCCTGGAGTCCTGCCTGGCCCAGATGGAGAGGCAGGAGCCGAGGCTGCACGCCTTTGTGACGCCCCTGCGCAAGCGGGCCTATGAGCAGGCCAAGAGAGTGCAGGAGGGAATCCGCCAGGGAAAATATGCAAGTCCCCTGGCCGGGGTTCCGGTGGCGGTGAAGGACAATATGCTGCTTAAAGGGACCAGGACCACCTGCGCCTCCCGGATGCTGGAGAACTATGTGCCCTCCTGGTCTGCCACGGCGGTGGAGAAGCTGGAGGAGGCGGGGGTGGTTATCCTGGGAAAGACCAACATGGATGAGTTCGCCATGGGAAGCACCACGGAGACCTCCTATTTCGGAGTGACCAGGAATCCCTGGGAGACCTCCCGGGTGCCCGGGGGCTCCTCCGGAGGCTCCGCCGCGGCGGTGGCCGCCGGGGAGGCCCTGCTGGCCCTGGGCAGCGATACCGGGGGATCCATCCGGCAGCCCGCTTCCCACTGTGGAATCGTGGGCATGAAGCCCACCTACGGAACCGTATCCAGAAGCGGCCTGATTGCTTACGGCTCTTCTCTGGATCAGATCGGACCCCTGGGCAGAAATGTCCGGGACTGCGCGGCCCTTCTGGACGTGATCAAGGGAAGGGACAGCCGGGACGCCACCTCCCTTGACCATCCCCAGGAGAGCTTCCTTAAGGGCCTGGAAGGAAAGCTCAGGGGGCTGCGGGTGGCGGTGCCCCGGGAGTTTCTGGCCGGGGGCTTAGAGGAGGATGTCCGGAACCTGTTTTTCCAGGCCCTTAAGCTTCTGACCGCCCAGGGAGCCATTGTGGATTTCGTCTCCCTAAAGACGGAGCCTTATCTGATTCCCGCCTATTATATTGTGGCCTGCGCCGAGGCCAGCTCTAACCTGGAGCGCTTCGACGGAGTAAAATACGGATACCGGGCCCAGGACTGCCAGGGGCTGCACCAGATGTACCGGAAGACCAGGACCGAGGGCTTCGGCTGGGAGGTAAAACGAAGAATTCTTCTGGGCACCTTCGTCCTGAGCGCCGGCTACTATGACGCCTATTACCTGAAGGCGGCCAAGGCCAGAAGGCTCCTTCGGGAGGAATGTGACCGGATTTTTGAAAAGTGGGATGTGATTCTCTCCCCGGCGGCCCCCACGGCGGCGCCGGCTCTGGGGGAGAGCCTTAAGGATCCCCTGCAGATGTATTTGAGCGATCTCTACACGGTGACGGCCAACCTGGCGGGCCTTCCGGCCGTCTCTGTCCCCTGCGGCACAGACAGCCAGGGGCTTCCGGTGGGACTGCAGTTTATGGGGGCCGCCCTTCAGGATCAGAAGGTGCTGCAGGCGGCTCTGGGCTATGAGGAGGCCCGGGGAAGCTGGCAGCTTCCCTTCCAGAGAGGGGGAGAGAAAAAATGATAAGAGAGTATGAGACCGTCATCGGACTGGAGGTCCATGTGGAGCTGAACACCAAAATGAAAATATTCTGCGGCTGCTCCACGGAATTCGGGGCAGAGCCCAACACCCATATCTGCCCGGTGTGCACCGGTATGCCGGGGGCCCTTCCGGTGCTGAATAAGAAAGTGGTGGAATACGCCCTGGCCGCCGGGGAGGCCCTGCACTGCCGGGTGAACCGCCGGTGCCGGTTTGACCGAAAAAATTATTTTTATCCGGACAATCCCCAGAACTATCAGATTTCCCAGCTCTATCTGCCCATCTGCCAGGATGGGTGGCTGGAGATCGAGACCGGTGAGGAGAAGAAAAAAATCCGCATCCACGAGATGCACATGGAGGAGGACGCGGGGAAACTGATCCACGACGAGTGGGAGGACTGCACCCTGGTGGATTACAACCGCAGCGGGGTGCCCCTGCTGGAAATCGTCTCCGAGCCGGATATGTCCGGAAAGGAGGAGGTGCTGGCCTACTTAGACAAGCTGCGGACTACCCTGAAGTACCTGGGGATCTCCGACTGCAGGCTCCAGGAGGGCTCCATGCGGGCGGACGTGAACCTCTCAGTCCGGGAGCGGGGCAGCAAGTCCCTGGGCACCAGAACAGAGATGAAAAACTTGAACTCCTTCAAGGCCATCGCCCGGGCCATCGACGGGGAGCGGGAGCGGCAGATCGAGCTGCTGGAGATGGGCAGGGCGGTGGAGCAGGAGACCCGCCGCTGGGACGACAACAAAGAGAGTTCCCGGGCCATGCGCTCCAAGGAGGACGCCAAGGATTACCGGTATTTTCCGGACCCGGATCTGCCGGAGCTCTCCATTGACCGCCAGTGGATAGACAGAATCCGCAAATCCCTGCCGGAGATGCGGGAGGAGAAGCAGCAGAGGTATCAGGAGCAGTACGGCCTGTCGGAATACGACGCCCGGCTTCTGACCCAGTCCCGGCCCCTGGCGGAGCTCTTTGAGGAGACCCTGCGGTGGTACGGGGATCCCAAGAAGGCGGCCAACTGGTTTCTGGGGGATGTGCAGCGGCTCTTAAAGGAAAATGCCCTGGAGCCGGAACAGATTACCTTCTCCCCGGAATATTTGGGGGAGCTTTTGAACATGCTGGATCAGGGGACCATCAATCAGCCGGTGGCCCACCAGGTCTTTGAGCAGATTTTCCTGTATAACACAGAGCCCCGGGCGTACGTGGAGGCCCGGGGGCTGGCCCTGGTGCAGGATACCGGCTGGCTGAAGGAGCTGGTGATTCAGGTGAGAAACCGGGAGGCGGAAGCCTTTGAAAAATGGCTTCAGGGGCAGGAGAAGGTGCTGGGCTTCCTGGTGGGCCAGGTGATGAAGGAGGCCCGGGGAAAGGCTGACCCGGTGCAGATAAAAAAATTATTTTTAGAGGAGAAGGACGAAGATGACAACCATTAACCGAAATTACAGGAAACTTCAGGGCAGCTACTTGTTTTCCAATATTGCGGGAAAGGTGGCGGCCTTTTCCCAGAAGCATCCGGAGGCGGAGATCATCCGCCTGGGCATCGGGGATGTGACTCAGCCCCTGGCCCCGGCGATTTTAAAGGCCCTGCACCGGGCGGTGGATGAGATGGGAGACGCGGCCACCTTCCACGGATACGCCCCGGATTTGGGCTATGATTTCCTGAGAAATGCCATCGCCAGGGAGGATTATGAGGCCAGAGGCTGCCAGATTTCCCCGGAGGAAATCTTTATCTCCGACGGTGCCAAGAGCGACTGCGGCAATATCCAGGAGATCTTTGGCACAGACAACCGGGTGGCCGTCTGCGACCCTGTGTATCCGGTTTACGTGGATACCAACGTTATGGCCGGGCGTACCGGGGAATTTGACCGGGAGCGGGGAAACTACCGGGGAATCATCTACATGCCCTGCCGGGAGGAGGAGGGCTTTGTGCCCCAGCTGCCCCAAGAGACCCCGGATCTCATCTATCTGTGCTTCCCCAACAACCCCACCGGGGCCGCCATCACCAGGGAGAGGCTCCAGGAGTGGGTGGACTATGCCAACCGCACCGGGGCGGTGATCCTCTACGACGCCGCCTATGAGGCGTACATTTCCGAGCCCAAGCTGCCCCACTCCATCTACGAGTGTGAGGGAGCCCGGGAGTGCGCCATCGAGTTTCGCAGCTTTTCCAAGAACGCCGGCTTTACCGGGGTACGCCTGGGCTTCACGGTGGTGCCCAAGAGCCTGAAGCGGGACGGGGCCCAACTTTGGGATCTCTGGGCCAGACGGCACGGCACCCGGTTTAACGGGGCGCCCTACCTGGTGCAGCGGGCCGGGGAGGCCGTCTACACCCCGGAGGGGAAAAGCCAGCTGGCCGGTCAGATCGCCTACTACATGGAAAACGCCCGCATTATTCGGGAGGGGCTCGCAGGAGCGGGCTTCACCGTCTACGGCGGTGTGAACGCTCCCTATATCTGGCTGAAGACGCCGGAGGGGATGAAGTCCTGGGAGTTTTTTGATTATCTTCTGGAAAAGGCCCGGGTGGTGGGTACTCCCGGGGAGGGCTTCGGGGCCTGCGGGGAGGGATATTTCCGCCTGACCGCCTTCGGGGACCGGGAGAATACCCGCCGGGCTGTGGAGCGGATCTGCCGCCTCTGATATAGTGTAAGGTTATGCGTGCAATTACCGCGATAATTGCAGGGAATAGAAGGAGTAAGAAATTGGAATAGCCGGAAAGGCCTCTTTGGGGCCATTTCCGGCTTTTTTAAGTTGAAAAAAGACGGGAAAAGGATTATGATTATAAGAAACAGTCTAAAAGCTTGGAGGATATTGCGATGAATTTTCAGATTGGCTTAATTCCCGGGGACGGAATCGGACCCGAGATTGTGAGAGAAGCAAAAAAAGTGCTGGATAAGGTGTGTGAGGTATACGGCCACACCTTTACTTATACAGAGCTGCTGCTGGGCGGCGCGTCCATCGACGCCCACGGAGTCCCCCTGACGGAGGAGACCATTTCGGAGGCAAAGAGCAAGGACGCGGTGCTGATGGGATCCATCGGCGGGGACGCCAAGACTTCCCCCTGGTATCAGCTGGAGCCCTCCAAGCGCCCGGAGGCGGGCCTTTTGGGCATCCGCAAGGCTCTGAATCTCTTCGCCAACCTGCGGCCGGCTTACCTCTATAAGGAGCTGCAGGCGGCCTGCCCCCTGCGGGAGGATATCATCGGCGACGGCTTCGACATGATGATCATGCGGGAGCTCACCGGCGGTCTCTACTTCGGGGAGCGGAAAACCGTGGAGGAGAACGGCGTCCGCAAAGCCATCGACACCCTGACCTACGATGAGCATGAGATCCGGCGGATCGCCAAGAGGGCCTTTGACATTGCCAGAAAGCGCCGGGGCAAGGTCACCAGCGTGGACAAGGCCAATGTGCTGGATTCCTCCCGGCTCTGGAGAGCCGTGGTGGATGAGGTGGCCGGGGATTACCCGGACGTGACCTTAGAGCATATGCTGGTGGACAACTGCGCCATGCAGCTGGTGCGGGATCCCAAGCAGTTCGATGTGATCCTCACGGAGAATATGTTCGGCGACATCCTCTCCGACGAGGCCAGCATGGTCACCGGCTCCATCGGTATGCTGTCCTCCGCCAGCTTAAACGAGACAAAATTCGGTCTGTACGAGCCCAGCCACGGCTCCGCCCCGGATATCGCGGGACAGGACAAGGCCAATCCCATCGCCACCATTTTGTCCGCGGCCATGATGCTGCGCTACTCCCTGGATCTGGATGAGGAGGCCGGCGCCGTGGAGGCGGCTGTGCAGAAGGTTCTGACAGAGGGCTACCGCACCGGAGATATCATGTCCCAGGGCTGCACCCTGGTGGGCACAGGGAAAATGGGCGATCTGATTGCGGAAGCCATAACAAGATAGGAGGAATAGCCATATGAGAAGTGATGCGGTAAAAAAAGGTATGCAGGCGGCTCCCAGCCGTTCCCTGCTGAACGCCCTGGGCCTGACCAAGGAAGAGCTGGAGCGTCCCCTGGTGGGGATTGTCAGCTCCTACAATGAGATCGTGCCGGGCCATATGAATCTGGATAAAATTGTGGAGGCGGTGAAGATGGGCGTCTCCATGGCCGGGGGAACCCCCATCGTGTTCCCGGCCATCGCCGTCTGCGACGGCATCGCCATGGGGCACATTGGCATGAAATACTCCCTGGTGACCAGAGATCTGATTGCAGACTCCACCGAGTGTATGGCCATGGCCCATCAGTTTGACGCCCTGGTGATGGTGCCCAACTGTGACAAGAACGTGCCGGGTCTTCTGATGGCCGCGGCCCGGATCAATGTGCCCACGGTCTTCGTCAGCGGCGGTCCTATGCTGGCGGGCCACGTGAAGGGGCAAAAGAGAAGCCTCTCCTCCATGTTCGAGGCTGTGGGAGAGCACGCCGCCGGAAAGCTGACGGAGGATGAGGTAGAGGAGTTCGCCAGCAAGGTATGCCCCACCTGCGGCTCCTGCTCCGGCATGTACACCGCCAACAGCATGAACTGCCTGACCGAGGTACTGGGCATGGGCCTTCAGGGCAACGGCACCATCCCGGCGGTATACTCTGAGCGTATCCGCCTGGCCAAGCACGCGGGCATGAAGGTTATGGAGATGCTGGAGAAAAATATACGGCCCCGGGACATCATGACCGAGAAGGCCTTTATGAACGCCCTGACCATGGATATGGCCCTGGGCTGTTCCACCAACAGTATGCTGCATCTGCCGGCCATCGCCCACGAGGCCGGGGTAAACTTAAGCGTGGAGCTGGCCAACGAGGTCAGCGCCAGAACGCCAAACCTCTGTCACCTGGCTCCGGCAGGCCCCACCTATATGGAGGACTTAAACGAGGCCGGCGGCATCTACGCGGTGATGAAGGAGCTGACCAAGAAGAATCTCTTGAATCTGGACTGCATCACCGTCACCGGCAAGACGGTGGGCGAAAATATCGCGGACGCCAAAAACTTAAATCCTGAGGTAATCCGCCCCATAGACAATCCCTACAGCGCCACCGGCGGCCTGGCGGCCTTGAAGGGCAACCTGGCCCCCAACTACGGCATCGTGAAGCAGTCCGCAGTGGTGCCGGAGATGATGGTCCATGAGGGACCAGCCCGGGTGTTCGACTGTGAGGAGGACGCCATCGGCGCCATCCTGGGCGGCAAGATTGTGCCGGGGGATGTGGTGGTGATCCGCTACGAGGGACCCAAGGGAGGACCGGGCATGCGGGAGATGCTAAACCCCACCTCCGCCATCGCGGGAATGGGCTTGGGCTCCACCGTAGCCCTGATCACCGACGGCCGTTTCTCCGGGGCTTCCAGAGGAGCGTCCATCGGGCACGTATCCCCGGAGGCAGCCATGGGAGGTCCCATTGCCCTGGTGGAGGAAGGCGATTTGATTGAGATTAATATTCCGGAGCATAAGCTGAATGTGAAGGTCAGCGATGAGGTTCTGGAGGAGAGAAGAAAGAACTGGAAGCCCAGAGAGCCCAAGGTGACCACGGGTTACCTGGCCAGATACGCATCCCTGGTGACCTCAGCTGACCGGGGAGCGGTGCTGGAGATCCGGAAATAGTCCATAAGAGAAGAATAAAGGGGGATTTGCATATGCAGATGACAGGCGCGCAGATAATTATTGAATGTTTAAAGGAACAGGGCGTGGATACCATTTTCGGCTATCCGGGAGGAGCGATCCTGAATGTCTACGACGAGCTTTACAAGCACAGCGACGAGATTCGCCACATCCTCACCTCCCACGAGCAGGGAGCGGCCCATGCGGCGGACGGCTATGCCAGAGCCACCGGAAAGGTGGGTGTCTGTATGGCTACCTCCGGTCCCGGGGCCACCAACCTGGTGACGGGTATTGCCACAGCCTACATGGATTCCATTCCCCTGGTGGCCATCACCGCCAATGTGGGCAAGTCCCTGCTGGGCAAGGACAGCTTCCAGGAGGTGGACATCGCGGGGATCGTGATGCCCATCACCAAGCACAGCATGATCGTGAAGGATGTCAATAAGCTGGCGGATTCCCTGCGCAAGGCCTTTGTGATCGCCAAGAGCGGACGCCCCGGCCCGGTGCTGGTGGACGTGACCAAGGATGTGACCGGCGATCTGGCAGAATACAGGTATAAGGAGCCCCAGGTGGTGAAGCCTCACACCAGCGAGATCCGTCAGGCGGATCTGGACGAGGCTCTGCGGCTTCTGGAGAACGCTAAGCGGCCCTACGTGTATGTGGGCGGCGGAGCCATCATCTCCGGCGCCTCTGAGGAGCTCTACACCTTCGTCCACAAGCTGGGAGCCCCGGTGGGGGATTCCCTCATGGGCAAGGGCGCTTATCCGGGGACTGATGAGCTGTACACCGGCATGATCGGCATGCACGGGACCAAGGCCTCCAATATGGCGGTGACCAAGTGCGACCTGCTGGTGGCCATCGGCGCCCGGTTCAGCGACCGGGTGACGGGAAATGCGTCCAAGTTTGCCAGAAAGGCCAAGATCCTGCAGATCGACGTGGACGAGGCGGAGATCAACAAGAACGTGATGGTGGACTGCAGCATCGTGGGCGATGTAAAGGAGGTATTAAAGCTCCTGAACACCCAGATGGAGGACCGGGATCACAGCCAGTGGATCGCCGAGATCGAAGATCTGAAAGAGCGCTTCCCCCTGAAATATAATCAGGAGGGCCTCACGGGCCCCTACGTGGTGGAGGAGATTTACCGGGTAACCGGCGGGGATGCCCTGATCACCACGGAGGTGGGACAGAACCAGATGTGGGCGGCTCAGTACTATAAGTACACCAAGCCCCGCACTCTGCTGACCTCCGGCGGTCTGGGCACCATGGGCTACGGCCTGGGAGCCGCCATCGGCGCTAAGCTGGCCTGCCCGGATAAGACGGTGATCAACATTGCCGGGGACGGATGCTTCCGGATGAATATGAACGAGCTGGCCACGGCGGTGCGCAGTGATGTGCCTATTGTTGAGGTGGTGATCAACAACCACGTGCTGGGCATGGTGCGCCAGTGGCAGACCCTGTTCTACGGAAAGCGCTATGCGCATACGATTATCAATGATCCGGTGGACTTCGTGAAGCTGGCTGAGGCCATGGGCGCCGTGGGAATCCGCGCCACCAAGAAGGAAGAGGTGGGGCCGGCCCTGGAAAAGGCCATTGCCTGCGGCCGTCCGGTGCTGGTGGAGTGCGTCATCGACCAGGACGACAAGGTATTTCCTATGGTGGCGGCGGGAGCTCCTCTGGAGGAGACCTTCGATCAGGACGATCTGGAGGACGACGAGGATTAATCGGCGTGACAGCCGGGCCTTTCGGCTTTCCTGTCACCAATCAGCCCAGAAAATATTCGGGATTTCTTGACAAAAAAATAACATAGGCGTATGATAATTCATGTGCTGGTACCAGGTGCCGGCGCATGAATTTTTATACTTCTTTAGGAATTTCTCTGAATTTCCCAGAGAACAAATGAAAAATAAATTTATCTGTTAATAATCACAGAGAATGAGGAGGAAAAGGGTAATGAGCAGAGTGTACAATTTTTCAGCGGGACCGGCGGTTCTGCCGGAGGAAGTGCTGCGGGAGGCTCAGGCAGAGATGCTGGAGTACAAAGACAGCGGAATGTCTGTGATGGAGATGAGTCACCGCTCCAAGGCTTTTCAGAATATTATCGACGAGGCGGAGGCGGATTTCCGTCAGCTGGTGAAGATCCCCGATCATTATAAGGTGCTCTTCCTGCAGGGGGGAGCGTCTCTGCAGTTTGCCATGATTCCCATGAATCTGATGAAAAACCGGGTGGCAGATTACATTGTCACCGGCCAGTGGGCCAAGAAGGCATACCAGGAGGCGCAGATCTACGGCAAGGCCAACAAGATCGCCAGCTCCGAGGACAAAACCTTCTCCTACATTCCCGACTGCTCCGACCTGCCGGTGAGCCCGGAGGCGGATTACGTCTACATCTGTGAGAATAATACCATTTACGGCACGAAGTTCCATAAGCTGCCCAACACTAAGGGCAAGCTTCTGGTATCCGACGTGTCCTCCTGCTTCCTGTCTGAGCCCATTGATATTGAAAAATATGGAATTCTCTACGGAGGCGTCCAGAAAAATATCGGGCCCGCAGGCATGGTGATCGCTGTGGTGCGGGAGGATCTGATCACCGACGACGTGCTGCCGGGCACGCCCACCATGATGAAGTACAAGATCCACGCGGACAACGGATCCATGTACAACACCCCCAACTGCTACGACATCTACATGTGCGGCAAGGTCTTTAAGTGGCTCAAGGCCATGGGAGGCCTGGAGGTTATGGCCCAGCGCAACCGGGAGAAGGCGGCCATCCTCTACGATTTCCTGGATGGCAGCAAGCTCTTTAAGGGGACGGTGGTGAAGGGGGATCGCTCGCTGATGAACGTGCCCTTTGTCACCGGCGATAAAGAGCTGGACGCCAAGTTTGTGGCCGAGGCCAAGGCGGCAGGACTGGAGAACCTGAAGGGTCACAGAACCGTGGGCGGCATGAGGGCCAGCATTTATAACGCCATGCCCAAGGCCGGCGTGGAAGCTCTGGTGGCCTTTATGAAGAAATTTGAGGAGGAAAATAGCTGATCATGTTTAACTATCATTGCTTGAACCCCATTTCTCCTGTGGGACTGGAGCGTTTCACGGACAATTATCAGGAGACAGAGACTTTTGCGGAGGCGGATGCGGTGCTTGTGCGCAGCGCCAATATGAAGGAGATGGAGTTCTCCAAGAAACTGAAGGTGATTGCCCGGGCCGGGGCGGGAGTCAACAACATCCCCCTGGATACCTGCTCAGAGAAGGGAATCGCCGTGTTCAACACGCCGGGGGCCAATGCCAACGGCGTCAAGGAAATGGTGATTGCCGGTATGCTGCTGGCCTCCCGGGATATTGTGGGAGGCATCGAGTGGGTGGCCTCCCAGCGGGAGGAGGAAAATATCGGCAAGCTGGCGGAGAAGCAGAAGAAAAAGTTTGCCGGCTGTGAGATCTCCGGCAAGAAGCTGGGTATCATCGGCCTGGGAGCCATCGGCGTGCTGGTGGCCAACGCCGCCACCCATCTGGGCATGGAGGTCATGGGCTACGATCCCTACATTTCCGTGGAGGCGGCCTGGAACCTGTCCAGAACCATCCATCACATCAAGGATGTGGAGCAGATCTACCGGGAGTGCGATTATATCACCATCCATGTGCCCTTAAACGACAATACCAGAGGAATGATCGACGCCCAGGCCATCGACATGATGAAGGAGGGCGTGGTGCTCTTAAACTTTGCCAGAGACCTGCTGGTGGACGAGGAGGCCCTGGTGGCTGCCCTGGAGGCCGGGAAGGTGAAAAAGTATGTGACCGATTTCGCCAATCCCCTGGTGGCCGGAGCGGTGAACACCCTGGTGACCCCCCATCTGGGAGCCTCCACGGAGGAATCCGAGGACAACTGCGCGGTGATGGCCGTGAAGGAGGTAAAGAATTTCCTGGAGAACGGAAATATCAAAAATTCCGTGAACTTTCCCAGCTGCGACATGGGAATCTGCGTGGCGGCGGGAAGAATCACCATTGCCCACAAAAATATCGTCAATATGATCGGCCAGTTTACGAAAACTCTGGCGGAGGCGGGAGTTAACATTTCCGACATGACCAACAAGAGCAAGGGCGATTACGCCTACACTATGTTTGATCTGGACTCCCCGGCCAACCAGGAGATTGTGGATGCCCTGGAGGCCATCGACGGCGTGACCAAGGTTCGGATCATCAAATAGGATATTCTATGAAGATAAATTGGAAAAAGCTGCAGAAGCGCAGAAGATTGCTGAAATCGCTGTCCTACAACCGCAGGAAGCTTGCTCCGGCGGTTCGGGCTGTCCGAAAGCTTGCCAAGAGGATAAGGAGAAAGAACAGATGGCGCTAATTCGACCCTTCCGGGCCTTAAGGCCCCGGAAAGAGCTGGCAGCCCGGGTGGCTGCCCTCCCCTACGACGTGTACAGCCGAGAGGAGGCCCGCCGGGAGACCGCCCGGGAGCCTCTGTCATTTTTGAACATTGACCGGGCGGAGACCCAGTTTCCCCCGGAGGTGGATACCTATGCCCCCCAGGTCTATGAGAAGGCCAGGGAGCTGCTGCGCAGCCAGGAGGAACAGGGGATCTACCGGCAGGATTCGGAGGAGCATTTCTATCTCTACGAGCTGACCATGGAGGGCAGAACCCAGACGGGAATCTGCGCCTGCGCCTCCGTGGAGGATTATTGGCAGGGGATTGTGGTAAAGCATGAGAATACCCGGGCGGACAAGGAGCTGGATCGGGTGAACCATGTGGACAGCTGCAATGCCCAGACGGGGCCGGTGTTTTTGGCCCACAGGCCCAATGAAGAGCTGGCCGGGCTTCGGGAGCGGGGACGGCAGCGGGAGCCCCTCTATGATTTCACCCCTTCCGACGGAATCCGGCACCGGGTATGGAGCCTTCCTCCGGAGGAGAATGTTAAGATCGCCCAGCTCTTTCAGAAAATGGGAAAGCTCTACATCGCCGACGGCCATCACCGGGCTGCCGCCGCGGCTAAGGTCTGCCAGAACCGGAGGGATCAGGCGGGAGCCTACACCGGGGAGGAGGAGTGGAACTACTTCCTGGCGGTGATCTTCGATGAGCAGGAGCTGAACATTTTGGACTACAATCGGGCGGTAAAGGATTTAAACGGCCGGACGCCCCAGGCCTTTTTGGAGGAGATGGGCAGACTGGCCGCGGTGACTCCCTGCGGAGGCCAGGAGGCCAGACCCCAGAGAAAGGGAGAGCTGGGACTCTGCCTGCAGGGACAGTGGTACCGTCTCTGCCTGAAAAACCAGGAGGGGGAGGATCCGGTGAAGCGCTTGGATGTGTCCCTGCTGCAGGATCAGATTCTGGAGCCCCTTCTGGGAATCACGGATCCCCGCAGAGATCCCAGGATTGACTTTATCGGGGGAATCCGGGGAATGGAGGAGCTGGAGCGAAGAGTCGCCACAGACTGCCAGGCGGCCTTCTGGATGTATCCCACCACCATGGAGGAGCTTTTGGCGGTGGCGGACGCGGGCCTTTTGATGCCGCCCAAATCCACCTGGTTTGAGCCAAAGCTGCGCAGCGGCCTTCTGATTCACAAACTACAGTGAGGGATGACAAGATGAAGAGCAGAGTTGAGAAAACCATGGAGAATCATAAAAAGGGCTACAACTGCGCTCAGTCGGTGGCCTGCGCCTACTGTGATCTGGTGGGCATGGACGAGGCTTCGGTATTTCGGATGACCGAGGGCTTCGGAGCGGGCATGGGCGGTATGGACTGCACCTGCGGCGCCCTCTCCGGAGCAGTGGCTCTGGCGGGATTAAAGAACAGTCAGGGAAACGCCCAAAAGCAGACCAAGGGCAGCACCTACAAGCTCTCCAAGGAGCTGGTGCGCCGGTTCCGGGAGAAGAATCAGACAGTGATCTGCCGGGAACTGAAGGGACTGGAGACCGGCCAGGTCTTGAGAAGCTGTGACGGCTGCATCCGGGATGCGGCCCGGCTGGCGGAGGAGCTCCTCTTTGGGGAGGAAGAATAGGAAGAGCAGCAGCGGCTGCCGGAGAGGGATAGAGGTTCCCAAAGCCAATCCCGGTGATTCCGGCAGCCTTTTTGCGTCCTGATCCGGCCTGGACTTTCCTGATCAATTCTGCTATAATACTTTGAGAATCAAAACAATGAGAGGAAAAGGAATGAAAAAGAAAAAGAGACTGGGACTAAAAATCGGGATCGGCGTGCTGGTGCTTCTGCTGGCGGCGCTGGCCTTTGCGGGCAATTACCTGGTGGATTTCGCCATTGTGCGGAAGGAGGAGGCCAAGGATGTGGCTCCCGAGTCCACGGTCACCGCGGAAAATCAGGCGGTGATTGAGGCCAACACGGAAAAGATCAAGGAGCAGACCGCCCAGTGGCTAACGAATGTCCGGCAGGAGGAGGCCCAGCTGGAGTCCGAAGACGGCCTGCAGCTAAAGGGGGATGTGTTCTGGACAGATCCCGACAGTCACAAATGGCTGATCGCTGTCCACGGATACACCGGGAGGCGTCAGGATATGCAGGACGTGGCGGGCTTCTACGGCCTTCAGGGCTATAACGTGCTGACTCCCGACATGCGGGCTCACGGGGAGAGCCAGGGAAAGTATATCGGTATGGGCTGGCTGGATCGGAAGGATGTGCTGGGGTGGATTCAGTACGTGATTGACCTGGACGATCAGGCGGAGATTATCCTCCACGGGATTTCCATGGGGGCCGCCACAGTGATGATGACCTCCGGGGAGGAGCTTCCCCCGCAGGTGAAGGGGATTGTGGAGGACTGCGGTTATACCTCTGTGTGGGATATTTTCTCCGACGAGCTGAGTTATCTCTTCCATCTGCCGGATTTTCCCATCCTGTACGCGGCGGACGGCATCGCCTGGCTGCGGGCCGGGTATGAGTTCAAGGGGGCTTCAGCCCTGGAGCAGGTGAAAAAGAGCCAGGTGCCCATTCTCTTTATCCACGGCTCCGAGGATAATTTCGTACATACGGATATGGTCTACGAGCTCTATGAGGCCTGCCAGTCCCCCAAGGAAATTTTGGTGATTCAGGGGGCCGGTCACGGGGAAGCCTACAAGATGGATCCAAATCTCTACTTTGACACCGTATTCACCTTCCTGGAGAAGGAATGTAGCTGAGCATAATAAAGAGGGGCGCGGCGGCCGACAAGGTCTTGCGCGGCCCTTTTTTCTATTGTTTTAGACCGGCGGAAATGGTAGAATAAAAAAAGAAATTCAAGGAGGGTTTTTGCCATGGAAGAAAAATTGTACAGCCTGATGGACTGGCGGGAAATTGAGACGGTGGTCTATTCGGAAGAAAATATGCCCAGAACCATTCTGGGACCACGGGTAGTTAAAGAAGGGGTGTTGATCCAGTGCTTCTTCCCGGGCCGGGAGAAGGTGAGCGTGAAGGTGAAGGATCAGGTCCTGGAGATGGTGCAGGAGGACGAGGCGGGATTTTTTGCCTGCCTGCTTCCGGGCAAGAGCATTCCCTCCTATGTGTACCTGGTGGAGGAGGACGGGGAGGTCCGTGAGTATAGAGATCCCTACGCCTACCCCTGCCAGATTACGGGGGAGGACGAGCAGAAATTTAACCACGGCATCCACTATCAGATTTATGAGAAGCTGGGGGCCCATCCCATGACCATCGGCGGCGTGCGGGGCATTTATTTCGCTGTGTGGGCGCCCAATGCGGCCAGAGTCAGCGTGGTGGGAGATTTCAACAACTGGGACGGCAGGATCCATCAGATGAACCTGCTGCCCATGTCAGGGATCTATGAGCTGTTTATCCCGGAGCTTGAGCCGGGCCAGCTGTACAAATACGAGCTGAAGTTAAAGGACGGTCTCACCTATCTGAAGGCAGATCCCTATGCCAATGCCAGCGAGCTGCGGCCGGCCACTGCCTCCGTGACTGCGGATCTGTCTCAGTTTTCCTGGGCAGACCGGGAGTGGATGCGCCAGAGAAAGAAGCTGCAGAAGCCGGAGCAGCCCATGTTTGTCTACGAGATGCACCTGGGCTCCTGGAGAAAGCCGGAGGACGGCCGGGAATTCTACAACTACCGGGAACTGGCCCCCATGCTGGCGGAGTACCTGACAGACCTGGGCTACACCCATGTGGAGCTGATGCCGGTGATGGAGCATCCCTTTGACGCCTCCTGGGGCTACCAGGTGACGGGCTACTATGCCCCCACCAGCCGTTACGGTTCCCCGGAGGACTTTATGTACTTTGTGGACTATCTGCACCAGAAGGGAATCGGTGTGATCCTGGATTGGGTTCCGGCCCATTTTCCCAGAGACAGCCACGGGCTGGCCAATTTCGACGGCACCTGCCTCTATGAGCACCTGGATCCCAGGCAGGGCTCCCATCCCCACTGGGGGACGCTGATCTACAATTACGGCCGTCCTCAGGTGTCCAATTTCCTCATCGCCAACGCCATGTTCTGGGCGGACAAGTACCATGTGGACGGCATCCGCATGGACGCGGTGGCTTCCATGCTCTACCTGGATTACGGCAAGCAGGATGGGGAGTGGGTGGCAAACATCTACGGAGGCAACGAGAATCTGGAGGCGGTGGAGCTGCTGAAGCATCTGAATTCCATGTTCAAGAAGCTGTATCCCGATGTAATGCTTATCGCCGAGGAGTCCACAGCCTGGCCAAAAATCACGGGGGACGTGAAGGAGGACGGCCTGGGCTTCGACTACAAGTGGAACATGGGCTGGATGAATGATTTTATCGGCTATATGAAAAATGATCCCCTGTACCGGGGACAGCATCACGGAGAGCTGACCTTCTCCATGATCTACGCCTACAGCGAGCAGTTCCTCTTAAGCCTCTCCCATGACGAGGTGGTTCACGGAAAATGCTCCCTGCTGGAGAAGATGCCGGGCACCCCGGAGGAGAAGATGGCCAATCTGCGGGCCGCCTATGGATTTATGACAGTCCATCCGGGCAAGAAGCTCCTGTTCATGGGCCAGGAATTTGCCCAGATCCACGAGTGGGCGGAAAATAAATCCCTGGACTGGGAGCTTTTGGAGGAGGAGTCTCACCGTCAGATGAAGGCCTACGTAAAGGCGCTGATTGCCCTCTACAAATCCCAGCCGGCGCTCCACAAAATGGATTACAATCCCCAGGGCTTTGCCTGGATTAATCTGCTGGAGTGGGAGAAGAGCATGATTACCTTCCTGCGCAAGACCAGAAACCGGGAGGAGACTCTGCTGGTGGTCTGCAATTTCTCCGCCCTGCCCTACGAAAACTATCAGGTGGGCGTGCCCTACGCCGGAAAATATAAGGAGATTTTTAGCAGCGATGCGAAAGAGTTCGGCGGCGCTGGGGTGGTGAATCCCCGGGTAAAGATTGCCAAGAAGGAGGAGTGGGACGAGCTTCCTTACTCCATTAAAGTGAAGGTGCCGGCCCTGGGAATCTCCATCTACTCCTACTCCAAGGCGGTGGAGAAGATCACGGACAATAAGACTGCCCGGAAGAAAAAGAAAGCGCCGGAGGCAAAGCCTCAGAAAAACCTGAAGGCGGAGCTGGAGGAGAAAATTTCCAAGGAAGAGCCGGGAATAGCGGGAAAGGAGAGCTGATAGATGGAAGATAAGGTGGCCGACCAGGTGGCGGAGCTGGGCCTGCTGGAGCAAAAGCTTCAGGAATTTCTCCCGGCGGCGGGAAGTTTCCTGCTGAAGGTGATTCTGGCGCTGATCTGTTATTTCATCGGAGTCAGGGTGATTGGGTGGCTGGTGAAGCACCTGAAGAAATCCATGGCCCGCCTGCGGCTGGAGGGGGCGGTGATCTCCTTCGCCGGTTCCCTGGCCAAGATGGTTCTCTACGTGCTGCTGATCATGGCGATTTTAGGGAACTTTGGGGTGGAGGGCACCTCGGTGGCGGCCCTTCTGGCCTCCGCCGGCGTGGGCGTCAGTTTAGCCCTCCAGGGCGGTCTCTCCAACCTGGCGGGAGGGCTGATTCTCCTGTGGCTGAAGCCCTTTCGCACGGGAGATTATATCATCGAAGCCTCCGGCGGCCGGGAGGGCACGGTGAAGAAGATCGAGATGTATTACACCACCCTGGCCACCATGGACAACCGGGAGATCGTGATCCCCAACTCTCAGCTGACCAACAATCCCATTATCAATGTCACCGCCCAGGATGAGCGGAAGCTGGAGCTGCTGGTAAATATTTCCTATGAGTCGGATTTTAGAAAGGCCAAGGAGATTCTCCAGAAACTTCTGGACCAGGAAAAGCGGGTCAATACCGACAAGGAGGTTCAGGTGTTCGTCAGCGAGCTGGCGGATTCCTGGGTGGTGGTGGGCTTTCGAGCCTGGGTTAAGACGGCGGATTACTGGCCGGTAAAATGGCTGATGAATGAGAAAATTAAGGAAGCCTTCGACGAGGCGGGAATAGAGCTGGCCTTTCCCCAGCTGGATGTGCATCTGCGGGGAGAGACGGCGGAGAAATCTGAGAAATAATTAGACAGGAGTTGATGAGTGTGCTTGCGGAAACTTACAAAAATATGCTGGGAGCGAAATCGGTAATCCGGGAAATGTTCGCCTACGGCAGCAAGAGAGGCGCGGAGATTGGCTACGAGAATGTGTTTGACTATAGCCTGGGGAACCCCTCGGTTCCTGCGCCGCCGGAATTTACCCGGGAGATGATCCGGCTTCTTCAGGAGGAGAGCCCGGTGACCCTCCACGGCTACAGCCCCTCTCTGGGCATTGATTCTGTCCGGGAGGCGGTGGCGGACTCTCTGAGGCGGCGGTTCGGCCTGCCCTATGAGAAACAGCATATCTTCATGGCCAGCGGGGCGGCCGGGGCCTTGGCTCACGCCTTCAGGGCGGTGACGGTGCCCGGGGATACCATCCTCACCTTTGCCCCCTGCTTTCCCGAGTACCACCCCTATGTGGAGCTCACCGGGGCTAAGCTTAAGGTGGTGCCCGCAGATCTGGAAGCCTTCCAGGTAAATCTGGAAAAGACGGAGGAACTTTTGACCAGCGATGTGACGGCGGTGCTCATCAACACCCCCAACAACCCCTCGGGGACAGTGTACAGCACCAAGACCCTCAAGGCCCTGGCGGAGCTTTTAAACAGGAAGCAGCGGGAGTTTGGCCATCCCATTTACCTGATTTCCGATGAGCCCTACCGGGAGATCGTCTTTGCGGGGGTGGATGCCCCCTACGTGGCCTCCTGCTATGACAATACCATCACCTGCTACTCCTTCAGCAAGTCGGTGTCCCTGCCGGGGGAGCGTATCGGCTATGTGGCGGTGTCTCCCCGCTGTGAGGGAGCTTCCCTGATTGCGGATATGTGCGGTCAGATTTCCAGGGGAATCGGGCACAACTGCCCGCCCTCCATCATCCAGCTGGCGGTCTGCGCAGTGCTGGATATCACCTCCGACCTAAGCGTCTATGAGCGCAATGCGGAGATCTTGTATCAGGAACTGAAAGAGCTGGGCTTTTCCGTGGTGAAGCCCGGAGGAACCTTCTACATGTTCCCCAAGGCCCTGGAGGCGGACAGCAACGCCTTCTGCCGAAAGGCCATGGAGGAGGATCTCCTGCTGGTGCCCGGAGATACCTTCGGGTGTCCCGGATACTTCCGGATTTCCTACTGTATCGACACGGAGAAGGTCCTGCGTTCCCTGGAGGCCTTCCGGCGGGTGGCGGCCAGATATTAGCCGCTGGATGAATTTTATTTGACAGTTTTCTTCATGGGGTGTATAGTGGGTAAATACCAGATCCAAAATACAAGGAGTGATATACCAATGAAGAAAAAGAAAAAATTTCCGGTCTGGGGAATTCTGCTGATCGTCCTGGCGGTGATCCTGCTGGGCGTGGGGGCGATTTTCCTTTATGTCCAGAGCAAGTTAAATAAAATTAACCGGGTGGATACCAGCCAGGAGGAGATGCTGGATCCTGCGGAGGAGACCTTTGAGGTGGAGGATGAGTCCAAGGCGGACGGCTCCGCGGACACCATCCAGCCGGAGGATATTACCTGGGATACGGCGGATATCGAGGTGATGAACGACAAGGATGTGGCGAATATTCTGCTGATCGGCCAGGACAGAAGAGAGGGACAGGGCCGTCAGCGCTCGGACGCCATGATCATCTGCAGCCTGAATAAAAAGACCAACAAGATTATCCTGACCTCCGTCATGCGTGATATGTATGTGCCCATTCCCGGCTACAGCGACAACCGGATCAATGCGGCCTACCAGTTCGGCGGCATGGAGCTTTTGGATCAGGTGATTGAGGAGAGCCTGGGAATCCACATCGACGCCAACGTGGAGGTGGATTTTGAGGGATTTGTCAATTCTCTGGCCAGTGTGGGCAACATTAACATTGAGCTCAACGAGGCGGAGGCCAATTACCTGAATAACAACAACAGCTGGGTGGCCCAGGCGGGAAGCGACGCCACCGGCTGGAATCTGCAGGCGGGAATGAATTCCCTGACTCCGGAGCAGGCTCTGGCTTACGCCCGGATCCGCTACGTGGGAAATTCCGACTGGGAGCGGACGGACCGCCAGAGACGAGTGATTATGGCGGCCTTTGAAAATGTCAAAGGCCTGGGCGTCGGAGAGTGGGTATCTCTGGCGGATGAGATCTTCCCCAACCTGACCACGGACATGACCAACTCCCAGATTCTGGGATACGTGTACACGGTAGTCACCAACGGCATGACGGAGATTGAGAGCTACCGCCTGCCGGCGGAGGGAACCTACACCTGCGAGACCCTGAGAAAGGGAATGGAGGTGCTGGTGCCCAATCTGTCTAAGAACGCGGCGGCGGCTAAGGAGTATATTTACGGGAGCGACGCTTCCTAAACAGCAAATCGGAAAGGGGCTGTTGCATTATTCGATATTTTCGCATATTTATGCATTTGTACTCAGCCTGCGCTCACCTGGAGCCTTTAGTCTCCAGGATGTGCTCGGCA
>DVHU01000069.1 GCA_018711815.1 Candidatus Egerieimonas intestinavium
CCTGGACACGGTTGTTTATAAAAAACCCCTTTTTCTGGACACGTTCGTTTTTACTTTCACGTTCCAGCATTGTATACTAAAAGTAAACTGTATCCATAAAAATGGACATTTAAACATTCCCTTCCTGAACTCTCATTATGTTTTAATTGTATAGACGGCAAAAATCAGTGTCAACACCAAAATCTCCAATCGAATCCATATCATCTCAAATCGAATATTTTTTTCTTGTGTTATTTGAAAATGCTGCCTGACGCTTGATTTTGTCGCCCATAAATTTCGGTTCTGGTCTTGCTAAAATAGACGTGTACCATATAGGTGGTTCTGCCGATTTTCTTTACCAGCGCGGGAACGTCCTCCGGCGTACTGGGCGGCAGTCGGCGTAAGGATTTATGTTTGCCTCATACACGCTCATGAAGACAAAAAAATAAGACCTCATACTATGGTTTCCCATAGTACAAGGTCTGTATTTTAGGGTAAGTTTTTCAGGCTATTTGCGGTGCCTTATAACAAATTTAGGTTTAAGCGTTCTTCTCAGCAATCGCTGCCTGTGCCGCTGCCAGTCTGGCGATGGGCACACGGAAGGGTGAGCAGGACACATAGTCCAGGCCGATCTTGTTGCAGAACTCTACAGAGCTGGGGTCTCCGCCATGCTCGCCGCAGATACCGATGTGAAGCTTGGGATTTACCGGCTTGCCGAGTTCGATAGCCATCTTCATCAGCTTTCCGACGCCAACCTGATCCAGCTTCGCAAAGGGATCGTTCTCAAAGATCTTGGCGTCATAGTATCCGTTCAGGAACTTACCGGCGTCGTCACGGGAGAATCCGTAGCACATCTGAGTCAGGTCGTTAGTTCCGAAGCAGAAGAAGTCAGCCTCTGCCGCAATCTCGTCTGCGGTAAGAGCAGCTCTCGGGATCTCGATCATTGTTCCAACTTCATACACAAGGTCGCTGCCTGCTGCCGCGATCTCAGCGTCTGCTGTCTCAATAACGAATTTCTTCACATATTTAAGCTCTTTGATGTCGCCAACAAGGGGGATCATGATCTCCGGCTGTACCTTCCAGCCCGGATGAGCTTTCTGTACGTTGATTGCCGCGCGGATCACAGCCTTTGTCTGCATCTTGGCGATCTCCGGATAGGTTACTGCCAGACGGCATCCGCGGTGTCCCATCATGGGGTTGAACTCGTGGAGAGAATCGATGATCGTCTTGATCTGCTCCACAGTCTTGCCCTGAGCGTCCGCCAGCTTCTGAATATCCTCCTCAGTGGTGGGAACAAACTCATGCAGCGGGGGATCCAGGAAACGGATGGTTACAGGATTTCCCTCCAGAGCCTCGTACAGTTTCTCGAAATCTCCCTGCTGCTCCGGAAGGATCTTCTCCAGAGCTGCTTCTCTCTCCTCCACGGTCTCGGAGCAGATCATCTCACGGAAAGCGTCGATTCTGTTGTCCTCGAAGAACATATGCTCTGTACGGCAAAGCCCGATACCCTCAGCGCCCAGCTCGCGTGCTTTCTTGGCGTCAGCCGGAGTGTCGGCATTTGTACGAACCTTCATTCTTCTATATTTGTCTGCCCAGGCCATAATTCTTCCGAATTCTCCGGCGATGGTAGCGTCAACTGTAGGAATGATTCCGTCATAAATATTACCGGTGGTTCCGTCGATGGAGATTTCATCTCCCTCGTGGAATTCTTTTCCTGCGAGGGTGAACTTCTTATTCTCTTCATCCATAGCGATATCGCCGCATCCGGATACACAGCAGGAGCCCATACCGCGGGCCACAACGGCTGCGTGGGAGGTCATACCGCCGCGAACAGTCAGAATACCCTGAGCAGACTTCATTCCTGTGATATCCTCCGGGGAAGTCTCCAGACGAACCAGAACTACCTTCTCGCCTCTTGCCGCCCATTCTACAGCGTCTTCTGCGGAGAATACAATCTTTCCGCAGGCAGCTCCGGGAGAAGCGCCAAGTCCTTTTCCAAGAGGAGTAGCCGCCTTCAGCGCGGCAGCGTCAAACTGGGGATGCAGCAAAGTATCCAAGTTTCTGGGATCGATCATAGCCACAGCCTCTTCCTCTGTTCTCATGCCCTCGTCCACAAGGTCGCAGGCAATCTTCAGAGCAGCCTGTGCCGTTCTCTTACCGCTGCGGGTCTGGAGCATATACAGCTTGCCATTCTCCACCGTAAACTCCATATCCTGCATATCTCTGTAGTGCTTTTCCAGAATGCTGCACACTTCTTTAAACTGCTTGAATGCTTCCGGGAACTTCTGCTCCATCTCGGAGATGTGCATAGGCGTACGAACACCTGCAACAACATCCTCGCCCTGAGCGTTGGTCAGGAACTCGCCGAACAGACCGTTCTCACCGGTGGCAGGGTCACGGGTAAAGGCAACACCTGTACCGCAGTCGTCGCCCATGTTGCCGAATGCCATCATCTGTACGTTTACAGCGGTACCCCAGGAATACGGGATATCGTTGTCACGACGGTATACGTTTGCTCTCGGGTTGTCCCAAGAACGGAATACAGCCTTGATTGCTCCCATTAACTGCTCCTTGGGATCAGTGGGGAAATCTGAACCGATCTTTTCTTTATATTCAGCCTTAAACTGGTTTGCCAGCTCCTTGAGATCTTCGGCGGTAAGCTCAACATCCTGAGTAACGCCTCTGTCGGCTTTCATTTTATCAATCAGCTCTTCAAAATATTTCTTGCCGACCTCCATAACTACGTCAGAATACATCTGGATGAATCTTCTGTAGCAGTCCCAAGCCCAGCGGGGATTGTTGGACTTCTCAGCCAGCACATGAACAACCTCTTCATTCAGACCAAGGTTCAGGATAGTATCCATCATACCCGGCATGGATGCCCGGGCGCCGGAGCGAACAGATACCAGAAGCGGATTTTCCTTATCTCCGAACTTCTTGCCTGTGATGCCTTCCATCTTAACGATTGCTTCCATGATCTGATCCATGATCTCATCATTGATCTTTCTGCCGTCCTCGTAGTACTGGGTGCAGGCTTCGGTGGTGATGGTGAAGCCCTGCGGTACCGGAAGACCCAGAGAAGTCATCTCAGCCAGGTTGGCTCCCTTGCCGCCCAGCAGATTCCGCATGGTGGCGTTGCCTTCTGTGAACATGTAGACCCATTTTGCCATTTAAATTTCCTCCTAAAATGTACATAATATGCACGGCTTGAAGACTGTATAAGCGGAAATACAGTCTCCAACGCGTGTGTCTCAGGACACTCGCACACTTTAATTGTAACATATATCCTTTTTTAGTCAAGAAATTTCGTGAAAAAGAACAGTCTTTTCTATACCGCTTGCGACATTTTTATTCAGATTTCCCAAAACAGAAACCGGAGCTTCTTCGGTTTCCTGCACCCTCTGCGCATTTCTGCATAAAACCCACAGAAGCAGCATTTCGCTGATGAAGCTTTTGAGATACAGAAGCCCTGAGATCCGCAGGCTTTATCTGGATGGAAATTTCCCGGTGACAGCCATCGGCTAGAAAATGCCCGCCCCGGCGCAGATCACGTGGACCGCCACCAGCAGGCACGCCCCTATGGCCAGATACCGGTGTAATCTTCTCCAAGGTCCGCTCAGCCTTTTCCGGGCAATCAAAGAGAAAATCACCAGAACCAGCAGAAGCATCCAGGCCACCTTGCCGCTGATCATTCCTGGCCTCCGCCCGGCCGCGATTCCGTGGGCCAGCCCCGTCAGCAGCAGGAAAATCCCACAGAATCCGTGGCCGGAGCCGGTCAGCAGCTTTTGCAGCCGGGGACTTTTTCTCCCCGCCTTATTGTTTTTCCTCGCTGCTCCCATGCAGAGCAGGAGCAGAAGCAGCGACACCAGGGCCATAGCTCGGCTTAAGATCAACAAATTATTTTCCTCCTTTTTCCGCTCCCTCCAATAGCTGCCGGCCTGATTGCCATGGGAATCAGGAGCAGCTTCCGGTGAGGGAGATTTTATTCAGTTAATCGCAACTAACTCGCTTATTATAACAGATTTTTTAATCCTGTAAACCCCTAACTGTTGACAAATAGGTAACTAGTTGCTATTATGAAAATAATTCAGCCCCGGCTTCTGATCTATCTGCTTGCAGGGACTCTGGATTTTTAGACACGATAAGGAGGAGAATATGGAGATTCATGAATTGATCGACCGTTTTTCCACTTCCCCGGAAAATCAAGGGAAGGCTATTTTTTCCACACTTTTCATCGCCGGAAACAGGCTGCAGACACTATTTGGCAATCATGTGCCGGACATATCCCTCAAACAGTTCATGCTCCTGACCATGATCCGCCAGTCCCGGGAGCCGCTTACCTTCACGCAGCTGGGAAGGCTGTTGGGCTGTTCCCGGCAGAACATTAAAAAGCTGGCCTACGCTCTGGAAAAGAAAGGCTTTGTTTCCATCGAAAAAAGCCAGCGGGATGTCCGCGCTCTCAATATCTTCCCCACCCAAAAGCTGGAAGAATATTTCGGGACTGTATTTTCCGCTTATCAGAAGGATCTGCGTTATCTCTTTGCCGTCTACACCCCGGAGGAATTGAACCAGCTTTTTGTCCTGATGATGAAACTGTACGAAGGGATAGATCATCTGGAGCAGGCCGCACAGGCCAATAAAAACCCCGAAACTGCCGAAGAGATCTTTGAAAAAAGGAAAATTGCTCATGAATAAAATTTTAGTATTGTATAAATCCAAATATGGCGCCACCAAAAAATACGCCCAGCTGTTGAAGGATGCCCTCCCCTGCGACGTTTTCCCCATTGACGGGTATGATTTCCGTGACCTTGGCCAGTATGATTTCCTTATTCTGGCGGGCGGCATCTATGCCTCCGGCATATCCTGCATGAAATATGTCCGGAAAAATGTGCAGGCTTTGCGTCATAAGCCGGGAGCCATTTTTGCCGTGGGGGCCAGCCCCTTCGAGCCGGAAGCTTTTGAGGCCGTAAAAAATAGAAACCTGAGAGATCTCCCTCTAAAGTTTCCCCTGTTCTATGGCCGAGGGATGTATGACGAGAGCCAGATGAGCCTCAAAGACCGGACGCTCTGCAAATTGCTGAGGAAATCCCTCAGCAAAAAAGATCCCTCCTCCTTTGAACCCTGGATGAAGGCCTTTTTTGAAGCAGAGGGAAAGAGCTGTGATTGGGTAGACAGGACATATCTGGAGCCGCTAATCGCGTACCTGAAAACCTGTTATGGGCCATATTCTTCCTAAAAGCTTAAGAAAACAACTAGCCGCCAGCTATCCACACGAATAGCTGGCGGCATCCTTTTAGCATTGTACATATGCATTTCAGGGCGAACGGTTTTGCTCAGGTTCTCCCCTCTGCGGCATATCTCTTAGCTTATTTATTTTTCAGGGTGATGTGGCGCGGAGTTCCGTTTACCATCATCGGAGTCAGCTCGCCCAGGATCAGGGGACGCGCATACTCCACGTAAGCGTCGCTCACATCCGTTCCATCATTGATAATCCACTCTGCGGGAACCGGACGCTCCACATTGGCGATCTGATGAATGTCATAGATTCCGTATCCAACCTCGTAAGGCTTGCGGTTCTTCACGTCGATGGTGATCATCATACCGGTCTTTCCGTCGTAGGCAGCCTGTACAGCCAGATAACCTACATTGAAAGCCTCGTTGATATCGTTCAGGGAAGCCAGATGCGTAGCCGCTCTCTGCAGGGTGGAGTACTCGATGGCACGAGTCTTAAGACCAGTCTCCGCTGCGATCTTGTTGGCCAGAACCACGGCGCAGCCGGACAGCTGCTTGTGGCCGAAGGCGTCTACAAAATCGCTGCCGCCGCCCAGCTCGCATACGAAACGGCCGTCAGCCAGCTTGATTCCCTCGGAAACAGCGATAACCACAGAGCTCTTCTCTGCAGCCAGCTTCTTCACTCTAGCCATGAAATCATCCACGTCGAAGGTAACCTCGGGCAGATAAATCATATCCGGTCCGTCACAGTCCTCGCCTCTGGACAGAGCCGCCGCTGCGGTCAGCCATCCTGCGTGGCGTCCCATGATCTCCACGATCAGAACGGTGGGCTTCTCAACGCCGAAGCTCTCGTTGTCGCGGATAATCTCTTTCATGGAGCTGGCGATATATTTTGCTGCAGAGCCGTAGCCCGGGCAGTGATCGGTGATGGGCAGGTCGTTGTCGATGGTCTTGGGAACACCAACGAACTTCTGGGGTTTGCCCTTCAGAGCCGCATAGTCGGACAGCATCTTGATGGTGTCCATGGAATCATTTCCGCCGATGTAGAACAGGCACTCAATATCATACTTGTCCATAATATCGAACATCTTGTCATAGGTAGCCTCGTTGCCCTCGATCTTGGGCAGCTTGTAACGGCAGGAGCCCAGGAATGCAGAGGGGGTTCTCTTCAGCAGCTCCACGTCCTTGTCATCCTTGATGTACTCAGACATATCAATTAAGTCCTCATTCAGGAAGCCCTGAATTCCATGATGCATACCATAAATCTTATTTACGCCCATCTCTTTTGCTGCGCTGAACACACCGGCCAGGCTGGAGTTGATCACTGCGGTGGGTCCGCCAGACTGTCCAACAACAATGTTTTTCTTTGCCATAGTTGACATCCTCCTTAAATTGTTATCATATGCTTATGATTACAAATCTCGTAAAGATTATAGCAAAATCCTGCAAAATATACAACCGAAATTTTCACAATCCCCGGTTCCCGGCGGGCTTCCGAGAATGATTCCGCCTTCTGGCTGAATTCATACGCCCGCCTCCAGAATCCGACAACAATCATTGACTACTTCTGCAAAATAGAGTATTCTTAACTATAGATGAATTGAAAATCCGGGAGGTTTTTATGAGTAATTTTTTTAAGAAAATAACCTGGCAGACGCTGATTCCGCCGGTAGTTTTTGTGCTGCTGGGCCTGATTCTGTCAATCTGGCCCCAGTCTTCCATCAAAGCGGTCTGCACAGTGGCGGCTCTGTTTATGATTGCCGTGGGTGTGGTCTGTCTGTACTGCTATTTTTCCGGCCGGGAGGATCTCTTCTCCGGCCGCGTCAACCTGGTCTGCGGCGTCCTGATGATCGCCATTGCCGTGTGGATCATCACCCGCTCCAATTATTTTCTCTCTCTGATTCCCATCCTGGCCGGCGTCACGGTGATCGTACACGGCCTGGTAGATCTGAGACAGGCAATTTTGCTGCGGCAGGCTCGGAAACAGAATTGGTGGATTACTCTGCTTATTGCCCTTTTGGCTCTCTGTCTGGGCTGCATCATGTTTTTAAATCCCTTTGAAACTATCGTCACCATCATGCGCTTCATCGGCATCGTGCTGATCGCTGTGGGAATCTCAGACATTTTTGTGCTGACCCAGGGAGTTGGCTCAGCTCCTCTTCCCGGCAGATCCCGGAAAGCTTCCGACGCCCAGCGGCCCAAGGCTAAGAAATCTCGAACCGGCGCCCGCTCCTCTGAAGGCCGTCAGCCCATGGAGGATGTACCGGAAAATCCTGCAAGAAAAGCCGCCCGCAAGTCCCAAAAATCCAACGGCTTCCTGGGTGATAAACTGAAGTCCCTTGGCAAGGGTCAGTCCAAAACCGAGAAAGCCTCCAGAATGTCAAAGCTGGAGCGGGTTCTGGGCAGCGCCCCCGATGAACCGGAGGATCTGGATTCCCTGGACGATTTTGACTCCCCCGACGATTTCTCGGCCGACCCGGAGGATTTCCGTATTCCCGAGAGCGCCGTTTCCTCCTCCGGCGGGTATACTCCCCTGGAGGACGAGGATGACGAGGACGATTTCTGGGATGACGAAGAGTGGGATAAGCTTTAAAAGGAATTTTACTTAGACAGAAAAATTAATTCAGATTTTACATAAGAGCACCGCAATACCGATTACGGCGTGGTGCTCTTTTCTATGGCAGGAGGACGTACGATGAGCGCAGAAGCACAACAGAACCCTAAGAAAACGTTTATGTCAAAGCTGGTGGATTTGATCTCCAGTATTTTTCTCCCGGTACTCACCGTTATCATGGCCGCCGGCGTGCTGAAGGCATTTTTGCTGCTTTTAAGCGCCCTGCATCTGCTGTCGGAGAGGTAGTGTAAAAAACTTTGTGGCTTTGGTAAAAAATGGCTCCTTTTTGGTAAGAATTACAGATATGACAATTCTTATCGAAAAGGAGTTTATTTATGGCAGTAGCAAAAGACCAAATCCGACAGATTA
>DVHU01000070.1 GCA_018711815.1 Candidatus Egerieimonas intestinavium
CACAACGGCAAGGTAGAGCGCAGCCACAGGAAGGATAACGAGCGGTTCTATGCCACGCATCTCTTTTATTCCTTTGAGGACTTTGCAAGGCAGCTAAAGGTCTATAACCGCAGGGATTATAACAACTTCCCCATGCGGCCACTGGGATGGAGAACACCCAATGAGGTACTCCGGGATTATTTACAGTCAGTGTAACAAATGTTTGACAAACCTACAAAATTTACAAAACTTTTAGAAAAGACACGGCTTTTTCATAATCTCCGTATTGACTTTAAAGGCGGCCGATTCGTATAATAGAAGAATACACAAGGAGGATGAAAATGGACCCAAATTCCAACAATTCAAACCGCGGAGGCGGAAACAATAACAATAATGGCGGAAATAGTCCCAACAACCCCAAGAACAGGCAGTCTCTGCTGCTGGTTCTGGTGTGTCTGCTGGGAGCGCTGATGATCTGGAATTTCTTCGGAGGACTGATGAATGGCGTCACCTCTAAAGAAATCCGGTACGATGAGTTTGAGACCCTGGTGGAGGAAGGAAAGGTAGAGGAGGTTCAGCTGGAGTCTGGCACCCTGAACATCATTCTCAAGGGGGATGAGCGTGTGGTTTACTCCACGCCGCTGATCGGTTCCGAGGACAAGCTGGCGGAGTTCCTGGATGAGAACGGCGTGACGAAACTCACCAAGATCCCGCCGGATCCCACGGCCTCTATTTTATCTACGATTTTGAGTATCATGATTCCCTTCGTGCTGCTGATCGTGGGCATGAATCTGATCATGCGCAAGATGAACAAGGGCGGAGGAGTCATGGGCGTGGGCAAGAGCAAGGCCAAGGCCTATGTGCAGAAGGAAACGGGAGTTACCTTCAAGGATGTGGCCGGGGAGGATGAGGCCAAGGAGTCCCTCCAGGAGGTGGTGGATTTCCTTCATAATCCCGGCAAGTATACGAAGATCGGAGCCAAGCTCCCCAAGGGAGCGCTGCTGGTGGGACCTCCGGGTACCGGTAAGACCCTGCTGGCCAAGGCTGTGGCGGGGGAGGCTCACGTGCCCTTCTTCTCCCTGTCAGGCTCTGATTTCGTGGAGATGTTTGTGGGTGTGGGCGCCTCCCGGGTTCGTGATCTGTTCGAGGAGGCTAAGAAGAACGCCCCCTGCATTATTTTTATTGATGAGATAGACGCCATCGGAAAGAGCCGTGACAGCCGTTTCGGCGGCGGAAACGATGAGCGGGAGCAGACCCTGAATCAGCTGCTGGCGGAGATGGACGGCTTTGATACCTCCAAGGGTATCCTGATCCTGGCGGCCACCAACCGTCCGGAGATTCTGGATCCGGCTCTGCTGCGTCCGGGCCGTTTTGACCGGCGGGTGATTGTGGAGCGTCCTGATCTGAAGGGCCGGGTAAATATTCTGAAGGTTCACGCCAAGGACGTGCTGCTGGACGAGACGGTGGATCTGGACGAGATCGCCCTGGCCACCTCGGGAGCCGTGGGCTCTGATCTGGCCAACATGATTAATGAGGCGGCCATCCTGGCGGTGAAAAACGGCCGCAAGGCCGTGTGCCAGAAGGATCTCTTCGAGGCTGTGGAGGTGGTTCTGGTGGGCAAGGAGAAGAAGGACCGCATCCTCAGCAAGGAGGAGCGGCGGATTGTCTCCTACCACGAGGTGGGCCACGCCCTGGTGAGCGCTCTGCAAAAAGACGCGGAGCCGGTGCAGAAGATTACCATTGTTCCCCGGACCATGGGAGCTCTGGGCTACGTGATGCAGGTACCGGAGGAAGAGAAGTACTTAAATACCAAGAGTGAGCTGGAGGCTATGCTGGTGGGCTTCCTGGGAGGCCGGGCAGCGGAGGAGCTGGTGTTCGGAAACGTGACCACCGGCGCCGCCAACGATATTGAGAAGGCCACTAAGGTGGCCAGAGCCATGATCACCCAGTACGGCATGTCCGAGAAGTTCGGGCTTATGGGTCTGGCGGAGGTGGAGAACCAGTACTTAAGCGGCAGGGCCGCCCTGAACTGCGGAGATTCCACTGTCACGGAGATCGACCATGAGATTATGGAGATGCTCAAAAAGGCCTACGAGGAGGCCAAGCGCCTGCTGTCCCAGAACCGGGAGGCTCTGGATAAGATTGCCGAGTTCCTGATCGAGAAGGAGACCATCACCGGAAAAGAGTTCATGCGGATTTTCCGGGAGATCAAGGGGCTGCCCATTCCCATCGCGGAGAATAAGCAGGTCAAGACCCCGGAGGTCATTGAGCTGGGCACCACCGCCGACACGGGTGAGTCCGGCGGTCAGCCTGCGGGCGCCCCAGAGGCGGCTCAGGATGAGTCTTCCGGGAATGCCCGGGAGTAGAGGGAAAATAAGAAGCGCCGACCGGCAGCAAGCCGGCGGCGCTTTCGTTCTGATTTAACAAAAGAAAAATGAAGGAAGGTGGCATATATCAGAAAATGAGATGGGTGCTAAAACGCCTATCTCATTTTCGCTGCGCCTAAATCCATTGATTTTAAACGTGTGTTCGGATATAATGTGAGTACAGTATTCGCAAAATAGCGAATTTAAAAGGAGCCGTTTTATGGAAAATGCTGGATAAGACCGCGGCTGGACGGGAGACCAAGAGGCGCGTCCGCAAAGAGCCTGCAGGGGAGGAGTCATATGTTTGTTATTGAGGATGAATTGAAAAAGCTTCCAGCCAAGCCGGGAGTTTATATTATGCACGGGGAGAGGGACGAGATCATCTACGTGGGCAAGGCCATCAGTCTGAAAAACCGGGTGCGCCAGTATTTCCAGAGCAGCCGGAATAAGGGTGTGAAGATCGAACAGATGGTGACCCACATCCAGCGCTTTGAGTATATCGTCACGGACTCGGAGCTGGAGGCCCTGGTACTGGAGTGCAACCTGATCAAGGAGCATCGGCCCAAATACAACACCATGCTGAAGGATGACAAGAGCTATCCCTTTATCAAGGTCACTGTCCAGGAGGATTTCCCCCGGGTGCTCTTCGCCCGCCAGATGAAGAAGGATAAGGGAAAATATTTCGGGCCCTACACCAGCGCCGGAGCGGTGAAGGATTCCATCGAGCTGATACGCAAGCTCTATCAGATCCGCAGCTGCAACAGAAGCCTGCCCCGGGATATAGGGAAGGAGAGACCCTGTCTCTACTATCATATTCATCAGTGTCAGGCTCCCTGCCAGGGCTACATCAGTCGGGAGGAGTACCGGAGCCATGTGGAGGGAGCGTTGAATTTCCTGGGCGGGAATGTGAAGGAGGTTGTGGAGGAGCTGCGGCAGAAGATGGAGCAGGCGGCGGAGGAGCTGCGCTTCGAGGAGGCCGGGGAAATCCGCGATCTGATCCAGAGTATCCAGAGGATCGCCGAGCGGCAGAAGATCACCGGCAGCGACGGGGAAGATAAGGATGTGGCGGCGGTGGCCATAGACGGCCAGGATGCGGTGGCCCAGGTGTTCTTCATCCGGGGCGGAAAGCTCATCGGCCGGGAGCATTTCTATCTGAAGATCGCCTACGGAGACTCTCGAAGCCAGGTGATGCAGGATTTCCTGAAGCAGTTTTACGCCGGAACCCCCTTTATCCCCCGGGAAATTATGCTGCAGACGGAGATTCAGGAGCAGGAAGTGCTGGAGGAGTGGCTCACTAAGAGGAAGGGGCAGAAGGTTCACATTCGTGTGCCTCAGAGAGGGATGAAGGAGAAGCTGGTGGAACTGGCTGCCAAAAACGCGGAGATGGTTCTGGCCCAGGATCGGGAACGGATTAAGCGGGAGGAGGGCCGAACTATAGGGGCCATGAAGGAGATCGCCGGGCTGCTGGGGCTGCCGGGGCTGAACCGGGTGGAGGCCTTCGATATTTCCAATATCAGCGGCTTTCAGTCGGTGGGCTCCATGGTGGTCTACGAGAAGGGCAAGCCTAAGCGCAGCGACTACCGGAAATTCAAGATCAAGTCCGTCCAGGGGCCCAACGATTACGCCAGCATGGAGGAGGTGCTCACCCGCCGCTTCAGCCGGGGCCTGGAGGAGCAGGAGGAGGCCCAGGAGTTCGGGGGCTTCTGCCAGTTCCCGGATCTGCTTATGATGGACGGAGGAAAGGGACAGGTGAATATTGCCCTGGAGGTTCTGGATAAACTGGGGTTGAGGATTCCGGTCTGCGGCATGGTCAAGGACGACAAACACAGAACCCGGGGGCTGTATTTTAACAACCAGGAAATCCCCATCGACCACAGCGGCGAGGGATTTAAGCTGATCACCAGAATTCAGGATGAGGCCCACCGGTTCGCCATCGAGTATCACCGATTGCTGCGCAGCAAAGGGCAGGTCCATTCTATTTTGGATGATATCCCGGGGGTGGGTCCGGCCCGGCGAAAGGGGCTCATGAAGAAGTTCCAATCCCTGGACGCCCTGAAGGCCGCCACAGTGGAGGAGCTGGCTCAGGCGCCGGCCATGAACGAGGGCAGCGCCAGGAAAGTTTACGACTTTTTCCATGGGGAATGATTGAAGAAAAAGGGGCGCTGTGGTATGATAAAACCAGTACTGAATTACTGGTGAAATAAAGGAGAAACGTATGAAATCAGTAGAGTTAAGCAAACTGGTAGAAGCCATGGATCTGAAAAACCTCACCCCGGAGGTGGACATGGCGGGGGTGCGCGTGACTACCCCGGAGATTAACCGTCCGGCCTTGCAGCTGACCGGCTACCTGGAGCATTTTGAGGCGGCCCGGGTGCAGATTATTGGTTATGTGGAATTTTCTTATCTGCAGCATCTGAGCGAGGAGGACCGCACCAAGGCCTTTGAGCGTTTTGTATCGGAAAATATTCCCTGCGTGGTATTCACCACCCAGATGGTGCCGGATGAGGTTATGCTGAGTCTTGCCAGAAAACATTCCGTTTCTTTGTTCTGCACGGAAAAGACCACGTCCTCTTTTATGGCGGAGATTATCCGCTGGCTGGGCGTGCAGCTGGCACCTATGATCTCCATCCACGGAGTTCTGGTGGATGTTTACGGCGAGGGCGTGCTCATCATGGGTGAGAGCGGCATCGGCAAGAGCGAGGCGGCCCTGGAGCTGATCAAGCGGGGACACCGTCTGGTCAGCGATGATGTGGTGGAGATCAGCCGGGTCAGCGACGTGACCCTGGTGGGAACGGCCCCGGACATCACCCGGCACTTTATCGAGCTGCGGGGAATCGGAATCATTGATGTGAAGACCCTCTTCGGCGTGGAGAGTGTAAAGAATACCCAGACCATCGATCTGGTGATCAAGCTGGAGGAGTGGGATCGGGATAAGGAGTACGACCGTCTGGGTCTGGAGGAGGAGTATATCGAGTTCCTGGGAAATAAGGTAGTATGTCACTCCCTGCCCATTCGTCCCGGCCGTAACCTGGCTGTAATCGTGGAATCCGCAGCTGTTAACCATCGTCAGAAGAAGATGGGCTACAACGCAGCCAAGGAGCTGTACAACCGTGTGCAGGCAAACTTGTTTAAGAAGAGAGAGGAGTAACCATGGCAGATTACTGTTTTGGTGTTGACGTGGGGGGAACCACAGTAAAATGCGGACTGTTCCGGGTGGACGGTTCCCTTCTGGAGAAGTGGGAGATTCCCACCAGAACGGCGGACGGGGGCAAGGATATCATCGGCGATATCGGAGCCACCCTTCTGGCCAAGATGGAAGAGAGACAGTTAAGCAGAGAGGACTTTCTGGGAATCGGCCTGGGTGTTCCGGGGCCTGTGGATCAGAAGGGAATCATCAATGGAGCGGTAAATCTTCATTGGGGAAAGAAGGATCTGCCCGCAGAGCTGGGCGGAATTACCGGCCTTTCTGTGTGGGCCGGCAATGACGCCAACGTGGCTGCCCTGGGAGAAATGTGGAAGGGCGGCGGAGCCGGCAGCAGAAACTTGATACTGGCCACTCTGGGAACCGGAGTGGGCGGAGGAATCATCGTGGAGGGGCAGATCGTCACCGGCAGCCGAGGCGCCGGCGGTGAGATCGGCCACTGCCGGGTGAACCGGCAGGAGAAGGAAGTCTGCAACTGCGGAAATCAAGGCTGTCTGGAGCAGTATGCTTCCGCCACCGGAATTGCGCGGCTGGCCAGAAGAGAGCTGGCAGCTTCCACGGATGGCTCTGTGCTGAGAGAGCAGCCGGAGGACTCCATCACGGCTAAGGATGTGTTTGACGCCTTCAAGGCAGGGGACGATCTGGCGGCCCGGGTGGTGGATAAATTCGCCCTGTATCTGGGGAATGCCCTGGCTACCTTTGCTACGGTGGTAGATCCGGAAGTAATCGTTCTGGGGGGCGGCGTCTCCAAGGCCGGGGCCCCCCTGATTCAGGCGGTGCAGAAGGTATTTCGGGAGGACGCCTTCCATTCATCTAAGGACGTACCCATTGTGCTGGCACAGCTGGGCAATGATGCGGGAATTTACGGGGCGGCCAAGCTGGCCATAGACAAGGGACAGAGCTAAAGGTTATCCCGGTAAGAAAACAAAAGAAATAGCCATAAAGAAAAAGAGGGCTGAGCCCTGATTGCTGCCGGAAGAATTCGGCGTCAGTTCAGGGGCTCAGCCCTCTTTTTCTTATCACATCACAGGTCAGCCCTCCCCGGAGTCTGGGGACTCAGGGGCTTGGGTGGGCGCCTGGGTAGGCGCCTGAGTGGGTGCCTGGGTAGGTGCCTGAGTAGGCGCGGCCGTAGGTGCCTGGGTAGGCGTCTTGGTGGGTGCCGCAGTAGGCTTCGTCTGGTTGTCCTCCTCCTCATCTTTCTCAGGGGTAGGAGTAGGAGTCGCCGTGGGCGCCACATAGTGCTGCGTACAGCGGGTGGTAGGAATAGTAGCCGCCTCAAAATATTCGGTGATACTGGGGCAACCCTTTCCGGCCAGCAGTCCCGACTTGCTGCAGATGGTAGCCTGTTTCACGCTGGCGGGAGCCTCGAATCCCACATCCTCCAGACCGGCGTGGATGCGCTCCATCACGTTGCGCCAGATGGTCTGGTGATAATTTCGGTAAGTTCCCGAGGGAAGAGACTCGTTGCTGTCATAGCCGGACCAGATGGAGCAGGTGTAGTACGGAGTGAATCCTGCAAACCACTCGTCGGTGTAATTGGTGGTGGTACCGGTCTTTCCGGCAACAGTCATGTTGGAAAGCTTCAGGTTGGTACCGGTACCGCTGGTGATAACGTCCTGCATGGCGCTGGTGAGCAGATAAGCGGTGCTCTCCTTGAATACCTGCTTGGTTTTCTGGGTCTTGTCAATGACAATGTTGCCGTCCTTGTCCAGAATCTTGGTGTAGAAGGTGGGCTCCGTGTAGAGGCCCTTGTTGGCTATGGCGGCGTACGCTGCCGTCAGCTCCAGGTTGGTCACACCGTAGGTCAGACCACCCAGGGCCATGGGCTGTCCGATATCGGAGAATACCTGTCCATTGATCACTTCCTGATCCACCAGGTGTTCAAAGCCCAGATCCAGCAGATAATCATACCCGAGCTTGGGTGTGATCTCCGTGAGGCATTTTACCGCCACCACGTTGATGGACTGTTGGATGGCGTACCGGATAGTGGTGTCGCCGTTATAGGCGTTGTTCCAGTTTCGCACCGGAGTGCCGTTCTGGTAGGTGTAAGGCTCATCCACATAGGTGGTGGCCAGGGTTTTGTTGGAATAGTCAAGAGCCGGTCCGTAGGTGGACACGATCTTGAAGGTGGAACCCGGCTGACGTGTACTGTCAGTGGCCCTGTTCAGCGCCAGGTTGGCGGTCTTCTCACCGCGGCCTCCGATGATTCCCTTCACATAGCCGGTTTTCTGGTCGATGATGGTCATAGAAGACTGAGGCTGGGGAGCGAAGGAAATTCGCTCTGCCCGGATGCTATCGCCCTCCTGCATGACGACGCCCTTGTAGGCATCCACAGCGGCCACGGCCTCCTCCTGGGAGTTGAACAGGAAGTCAAATTCGGGATCGCCGTTCTCGCGATAATACTTGCGCATCATCTCCCGGCTGTAATTGACCACCTCGCCGTTAGCCTTATCCACAGTCAGAGCCCAGTCCAGGCTGAACTCCAGGCCGTTGGGGAAGTTTTCCGGGTTGGCGTACTCTTCATCCATGATCCGCTGGATATTCTGATCCTGGGTGGTGTAGATTCTCAGACCGCCGCTGTACAGGGCGTTGTAAGCCTGCACTTCCGTGTAGCCCTTCTCTTCCATCAGGTCTGCGGCCGCCTGCTCGATGGTGGCGTCGATAAAGTAGGAGTAAATATTAAGCTCAGGCTCAGTAGCTGCCTGGGTCTGGATTCTAGCGTACACATCCTCCGTGTCGGCCAGGGCCTCGTCATACTCTGCCTGGGTGATGTACCCCTGATCCAGCATCTCGTCCAGGACGTCCTGACGCCGGATCACATTGTTCTCCGGGTAATTTTTGGGATTCCACTTGGTGGGCGCCTGGGGAATTGCCGCCAGGGTCGCGCACTCGGAGAGGGTCAGGTCCTTGGCATCCTTGCCGAAGTAGCCCTGAGCCGCCGCCTGGATTCCGTAGTTGCCGGAACCAAAGTTGATGGTGTTCAGATAATTTTCCAGAATTACATCCTTGGCATTCTGACCCTGGTTTGTCAGGTAGGACTCCAGCTGCAGCGCCAGATACCATTCCTGGAACTTTCGCTTGAATCGATCCAGCTCGCCCTCCTCCATCCAGTCGGTGAAGACGTTATTCTTCAGCAGCTGCTGGGTGATGGTGCTGCCGCCCTGGGTGAAGCTGAAGCCGTTGGTAATGCCGATGGCGAAAGCACGGAAAATTCCCCGGATATCAATACCATTGTGCTTATAAAAACGTTCATCCTCTATAGCTACGATGGCATGCTGCATATGTTCGGGAATATCCGCGATGGAGACCGACATTCGGTTCGCCTCTTTTCCCGTCAGTTTCTGAATCTGGTTGCCTTCCGCATCGTAGATGAAGGTGGCATATCCGCTGGGAACAATATTTACCTGAGAAATATCGGGCGTATTGTCGATGATTCCTTTGAAGGCGCCGAGCCCCAGACAGATAAGAATAACAGTGAGCGCAACCAGGGAGAGGAATAATACCCGAAGAAAAGAGACGCCGGCCTTATTGCCCACCATTGTGGAGGCGGAGGTCAGCTCTTTCCGTTTCCTGGAAATACTGTTTTTATCGAAATTCATGTAATTTCCTCCTTTATCTCCCTATTATAGCAAAGAACAATATCGAAAGGAACCCCTATTCCTAACAAATTTCCCTTGTTGCGGCCGGGAATTCTATGATAAGATAACCATACATTGAGAGTTTCATACCCGGGAAATGGGGGAAGAAGGAGCAAAACACATGCTGGAAAAATATAAAACCATATATCAGGGCGGCCAGGGGGAGATTGTGGAAAAGAAATCCCGCTTTCTGGCGGACATCCGACTGGTGCACAGCGAGGAGGAGGCCCTGGCATTTCTGGAGGAAATCCGAAAAAAATATTGGGATGCCCGGCACCATTGCTTTGCCTATGTGATTGGGGAGCATCGGGAGATCGTCCGCTGCAGCGACGACGGGGAACCCGGTGGGACGGCGGGCCGGCCTATGCTGGATGTGCTGCTGGGGGAGGAGCTTTACAATACCATGGCGGTGGTGACCCGGTATTTTGGCGGAACCTTGCTGGGCACCGGCGGCCTGGTGCGGGCCTACTCCAAGGCTGTCCAGGGAGGCCTGGCCGCCAGCAGGATCATCGAGAAGCAGTACGGCGTGCTGCTGGAGATCCACACGGACTACAACGGAGTGGGAAAAATTCAATATCTTCTGGGGCAGAGAGGGATTCCGGTGATGGAGTCGGAGTACACTGACCAGGTGAAACTAAAAGTCCTCCTGCCCAAGCCGGAGACGGAGGCCCTGAAAGCTGCCCTGGTGGAGGCAACCAGCGGGAGAGTCCGGCTCCGGGAGGCGGAGGAACTTTATTTTGCCCTGTTAGACGGTCAGGTGATCACCGGTGAGGCTCTGGAGGCCTAGCACTTCTGGGGCTCGGGATAGTCGCAGCCAAAGGTCTCCACAGTGACGGTGGCGATTCCCTGGGCCTCCAGGGGACGATCATTGTAGTCGGTGGCCACGGCAGCGATCTTATCTACCACATCCATGCCCTCGGTAACCTTGCCGAAGGCGGCGTAGGCGCCGTCCAGGTGGGGAGCAGCCTTGTGCATGATGAAGAACTGGCTTCCGGCGGAATCCGGGTGCATGGCTCTGGCCATGGAGAGCACGCCCTCCGTGTGGCGCAGCTGATTGTCAAAGCCGTTCTGGGCAAATTCGCCGGCGATATTGTAGCCGGGGCCGCCCATGCCGTTTCCGTTGGGACATCCGCCCTGGATCATAAATCCGGGGATGACCCGGTGGAAGATCAGCCCGTCATAGAAGCCCTTTTTAATCAGGCTGATGAAATTGTTGACTGTATTGGGGGCGATTTCCGGGTAAAGCTCTGCCTTGATCACATCGCCGTTGTCCATGGTAATAGTAACTACTGGATTTGCCATAATCTTATTACTCCTTTTCCCGGCAGCCCTGCGCTGCCTGTTTTAGGGTAGTATAATATGAAAACAACCCGGTTGTCAACGGAGAAGGGGTATGCTATAATCAGACGGATATGAAAGGAGTTGCGGCATGGTAGTTGAGACGCGAAGCGCCGAGGAGACATTTTCCCTGGGTATTAATATAGGAAGAAAGGCGAAAGCCGGACAGGTGATCACCCTGGTGGGTGATCTGGGCGTGGGGAAAACCGTGTTCACCAAGGGGCTGGCCCGGGGACTGGGAATCACGGAGCCCGTGAGCAGTCCCACCTTTACCATTGTCCAGGAGTACCGGGAAGGGCGGCTTCCCCTGTATCATTTCGATGTGTATCGCATCGGGGACCTGGAGGAAATGGAGGAAATCGGGTACGAGGATTATTTCTACGGGGACGGCGTGTGCCTGATTGAGTGGGCCAATCTGATTCAGGAGTTGATTCCCCGGGAGGCAGTTTCCGTGGTGATCGAAAAGGATTTGGAAAAAGGGCTGGATTACCGGCGCATTATAATAGAAGGGATGGGAGAGGAATGAAGATCCTGGCACTGGACAGCAGCGGACTGGTAGCCTCCGTGGCTTTGGCGGAGGACGATAATCTGCTGGGAGAATACACCGTCAATTACAAGAAAACACATTCGCAGACCTTGCTGCCTATGCTGGACGCCCTGGGGCAGATGGTAGAGCTGGATTTAACCACCCTGGACGCCATCGCGGTGGCCGCAGGGCCCGGTTCCTTCACCGGCCTCCGGATCGGCGTGGCCACGGCCAAGGGGATCGGCCTTGCCCTGGATAAGCCTCTGGTGGCGGTATTCACCGTGGACGCTCTGGCTTACAACCTGTGGGGAAGCCCGGGAGTCGTTTGTCCCCTGATGGATGCCAGAAGAGGGCAGGTTTACACCGGCCTCTATGCCTTTGCGGAGGGACAGCTGGAGGTGCTTTGCCCGGCGGAGGCGGTGGCTCTGGAGGAGATTGCCGAGGAGTGCAACCGGCGGGGGAAGAGCGTTACCTTCCTGGGCGACGGAGTACCGGTATACCGGGAGCGGCTGGAGGAGCTGCTGCAGGTGCCTCATCTGTATGCCCCAGCCCACATGAATAAGCAGCGGGCTGCGTCGGTGGCAGCTCTGGGCATGGAAAAATTCCGAAGAGGCGAGAGCGTCAGCGCCCGGGATTTGGCGCCGGTCTACCTGCGGCTCTCCCAGGCGGAGCGGGAGCGGGCTCAGCGGGAGCAGATGGCTGCCCGGGAGGCGGGCCAATGATTGCAATCCGGGAAATGGAGATCGACGATTTAAGCCAGGTGATGGAGATTGAGAACGCCACCTTCGCTGTGCCCTGGACGGAGATGGGCTATTTCAGCTTCCTGATGCGGGAGGACACCCTGTTTTTGGTGGCGGAGGAGGAAGGAAAGATTCTCGGCTACTGCGGCCTGCTGATGGTTCTGGATGAGGGCGACATCACTAATGTGGCGGTGGAGAAATCCCGCAGGGGTCAGGGGATTGGCGAAGCTCTGGTGAGGGAGCTGGCTGCCCGGGCTGCCAGAAGGGGGATCGCCCTGTTGCACCTGGAGGTACGCCAGAGTAACCAGGCTGCCCGGGGACTGTACCGGAAGCTGGGCTTTCTGGAGGATGGCCTCAGAAAAGGATATTACGAAGAGCCCCGGGAGGACGCTGTACTGATGACCCTTCGCCAGGAAACAGTTCCCAGTGGGCAGGAGCGGGAAAATCACGTATGATAGAGTTGGAGCCTACCCTTGTACAAAAGAGGGGAAGTACCTGCCCAAATAAGGAGGATACCAATGAAAATCTATCGGGATACAGAGAAAAAACAGCTGGAGCAGGTGATCTGCAACTGCTGCGGGAAATCATTAAAATTAAAGGAACAGGTTGTATTGGAGGGGTTCTGCCCGGTGCGGGTTTCCTGGGGATATTTTTCGGAAAAAGACGGGGAGACCCATTCCTTTGACCTGTGCGAGGAGTGTTATGACCGGATTACCGGACAATTTGCGGTGCCGGTGGAGAAGAAGGACGAGCTGGAACTGATTTAGGAGGAACACATGCTGGATGTATGCCTGCTGGGAACCGGGGGAATGATGCCGCTGCCGCGAAGATGGCTGACCGCCCTGATGACCAGATATAATGGAAGTAATCTGTTGATCGACTGCGGAGAGGGGACGCAGGTGGCCATAAAGGAGAAGGGCTGGAGCTTTAAGCCCATTGACGTGGTCTGCTTCACCCATTTCCACGCCGATCACATCAGCGGCCTGCCGGGCCTGCTGCTGACCATGGGAAACGCGGATCGGACGGAACCGCTGACCCTCATCGGCCCCAAGGGGTTGGAACGGGTGGTGACAGCTCTGCGGGTTATTGCGCCGGAGCTGCCCTTTCCCATCAAATGCCTGGAGATCACTCAGCCGGAGGAGCATTTTTCCGTTGCAGGCTACGAGATAACCGCCTTTCGGGTAAAGCACAATGTGACCTGCTACGGTTATACCCTGGAAATCCCCCGGGCGGGGAGATTTGACGCGGAGCGGGCCCGGGCTCAGGAAATTCCTCTGCCCTATTGGAACCGACTGCAGAAGGGGGAGACCATAGAGGCTGACGGACGGATTTTCACCCCGGATATGGTGCTGGGAGAAAAACGCAAGGGACTGAAGGTAACTTACTGTACGGACACCCGGCCGGTGCCGGTGATCGCCCGGCAGGCAGCCGGGGCAGATCTCTTCATCTGCGAGGGAATGTACGGGGAGCCGGATAAGGACGCCAAGGCCAGAGAGTACAAGCATATGACCTTCAAGGAGGCGGCGCGCCTGGCCCGGGAGGCGGATCCCAAGGAAATGTGGCTTACGCATTTTTCCCCGTCCCTGGTGAGACCCGAGGAATACCTGGATACGGTGACCTCTATTTTCCCCCGGTCTAAGACAGGAAAGAGCGGCCAGAGTGTAGAGCTGGCCTTTGAGGAGTAGATCATGGAAGAGAAAAAAGATATTTTAATATTAGCGATTGAGAGCTCCTGCGACGAGACCGCGGCGGCGGTGGTGAAAAACGGCCGGGAGGTGCTGTCCAATATTATTTCCTCCCAGATTAAGCTGCACGAGCTGTACGGCGGCGTGGTGCCGGAGATCGCCTCCAGAAAGCATGTGGAGAAGATTAACCCGGTGATCGAGGAGGCCCTGAAGGAGGCGGGAGTAACCCTGGAGGATATTGACGCCATCGGTGTCACCTACGGTCCCGGTCTGGTGGGAGCCCTGTTGGTGGGGGTGGCTGAGGCCAAGGCTATCAGCTATGCCAAAGGGATTCCCCTGGTGGGCGTGCACCATATCGAGGGGCATGTGTCCGCCAATTATATAGAAAATAAGGATCTGGAGCCGCCCTTCTTGTGCCTGATTGTCTCCGGCGGCCACACACACCTGGTGGTAGTGAAGGATTACGGAGAATTTGAAATTCTGGGCAGAACTCAGGATGATGCCGCCGGGGAAGCCTTCGACAAGGTTGCCCGGGCCATCGGCCTCGGTTATCCCGGAGGGCCTAAGATCGATAAGCTGTCCCGGGAGGGCAATCCCGACGCTATTGTCTTTCCTAAGGGAAAGATCGAGGACAGACCCTATGATTTCAGTTTCAGCGGCGTGAAATCCGCGGTGCTGAATTATCTGAACAAAGCTCGGATGCAGGGAGAGGAGATCTGCCAGGCGGATGTGGCCGCCTCCTTCCAGAAGGCGGTGGTGGAGGTGTTGGTGGAGCATGCCATGCTGGCCTGCGAAAACCTGGGGATGAAGAAGCTGGCCCTGGCCGGGGGCGTGGCTTCCAACGGAACCCTGCGCAAAGCCATGGAGGAGGCCTGCCGGGAGAGGGGGATTTCTTTCCACCGGCCATCGCCTATTTTCTGTACCGACAACGCGGCCATGATCGGGGCGGCGGCTTATTACGAGTACAAAAAGGGCGTGCGCAGCGGCCTGGATTTAAATGCTATGCCCAACCTGAAGCTGGGGGAGAGATAGATGGAGAAGAAATACTGTACTGCGGTGGTTCTGGCGGCGGGCCAGGGAAAGCGGATGGGGACCAAAATCCAGAAGCAATATTTGCATATTTTGGGAAAGCCTGTGGTATACTATGCCCTGAAGGCCTTTCAGGACAGTCCCCAGGTGGATGAGATTATCCTGGTGACCGGTAAGGATGAAGTTTCTTTCTGTCAGGAGGAAATTGTCAGCCTTTTCGGCCTGAGTAAAGTGACCGCAGTCATCGCCGGCGGCCGGGAGCGGTACGATTCCGTGGAGGGAGCCCTGAAGGTTGTGGCTGGTAATCCCAAGGCCCGGGATGGGTATGTGATGATCCATGACGGCGCCCGTCCATTCGTGACCACGGAAATCATCTCCAGAATCTGGGAGGATGTGCAGCGGTATCAGGCCTGCACCGCGGGGATGCCTGTGAAGGACACCATTAAGCTGGCCGATCAGGAGGGCTTTGGCACTGAGACCACCGTGCGCAGCCTCACCTGGCAGATTCAGACCCCCCAGGCTTTCGCGGCGCCCCTGATCCTGGAGGCTTACCGGCGGATGCGCAAGAATCCCTGCGGGGAAATCACGGACGATACCATGCTGGCGGAGCACTACATGGGGCAGCGGGTTTTCCTGACCAAGGGCTCCTACGAGAACATCAAAATCACCACCCCCGAGGACCTGGACATAGCGGAAATATTTGTAAAAAAATTGTGAAAAATATATTGACAGATTAGGACTCGATTGCTATAATGTTAATCGTCGCTGTGAGACACGGAACAAGTGGCTGCAGGACATGGACAAAGTGGTTTGGAGAGGTATCGAAGCGGTCATAACGAGGCGGTCTTGAAAACCGTTTGTCCGAAAGGGCGCGTGGGTTCGAATCCCACCCTCTCCGTTACTGTTCAACAGTAGCAAAACTGAACAGGAAAATGATTCAGGCATAGGCAGAAGTACCCAAGTGGCTGAAGGGGCTCCCCTGGAAAGGGAGTAGGTCGTTAGTAGCGGCGCGAGGGTTCAAATCCCTCCTTCTGCGTTTTATTTTTTCTGATTCAGCAGAAAAAATAAAAAAGTTGTTGACAAGATGCAGATGACTGTGGTAAGATACAACAGTTGCTGCGAGAGAGAACTTCTTCTTCGCTGAAAGAAATTTCAAAAAAGAAGAAAAAAATTCTTGACAAAGACAGCGCGGTGTGATAACCTATATAAGCTGTCGAAAAACGACAACAACAAAGAACCTTGATAACTGAACAGTGAAACACATTTCCTCGAAAGTTCTAAACAAGTAAATTCTTGGTTTTGAACAATCGAAACCTAACAGTAAAGTAAGGAAGAATTA
>DVHU01000071.1 GCA_018711815.1 Candidatus Egerieimonas intestinavium
ATGGAACAAAAGTGTGCTTCGCACACCCTCGCGATTCCATTTTCTTTCAAGAAGCACACTTTTGCCGCGCACTCGCGTGAAATAGCAAAGCTTCCGGCATATTTGCGGCTCGTGCTCAGGCTGGGCACAAATGCAAATATCCGGAAGCAATTCCTTTTAGATTCCCTTTTTATACAGCGCAAAGGAGTAGATCAAAGGAATGAAGGCCGTCGCCAGTATGATGGCCAGGGTGATTCCCGAGGGGATTGCAAAAAAGGCGGTGACAATCATCACAAGGCCTGCCAGGATAAACAGGTATCCCGCCAGATGGTGAGTCTTGTTCCAATTTTCCTCACTGTGCAGGGTCCAGGGGCACTTGATGCCCACCGTATAGTTCTGCTTGCACTTGGGCAGATAATTTCCCAGCACCACGAAGGACAAGCCCACCAGGGCCGGAACCGCCGTGTCAATGGCCACCTGATGCCCCAGTCCCGCGGAGATCATCATCACCATACACACAAGGCCCACCACGGGAATCAGCCACTTGCTGAAACGCTTAATCGCCGACCCGTAGTTCTTCTTGGGATCGTTTTCCAAAAGCACATGCACCAGCACGTTCAGCGCCGCCATGATGGCAGGTATCCCAAAACAGGCGAAAGCCTTGGGGGCCCAGCCGTTGGCTCCCTCGCTTCCCCAGTGAATAGCCATTTTCTGAGGCAGCTCCTGATAAAAGTAGGCCCCTATGGCCATGGGCAGCAGACAAATTATCGTTGTAATGATCAATTCTTTATGCTTCTTCATCTTTCTTCCCTCCAAACTGTGTGAGCCACAGCATAATTTCCTCGAAAACCGAGACGTTAATTTCGTAATAAATGTAGTTCTTATACTTGGTCTCAAGGATCAGATTCGCCTTTTTCAGCTGCGACAGATGGTAGGACACCGTGGCCTGAGTCATGTCAAATTTCCCGGCAATCTCTCCGGCCGACAGCTTTCCTCCCTTGAGCATCGTCAGAATCTCTCTCCGCACCGGATCCGCCAGCGCCTTAAAGGTCTCCTGAAATCCCATTCTGGCACCTCCCTTCCTCCCCTTTTGCGGGGATCTGTCCTTGGAAAATCCGCGGTAATCTCCAAAGGCAGAGAAGAAAGCTATTTAGATTTCCTTCTAAATAGATACTAGCACTTTCCCCATGAAAAAGCAAGAGTTATTTAGAAACTTTTCTAAATTCCCGCAACAGTTCAGCCTCTCGGCCTTACTATCACAAAAATACCCTCTCTTTACAAGGACACACACGCCTCTTGTAAAGAGAGGGTATACTCACAGATATAAAACTTTGGTCAATGCTCAGATCTGGCCTTGAGCAGCTCCAGCTCCCGCTGATACCCGGGAAGCTCGTTGGGTGTCTCCAGGTAGAAGGGCAGGTGCTTAAGCTGAGGATGATTAATCACCCGCACCAGGGCCTCCTCCCCCAGAAATCCCTGGCCCAGCTTCTCATGGCGGTCCTTATGGCTGGCAAAGGGATTTTTGCTGTCGTTCAGGTGGATAGCCTTCAGCCGCTCCAGGCCTATGATCCGGTCAAATTGCTCCAGAACCCCGTCCAGATCCTGCACAATATCGTAGCCCGCGTCGTATACGTGGCAGGTATCCAGGCAGACACCCATGTGATCCCCCAGCTTTACCTGCTCCAGGATATCCCGCAGCTCCTCAAAGGTTCTGCCCACCTCTGTGCCCTTTCCCGCCATGGTCTCCAAAAGCACGGTGGTTCTCTGACCGGGGCTTAAGATCTCGTTGAGCAGCCCCGCGATCTGCCGGATTCCCTCCTTGGGTCCCTGCCCCACATGGCTGCCCGGGTGAAAATTGTAGCAGTTCCCAGGAATATATTCCATCCGCTCCAGATCATCCGCCATGGTCCGAAGGGCAAACTCCCGGGTCTTGGGCTCCTTAGAGCAGGCGTTTAAGGTATAGGGGGCGTGGGCCAGGATCTGGCAGATATCCTTCTGCCGGGCATACTCCAGATATGCCTGCACATCCTCCGGGTCAATGGCCTTGGCCTTGCTTCCCCTGGGGTTTCTGGTGAAAAACTGGAAGGTATTGGCTCCGATTTCCACGGCCTCCTTCCCCATATGCAAAAATCCTTTTGACGACGATAAATGGCATCCTGCTCTCAGCATGTCTGTACTCTTCCTTTCTTTAGCTCTATCCGATGGTAAGGTATTCCCAGCTCTTTCAGCAGCTCCTCCTCCCGATTCTGGCAGGTGAATAAAAGCGTCTGCTCCCGGTTTTGATAAAGCCAGTTTAAAGCCGCCTTTAAGCGCTTGTCATCATACAGGGCAAAGGTCTCATCCAGCAGCAGGGGCAGGGACTCCTCCCGGCAGAGGATTTCCCCGGCGGCCATCCGCAGGGCAAAGTACAGCTGCTCCGCCGTCCCCCGGCTCACCTGCTCCAGGGACAGCTCCCGATCCCCGGCGTGCAGCCGCACCTGGAAATCCTCCTCCACATACACCTGGCTGTAGGCCCCCCCGGTGAGCTCTGCCATAATCTGGGATACCTTCCCTCTGAGCTCTCCGCCGTAGCGGCTCCTGTGGCTGTCCGCCAGCTTCTCGATGGTCTCCCGGGCCAGCTGCAGGCCCTCAATCTTATCCCGGCGGCCGCCGCGCCTGTTTCTCTCCTCCAGACATTCCTCCAGATCTGCCTGCAGGTTAGCCATTTCCGTCTCCTTTTCCTCCAGGGATTCCCGGAGTCTCAGCAGACTTCCCTGGAGCCTTCCCCGCTCCTGGGTCCACAGAAGCCTGCCCTGCTCCAATCTTAGACGCTCCTGCTCCTGCCGGCGGCGCTCCTGTTCCCGGCGCTGAAGGCCCTGGCGTTCCCGCTGCCGGCGCAGGTTTTCCCTCTCCCGCAGCTCCCGCTGACGGAACAGCCTGCGCCGGGCTTTTTTCCGCCTTCGGGCCTGGCCCCAGAGAGCCGTGAGCCCCAGCAGCAAAATCACCGCCCCGGCAGCCCCCTTAAGGGCCGGGCTCCAGGGAGCCACGAGCCATACCGCCCCGGCAGCCGCCAGGCAAAAAAGCAATGCCAGAAAGGCCGGAGCCATTCCCGGAAGCCCTTCCTCCTCCCCCAGAGGCGGCCGCTCCTCATATCTCTCCAGAAATTCCGCTTCTTGCCAGGCCGGTTCCTCCCCTAAAGATGCCTCCGGCAAAATCCCCCGGGCCTGCAGCTGTCTCAAGGCTCCCTCGGAAAACTGCTCCCCGAACTGCTCCAGCTGCTTTCGCTCCTGCCGGTATTTCTCCGCCAGGCGGGCCTGCTCCTCTTTTACATATTCCAGGCGGCTCTCCAGCTCCCGCTGGCGGGAGAGGAGCCCCTGCTGTTCCCGCCGCTCCTCCTGCTCCTCCTGCCGCTGCCGGGCTTTTAACAGCTCCAGCGCCCGTGAAACATTCAGATTTCCGTCCCCGGTGTCTTGGCAGTTGGCCATATAATTTTGCAGGGCCTCGTAGAGCTCCGCCTCTGTGCGGCTGCGCAGCTGTCCCACGGATACCGTGTTGTCAAAGACCGCCGGGCTCACCTCCCCCAGCAGCATCTGCAGATCTCCCTGGGCGATATCCAGGCGTTCCCCGTCGGTCTCGCAGACCAGTTCCTCCCGCAAATCTCCCCGGGCAAATCTCCTGGTGAGCCTGAATTCCTTTCCTCCGCTGGCAAAGCGCAGAACTCCCCCGTATGCCCCGGGATTTTCCCAGGGCTCATACCGGACAAAGGCGTCCTGCCGGGAAGCCCGCCCGCGCCCCCGGCGCAGGCCAAAGAGCATTGCCCGCAGAAAAGCGTGCAGGGTACTCTTTCCGCTCTCGTTCTCCCCGCAGATCACATTAATCCCCGGGGAAAAGGTAATTTTCTCCCCCTGCAGTCTGCCGAAATGATTGATTTTTGCCTCTGTAAATCTCATGCTCCCGCCTCCATCAGCGCCTGCAGCCCCTCAAAGAGAGCTTCCTCCTCCACCGGGCTTTCACAGTCCCGAAAGCGCTCCAGATAATCCCCCACCAGACTGCCCGCATACTGGCGGCGCAGCTGCTCCATATCATAGTCCGGGCGGGTTTCGTCCCGAAAATCCGCCAAATTGCAGACTTCCTCCAGGGGGCCCGGGGAAAAGGCAAGCCCCGGCTCCCGAAGGCCTCTCAAGGTAATCTTGTACAAATTTTGGCCGCCCCTCTTGCGGGTCTCCTGCTCCACCAGCCGGGCCAGTCCGTAGCCGGTGGTCTCCCGGTTCACCTGAATTTCCAGGGGCACATACTCCCGGCAGGCCGCAGGCACAAAGGTCAGGGAAAGACGCCCGTCCTCATAAATCCCCTTCACGTAGCCGTGGGGGCCCAGATCATTTTTGTCCGTGGGCTCCAGGGCACCGGGATAGACTGCCCGCTCCCCCGGCTGCCCGGGCTTGTGGATATGCCCCAGGGCCAGATAGGAAAAGCCCATATCCTTCACCTGCCGGGGGCTTAAGGGCAGATGGGCCTCATCCCCGTGCATCATCAGAATAGAGAAGCCCGGTTCCCCATCCGCCCGCAGATTTCTGTAGGCCTCCGGATCAATTTCCCGCCGCCGGTAGCTGAGTCCGTACACCTGCGTCTGAATCTCCGGGAAAGAAACCTTCCCGCAGGTCCCCTCCCAGAGCCCGGTGACATTGGGCGCCCAGGGAAACCGCGGATAGGCGGATTCCCCTTTCACATAATCGTGATTTCCCGCGATCATCACCACCCGGGTATCCGGGATTGAGGCAAAAAGCTCGTTGACCTCCTTAAGCTCTCTTTTCAAGGGCTGCCGGTGGAACAGATCTCCGGCAATCAAAAGAAGATCCGTCCGCTGCCGGCCCGCCGTCTCAATGACCTTCCGAAAGCTGTCCCAGATCTCCTGGCCCCTCTGATGGCTCCAGGGCTTCCCGCTGTCCGGGCTGGCCCCCAGATGAATGTCCGCCATGTGGATAAAGCGCATCCTGCTCCTCCTCTCTCCTGCATCGGCCTGTCCGGCCTATTTTCCTTGGAACAGACCGGGGCCTTAAGACAGATTCAGCGGCTTCCCGCTTGCGCGTCCGCCGCTGAATCTGATTTTGTATGGTTGTCTTCTTCCCGTGAACCTATTGTTCCCAGGGGCATTTTCCTTTTACAGGTCGCAGTTATTGACGGTTCTGGGGAAGGGCAGCACGTCGCGGATGTTGGCCATGCCGGTCAGGTACATGACGCAGCGCTCAAAGCCCAGGCCGAAGCCTGCATGGCGGGTGCTTCCGTATTTCCGCAGATCCAGGTAGAACCCGTAGTCCTCTTCCCGCATACCCATCTCCTCAATGCGGGTTTTCAGCTTCTGGTAATCGTCCTCCCTCTGGCTGCCGCCGATGATCTCGCCGATGCCCGGAACCAGGCAGTCCATGGCCGCCACAGTCTTCCCGTCGGGGTTCAGCTTCATGTAGAAGGCCTTAATCTCCTTGGGGTAGTCGGTGACGAATACCGGGCGCTTGAACACCTGCTCCGTCAGATAGCGCTCATGCTCTGTCTGCAGGTCGGTGCCCCACTCTACCTTGTAATCAAACTTATCGTTGTTTTTCTTCAAGAGCTCCACCGCCTCCGTGTAGGTCACATGGGCGAACTCGGAGTTCATCACGTGATTCAGCCTATCCAGCAGCCCCTTGTCCACGAAGGAGTTGAAGAAATTCATCTCCTCCGGGGCGTTCTCCAGCACGTAGCGGATGATGTATTTCAGCATAGCCTCCGCCAGGGCCATATTGTCCTCCAGATCCGCGAAAGCGATCTCCGGCTCGATCATCCAGAACTCCGCCGCATGGCGGGTGGTGTTGGAATTCTCCGCCCGGAAGGTGGGGCCGAAGGTGTAAATATTGCGGAAGGCCTGGGCAAAGGTCTCCCCGTTCAGCTGGCCGCTGACGGTCAGGTTGGTCATCTTGTTGAAGAAATCCTGGGAGTAGTCAATGGTGCCGTCCTCATTTCTGGGAGGATTGGCCAAATCCAGAGTGGTCACCTGAAACATCTCCCCGGCGCCCTCGCAGTCGCTGCCGGTGATCAGGGGCGTGTGCACGTACACAAAGCCCTGCTCCTGGAAAAATTTGTGGATGGCGTAGGCAATCAGGGAACGCACCCGGAACACTGCCTGGAAGGTGTTGGTTCTGGGACGCAGGTGAGTCATGGTCCGCAGATACTCCAGGGTGTGGCGTTTCTTCTGCAGGGGGTAATCCGGGGCGGAAGCTCCCTCCACCGTCACCTCCGCAGCCTGAATCTCAAAGGGCTGCTTGGCCTGGGGCGTGGCCACCAGGGTGCCCTTCACGATAATGGCCGCTCCCACGTTCAGCTTGGAAATCTCCGCAAAGTTTTCTAAGCCATCATGGTACACAATCTGCAGCGTCTCAAAGAAGGTGCCGTCGTGCAGCACGATAAAACCGAAGGTCTTGGAGTCGCGCACGCTGCGCACCCAGCCGCCCACGGAAATCTCTTTATCCAGGTATGCTTCCCGGTTCTTGTAAATCTCTCTTACTGTAGTCAGTTTCATGGTAAATGCTCCTGCTTTTCTATAATCTATTTTTCTGATCCGTCGCCGGATTTATTGCTGTTTCCCATTGTACCATCTTTTTTCTCCAATAGAAACCCCTGATTTTCAAGTTTTCGCGCGGAATCAAGAGCTAAGAATGGGGGTGCCGCATTATTCGATATCTTCGTCTATTTATGCATTTGTACTCAGCCTGCGCTCACCTGGAGCCTGTAGTCTCCAGGCTGTGCTCGGCGAATTCGCACAAACTGCATAAATAGACGAGATATTCGTTTAATTGCGGCACCCCCAATGCTTATGCGCCGGGATTAAGCGACACCCGGGGCGATTATACCAGGTTTTCCGGGTTCAAGCACTCCAGCTCCGGAACCACGAAGCGTCCGTCCTTGCGGATCAGCACATCGTCGAAGTAAATCTCCCCGCCGCCGTACTCCGGCCGCTGGATCAGCACAAGATCCCAGTGGATGGCGGACTTATTTCCATTGTAGGCGTCGTCGTAGCAGTTGCCCGGGGTGAAATGAATGGATCCGCAGATTTTCTCATCAAAGAGGATATCCTTCATGGGGTGCAGCACATAGGGGTTCACGCCGATGGCGAACTCACCGATATAGCGGGCTCCCTCATCCATGTCAAAGACCTGGTTGATCCTCTCCGTATCGTTGGCCGTGGCCTTGACGATTTTTCCGTCCTTAAATTCCAGGGAAATATTCTCGTAGGTGAACCCCTGGTACAGGGAGGGGGTGTTGTAGGTGAGGGTTCCATTTACGGAATCCCGCACCGGGGCCGTGTAAACCTCCCCGTCGGGAATGTTCATATTTCCCGCGCAGGGAATGGCCGGAATATCCTTGATGGAGAAGGTCAAATCCGTTCCCGGGCCCACCAGCCGCACCTTGTCCGTGCGGTTCATGTAAGCCACCAGGCTCTCCATGGCCTTGGCCATCTTGGAGTAATCCAGGTTGCATACCTGGAAATAGAAATCCTCAAAGGCTTCCACGCTGGTGCCGGAGAGCTGGGCCATGGCTGCGTTGGGATAGCGCAGAACCACCCAGCGGGTCTTAGGCACCCGGATCTCGTGGTGCACCGGGGTAGAATAATATTTCTCATACAGCTCCATGCGCTGAGCGGGCACATCCGCCTGCTCTGCCACGTTGTCGCTGCCCCGAACGCCGATATAGCAATCCATCTTAGACATCTCCAGGCCGTCCACCTGGGCCATCAGCTCCATCTGTTCCCGGGTGGCGCCCAGGAGGATTTCCCGCTGCACCTGGGGATCCGTGTAGTGGACAAAGGGCACGCCGCCAACAGCGTAAACCTCCTTGATCAGCTGCCGGGCCAGATCCTTGGTATCCTTGCCAATGTGGTGGATATAGACCTTATCTCCCGGTTTTACCCCACAGGAATACTGCACCAGATTCCTTGCCAGTGTCTTAATTCTCTCGTCCATTTTTCTGCCTCCTAATCTGTCTCATTTTCCAGATATGTGATAAATACATTCCCATTTTCCTCAAAGAGCTCCCGGCTGTCGTCGGAGGGGAAATACTTGGTCTCCCCGGTGGAGGGATAGTGCAGGATGGTATTGCTGGGATCGTATCCCACCATGGCCGCGCTCTCCGTGTCGGAAATCTTCACGATCACCGGGCAGCCCCGGCTGACGAAATACAGCACGCTGTCCAGGCTGCAGCCCTCCAGGGAAATCACCGAATAGCCTTCGCCCAGGGCGCTCTGCAGAGCCGCCATGTCAAGAGGCGCCTGCAGCACCGCCGCCGGCAGTTCATCCTCATTGAGGGTCCTGCGGCTCTCCTGATTGCCCCGCTCCCAGACGTAGCTCTCCTGACTCCGCAGCACAACGCCATTTTCCGCGTCCGCCGCTCTGACCGCCTCGCCCAGGATGTCGTAAAAGCCCTGCAGCTCTCCCTTGGCGTAGACGGAAAACTCCTGCTTCTGAGACCGGAACAACTCCAGGGAAAGAGAGGCATCCCCCTGGCCCTGGAAGAATTTCCCTTCCAACTCCAGCAGATTCCTGGTGGCTCCCACGTCCCCGAAGTCCACCAGCATTACCGTTCCCTTCCGCTGCCCCACGGACAGCTCGATACGGATAGTTTCCTCTGTCTGCTGCAGATTATTCATGATCTGATCCGGGGTAGTCTCCACGTACACCCCGTTTTCCAGCCGCACCCGCTTCAGCTCCAGCAGTCCCTGGGAGAGAATGCCCTGGGACACCCAGACGCCCTCCTGGTGGTATTCCTTGACCACCTGGCCGTCCATGTTCTGTATCTTTAGGGTATTCATGGCGAAGGTGGTCTTGCCCAGACTGTCCGTGACAATGTCTGCCTCCGCCGCAATGCCGTAAATCAAATCTTCATTGAGGAAGCCGATGGCCTTCACCCGATGGCCCTCCCCGGCCTCCACCGCCATGGTCTCTCCGGTCTCCAGATCCATGGCCGTCAGATGCTGGGAATTATTTTCCTCCATCTCATCCATCCAGGCGATGGTCTGGTGGCTGCGGCTGGAGACAAAGCAACTGTCCTGAACCCCTTCTTTCAGCACCACGGCTTCCTTGGTGTCCATGTCTATCTGGTAAATGCGGGTTCCCAGCTTCACATAGAAGTCTCCCTCCTTGCTGACATAGGCCAGCTGCTCTATGTCCTCCCGGAGATATTCATAGGACTGGCCCACCGGCAGGAACAGCTCCTCCAGGGAGGCGTTCTGCTGGGCATTATAGTGGTAAACCGCCACACCCATCTCTCCCTCATGGCTGTCCGCATTCATGTAGCCGTAGACCACATAATCCATGTCGCCGTTTTCCTCTACCCGGACAATCTCAATTCCGTGGGCCAGGTTCTCGCTGCGCTCGTCATTTTCCCCGTCATTCAGGAAGCTGAATACCCGGGTTACCTTGTTGACGCTGCGGTTGTAAGACCACAGCTCTCCTTCCTCCACGAAGCTTAAGATCTCTCCGCTGGAATCAGTCATATACTGAGTATCTGGAAGGGCCACGCCCAGACTGATGCCCGTGCTGTTGAGCACCGGCAGCTCCCCGTCAAAGCGCTGTCTGGCGCTGCGCTCGAAATCCAGCAGCAGCACATCCGACTGATCGTAACGCATCCGGTAAAAATCCGTCACGTTGTAGTATTCCGTCTGCCCTTCCTCATTTTCAGCGGTGATCACATACTCCGCCTGAATACTGCCGGTGGTCTCGTTGATCTCTTTGATGGAGAGGACGGCTTCCCGGTACAGCTTGGGCTTCAGGTCCCCCCAGCCCACCTGAGCTGCCGTGGAATGAATATCCACATCGGCAAAATTACTGTTGTTTCCGCTGGAATCGGACTCCAGATAGCCGCTGAGACTCCCGGATTTCTCCTGATCCAGACAGGTCCGGTAAAACATTTCCGCAAATTCCAGGTAGCCGCTGACGCTGGCCTTGGCCCGCTGCACCAGGCGGGTGTAATAATACACCGACTCCCCTCCCAGGTCCAACTGCAGCTCCAGCAGGTATTCCCGGTCCATGCGTATGGGATTTGCCAGGGAAAACTCCAGGGCCTGCAGCTCCTCCTCCGTGGAAAAGCCGCTGAGCTTTCCGTTTTCCACCACATTCTCCCCGTCTATGGTCCGCACCTCATAGGCCACAGAGGATATCTCCTGGCCGTAGGCATTTACCAGAAGCTTCAGGGAGCGGTCTGTGCCCAGGGGCGTCAGATGATCTCTGAGTCCCTCCCCGCCCAGGCGGGTCTTGGTGCCGAACATCCGGTTTACCCTGGTACCCGACACTTCCATATAGCAGACCGGAAGGGTGGGCTCATCCATCTTTGCCGTCCCCACAGTCACTTCCTGATTGAATACGTTGACGAAAACCACCAGCGATCCTAAGAAAACTGCCAGCAGCACAAAAAGCCTTAACGCAATCTTTTTCATAGGCAGTCTCCTCTCTCCGATCCCGGCTGTTTATCTGGGCAGGCTTTTGACGCCGCCGCGGCCTTGCGCTCCTTTCGCTCTTCCGCCTCGGACTCCCTGATATCCGCCGCTGCCCCGGGCTGCGCCTCGGCGCCGGCGGCCAGAAGCTGCTCCAGCGTGGGCTTTACGTGCAGAGCGTCCATGCAAGCCCGAAGCTTGTCCCGGTTATCTTTATTTTTCCCCGTGCGCACCGCCCGGATCAACAGATTCTTGGGGGTGTGCTCCATGTCCACAAATTCCAGGATCTGTGTCCGGTAGCCCTGTCCCTCCAGCAGCTGGGCCCGCAGCCCGTCGGTAACAAGCGCCGCCATCCGCTCCTTGAGTATCCCGTAGGAAAGCACTGGCTCCAGCGTGTCGTTGGAAATCTGCCGGTTGAGCTCGTGCTGACAGCAGGGCACCGACAGGATAACTCCGGCCTTCCAGGCCACCGCCTTGGCCAGGGCATAATCTATGGCTGTATCGCAGGCGTGGAGGGTCACCACCATATCTACCTGATCCACTCCCTGATACCCGGCAATATCCCCCTCCAGGAACTGCAGCTTTTCATAACCGTATTTTTTCGCCAGCCGGTTGCAATTTTCAATTACATCGGCCTTCAAGTCCAGCCCGATCATCCGCACATCCAGCCCCTGCTGCACCTTCAGATAGTGGTACATGGCAAAGGTGAGATAGGATTTTCCGCAGCCGAAATCAATGATGGTCAGCTCCCGGTTCCGGGGCAGCTGGGGCAGCACGTCCTGGATGAATTCCAGGAAGCGGTTTACCTGACGGAATTTATCGTACTTGGCCTGCACGATCCGCCCCTCTTTGGTCATCACCCCCAGATCCACCAGAAACTCCACCGGCTCTCCCGGCTCAAGAATGTACTGCTTCTTCCGGTTGTGGGCCAGGCTGACGGGGCGCATCAGCTCCGGCTTTTCTTTCTTTTTTACCTTCACCGTGAGCTTCCCCTTCTTGCTCACCAGCACCGTTCCGGCGGCGCAGCTGTGCTCCAGCTGCAGCTGCCGGTAGTCCAAGATCCACTCCTGCAGCCGACCGATCAGCTTCTCCTTGTCATAGTTTTCATGCAGCTCCTGGGGGCCCACAGTCCTGGTCACCTGGAACAGCAGACGGCCCTTGATCTGTACCGGCCGCACCCGCAGCCGGCTGGCCTGGGCTTCTCCTCTAGGCCCGCTGACAACAATCTGCAAAAGCCGCTCGTCCAGATAAGCCAGCAAAAGCTCCCTTAATTCCTTCATCTATATTTCCCCTTAATATGCTTAATTTTCACTGTCTATTGTAGCCTTATTCTTCCTGTACTGTCAAGGGAGAGTGGCCGCTCCGCGCAAGAGTACAGTGGCATAAGCAACATTTTCTTATCCGTGGCAGGGCGATTCTCGCGGAGCGTTTTTTGTTTCATAGGACGCAGTTACCTACCGAAAGAAAAAACAGGCCCGGCGATCAGCTATCGCTGATTCGCTCAGGTCTGCTTTTTCTTTATCCTTTGTTGCTCAGGGCTGCGTCAAAAGCAATCGATGAGGGAGTAAAATTCATTTTTCTAATATACTCCAGAGATTCCCTGGCTCCCCACTCACGATCCATCCCGGAATCTTCCCACTCTACAGAAAGCGGTCCTTCATAGCCCATTTGATTCAGTTCCCTTATTATACCGTCAAAATCCACATCTCCGTGTCCCACAGATACAAAGTTCCACTTTCTGCGCACATCTCCAAATTCCAGATGAGAGCCCAGAATACCGCTACGCTCATTCTGATTTAATTTTACATCCTTAACATGGACATGATAAATCCGCTCTGCAAAATCCCTCAGGAAGGTTAATTCATTGACGCCCTGCCACACCAAATGACTGGGATCAAAATTTATTCCCAAGGTGGGTCTATAGGCAAATTTGTCCAACAGGGCTTGGGTAGAGTAATAATCAAAAGCAATTTCTGTTGGATGTATCTCCAGAGCAAAGCGCACCCCCGACAAATCAAACACGTCAAAAATAGGCGTCCACAAATCATATATCTTCTGATATCCTTCCTGAAGCATCTCAGCCGTTGTTTGCGGATAGGAATACCACCAGGCCCAGATAGGCGAGCCTGTAAAACCCGTAACAATGGATACTCCCAATTTTTCGGCTGCCTGGGCCGTAGCCTTCATTTCCTCCACGGCCCATGAGCGGATGGCCTCTGGCTTCCCGGAAATTTCTGCCGGAGCAAAATTATCCAATCTGGGGTCCCAGACATCTCCCACACATTGGCCTGTAAGATGCGCTGAAATAGCCCAGCATTTAAGTCCGTATCGATTCAGCGTTTCTTTTATATAAGGTATATATTCCGAATCCGACAACGCTTTCTTTACATTAAAATGGGCATGCGTTGCCAATTCCAGTCCTTCATAGCCCATGGCTGCGGCCATTTTACAAAGCTCTTCCAGATTCTTGTCTCCAAACTGGCCCGAGGCCAGTGTAATGGGTCTTTTCATCCTCTTCCCTCCGGCTATCAGCCTCTATAACTCAATCCTACGTCCCTCCTGCGCTGATCTAGCAGCCGCAAACACTGCGCGCATTGCGTCCAGCGCTTCTTCCCCTGAGATCTCTGGCTGTCTACCTTCTTCCAGGGAATCAATCCATGAATCAATGATACCGGATTTACTTTGGCTGGTATTCGTCTGAATTTGATCCAGCTCGTAGCGAATAATTTCTCCAGTTTTCTTTTCCACCACTATGGAATATGCCGGATCCTCATAGATATACATAATTCCTTCCGTACCGTAAAGGACAGTAGAATTATCCTCACTTCCGTAATGGGTCCAGCTGGCAGCCATAACTCCAGTGACCTGTTCCTCCAGCTCATAGATGCAGATCGCATTATCATCCACAGTAACCGGGTTCCCAAGACTGTCTTTCTTGTCCAACGTACCCATCCAGGCTGTCACTGCTTTTACTCTACAGCCTGTTAAAAACTGGATCAAATCTGTTTTATGTATTCCCAGATCAGCCATAGCTCCAAAGGATGCCTGATTCTTGTCAAAAAACCAAATATTTTTGCGGTCAATGGCCCAAGTCTCCGGGCCACTGTGGCCGAAAGTTGTGCGGAAGGTCAAAATTTTCCCAATCTCTCCAGACTCAAGAAGCTTTCTTGCCCAGACATGCGCCTTGGCCAGGCGTTGATTGTGTCCGATCATCAGATATTTGCCCGTTTCCCTGGCTACGGCAACCATCCTCTCACATTCTGCCAGCGTAACTGCCATAGGCTTCTCGCATAGAACATGCTTTCCCGCCTTCAGCGCCTCCACGGTGATCTGGCAGTGAACTGAATTAGCGGCGCAGATGCTTACAGCGCTAACTTCAGGATCATCCAAAATTTCCTGATAGCTTTCCACTGCTGTAGCCCCATATCGCCCGGCCACCTCTTGGGCCCGTTCTCCGGAAAGATCATAAACATATTTAATTGTGACATCTTTCCTGGCAGCATATTCCGGCAGATGACGAACCTGAGCAATTTTTCCGCAGCCGATCACTCCTACTGTTACCATAGCTTCCTCCTATTTCAACGACGCTTCTATTGCTTTTAGATTTTCCAGAGACTGCCGAGCCACAGAATCCGGATGACAGGCTCTGGTAGGGAATCCGTTTTCCATAGTTACGTATCCTTCATAGCCAACATCCTTCAGCGCCTGCATAATAGCAACGAAATCACACCCCGCAGTCCCCGGCGCTTTTCTATCGTAATCTGCCATATGGATATGCTTTAGATTTTTACCCATCTGGTATATGTAATCGGAGGGTACCTCATTGCGGTAGAGCGCATGTGTTGTGTCAAACATCAGCTTTACATTATCCATCCCGATCTCTTCCATCATGGAAATAGCATCTTCGCAGGATTCTACCAAATTGCTGTCACAAGCCGTGGGCTCCAGCATTAATGTCACACCACTATCTGCCGCATACTCCGCCACCTGGGTTATTCCCTCTCTGGCCCAGCTCCAGGCATCCTTTTGCCGGGTTCCGTAGCTGTACCAGCCGCAAACACACAGGAGTGTCTGACAGTCTCCAATTTCCAACCCCAAATCTATACAGTCTTTCCAATACTGAACCGTCCAGCAGCGTTCCTTTTCACAGGAGGACGCAATATTTCCTCCGGGGCCTCCCCCCGGCGCTGGCAGCATAGAAGATACAGCCAGCTGGTGCTCCTTAAGGATTCTTCGCATCTGCATCCTTTCCTCACGGCCCAAATAGTACGGCCAAGCCTGAGGTTGAGCGCATCCCAGCTCAAGCCCATCATAGCCGATTTTCGCAATACGTCTCACCGTCTCCTCAAAAGGATACGAGGGCACCCAACAGGGAAAGTCACTGTAAGCCCACGTATTAAAAGAATATTTCATTGTCACATACCTCCTCTATGTTTATCTTTCTTTCGTGCGGAAGGTGCTCAGGGCTACAGCTAGGATAATAATCGCTCCCCGCACCACCTGCTGCTGACTTGTGTCCAATCCGCCGATGATCAATCCATTATTGATAACGCCCAGCAGCAGAGAGCCCACCACAGAGCCAATGATATTTCCGCTGCCTCCAGCCATGGAGGTCCCTCCAAGAACCACCGCCGCGATCACATTCATTTCGTCACCGTCTCCATAGGTATATCTGGCCGTCTTCATCCTAGCGGCATAAATAATTCCTGCAAAGGCGGACGCAAAGCCCATCACCGCAAATACAATTACTTTGATTTGCTTTACCCGTATTCCCGAATATAGCGCCGAGGACTGATTTCCGCCGATCGCCAGCACCTTTTTCCCATAAGCTAAATGTTTCAGCGCCACATGTCCCAGAGCTAACGCTATCAGTGTCCAAATAAGAACTATAGGGATCCCGGCTACCGTACCCATGCCAAAAATATAATTGAACGTATCATTTCTAATGGCGATAGCCTTTGTGGCCGTCAGCCACATGGCAGAACCGCGGATAATACTCATCATTCCCAAGGTCGCCAAAAAAGCGGGGATCTTCAGAAATGTGATCAGCAGCCCGTTTATCGTTCCCACCGCCGTCCCCACCAGAAGAGCCAGCAGAAGAGCCAAAAAAAGATTGTCACTCTTCTCCAAAACCCAGGCTGACAGTAAGGCAGAGAGAGCCACCACCGCTCCAATGGACAGATCAATCTGACCGCAAGCAATTACAAAAGTCATGGCCACCGCCATCACAGAAACCATGGCCGTTTGCCGGGTAATATTCAGCAGATTAGAGCCCGAGAAAAAGCTTGGCCCAAGCCATAGAGCAAAAAATATCAATACTAGCGCAAAAATGATATATACCATATATTGGTACAAATCTACCCGCTGCTTATATTTGGATCGCACGCTGCAGCACCTCCTCAGAATTTATTTCTTTATGGGTCAATTCGCCGGTTTTTCTTCCATCATGCAGTATGATTATCCGATCACAGACCGCCATCATCTCTGAAAGCTCTGAGGACACAAATATAACGCTGTGCCCCTGGGATACAAATCCGCGGATCAACTCGATAATCTCACTCTTGGCATGAATATCTACCCCGGCTGTGGGCTCGTCCATCATAATAAGCTTGGGATTAATATTCATCCATTTGGCGATCACTACCTTCTGCTGATTTCCGCCTGAGAGATTTACCATTCTTGTATTAGCGCTTTCAGCTCGTATCTTTAAATCCCGTATTGCTTTTTCACTGACAGCATTGCTTTTTTTAGCAGACAGAACCCCCGCTGCCCTTACCTGTTCAAAATTCGTCACCACCATATTGTCTCGAAGGGTGTGTGATAAAACTAAGCCTTCGCGCCTTCTATCCTCCGGGACCAAAGCCACCCTGGCTCGCACAGCCTCCCGCACGTTGCGAAAGTTTACCTCCTTGCCTTCCAGGAAAATGCGCCCGCCGGTCTTTCTGCGCAGTCCGAAAATACATTCCAAAATTTCTGTTCTTCCACTGCCCATTAAGCCTGCCAGTCCAACCACTTCTCCCTGGTGAACCTCAAAGGAAACATCCTTTACCAGGTTTTCCACGCACAGATTTTCCACCTTTAAGGCCAGTTCCTTTCCTATAGGCGCCGTTCTGTCCTTCCAAGTCATCAGCTGTTCGTTCTGCTTTCCGCCCAGCATATAATCGATAACAGATTCCAGTGTATATTCTTCCACCGGCTTTGCCGCCACCGTCTCTCCACCGTATAGCACTGTTATATCATCCGCGATCCGAAATATTTCCTTCATCCGGTGAGAGATATATACGATCGAAATCCCTCGCTGCTTAAGATCTTCCACAATCCGAAAAAGGATTTCCGTCTCTTTATCCGACAGAGAAGCCGTAGGTTCATCCATGACAAGAATAGATGTATTGTCGGACAAAGCTTTGGCAATTTCTATCAGCTGGCAAGTGCCCACGCTCAAATTTTCTACCTTTTCTCTTACGTTCACCTCCAGACCCAGGCTCTCCAGCAATTTTTCCGCCTTCTCTTCCATCCTTTTATCATCCAAAAATTTCCCCCGGCGAAGTTCTTTATTTAAAAAGATATTTTCTGCCACAGTCAAGGTGGGAATCAGGCTTAGCTCTTGGAAGATCAAACTTATCCCATATTTTTTCGCTTCATTATAATTTCGGATAATAACCTCTTCTCCATTAACCCTAAGCCTGCCGGAATCCTTGGTATAAATTCCTGTCAGTATTTTCATCAATGTGGATTTCCCCGCTCCATTTCCGCCCACAAGGGCGCAAATGGAGCCTTTTCTCAGCCGGAAATCTACATTTTTAAGTACCGGAACCCCACCAAAGGATTTGCAAACTCCTGAAAGCTCCAGTGCATATTCCGCCATTTTCTCACCTCATTTTTACTGTGCCAGCTGGCGAAGCCAGTCCGGAGCCTCCGCTCCATAGCTAATATAATAAGCTTCCAGCACATTAGACTGAATAACCGGAAGGGCCGGCGGCGTAACAAAGGTAGACGGCATATCCTTGCCCAGAAGCGCATAAGCTGCCAACAGCGCTTCCGCCTGTCCCTGCTCCGGCGACCTGGGGGCACCGGAACCCCGGATCATACCGCCGGTGGCGATACTTTTTGCCGCTGTGTCTCCCAAATCACAGCAAGTGATAATCAAATCCTCTCTCCCTACAGATTCCGCAGAAGCGATCATACCTTCCGCCGGGATATCCCAAGACGCATATACTCCATCCACGTCGGGATAGCGCGCCAGAATAGCATCGGCAACAGTTCCTGTATCATTAGGGTCAGTAAATCCCGATTCAACAACAATTTCGATATCCGGATAATCCTGTTCTATTGTCTCCCGAAATCCCCGGTCCCTCTCATTGGTCACCGGATAGACCAAATCGTAGTACATCATGGCTACCGTGCCTTCATACCCGATTTCCTTTGCCAAAATATCAGCGCAGGCTTTTCCGTTTCCATAGCTGTCAGAGCTGGCGCAGCCCGCATAATCTTCTCCCGATGTATATCCCGTGGCCACATTTTCCATAAAAATCAGCTTTGTATCCGTTCCTTTCACATTAGCGTCCAGAGCGGACGCACAGGCATCCGCGTCATAAGGCATCACAAAAAGAACATCCGGTTCCAACGCCATAGTGCTCTCAATCTGAGAAGTCTGCGTAGCCGCGTCAAAATTGGCATCTGTAACCGACACGGTCTCAATCCCCCAGCTTTCCAGCAGCTCTTCCGCTGCCTTCAGCTTATTCTGATTGCAGGTATCGCTCTGGGTATGATAGCAAAAGGCCGCCGTATAATTTCCTTCCTTCAGTTTTGCAATCTCTTCGTCGCTCAACGTAAATTCCGCAGGTGATGCCGCTTTAATCCCTTCCGTGTTGACGCTCATGGCCTCCGTAGGATTCAAGTTCAGTTCCGGATAAGTCTTCTCTTCCTGTTTCTCTTCTGTCTCCTGATCTTTTCCCGTCTCTTCCTGAGTCTTCTGATCAGCGCTGTTCTTTCCCTGGTCAGCGCAGCCTGCCATCCCTGCCGCAGCTACTCCTAAACACAACAATGCCGCTATCATCTTTTTCTTCATATACCTTCTCCTCGCTAATCCATAGGTTTTTAATCGTCCCAAACAAAAACTACTTTTTGAGTTTTTCCTGAATCAAACAGCGGAAACGCCTTCTCGGCCTCCGATATAGAAAATGTGTGGCTGGAAATCTTCTTCAAGGGAATTTTTCTGTCCACAATAAAATGAGCGATTTCCTCCCAATCCCCTCTGTTAAAATACCAGCATCCCTTCAGCTCCACCAAGGTTCTTACAAACTGATTGCTAGGATCAATGGTGGCGCTGTTTGACTCTGCGATTAACGCCACCTGCCCCTTGGGCCGTACGGAATTCAGCGCGGAATTTAAAGGAATATTTCCTCCTGCGGTAACAATCGCCGCATCCGCCCCTCTCCCCTCTGTCAGCTCTTTCACCTTTTTCACTGAATCTTCTCTTCCGGGGTTAACCACATAATCCGCTCCCAGCTCCTTTGCCATTTTCAGCCGTTCCTCATCCATGTCAACGGCAATAACCTGCGCTCCAAAGCCTTTTGCCATTAAAATCCCGCCGCTGCCCATGGGACCGCACCCAATGATCACAACGCTCTTGGTTCCATTTAGCCCCACCTTTCGGCAGGCTGTGTATAAAGTTCCTCCCACGTCCGTAGCCAAGGCTCCTGTAATAAAATCCATCCCTTCCGGCAAAAGCAAACAATTTTCCTCCGGCACCTTCATATAGTCTGCATGGGCCCCGTTAACAGCGAAGCCAATACAGCGAAACTGCGGACACAACATAATGTCTCCCCGGAGGCAATCCGGACAAGTCGTACATCCCAGTCCTAGATATACCGCCACTCGGTCACCCTTTTTTACTTTTGTTACTCCTTCCCCCAATTCCTGCACTATGCCGCAGGGCTCATGTCCCGGCGTGATATTGGCCGCTTTTTCATCTTCATCAAAAATAGTAACCCCATGATACCTATGCAGGTCGCTTCGGCAAAGAGCTGAAGCTTTCATTTTTATCAGCACTTCCCCCTTCCCCGGAACCGGAACCGGTTCATCTACAACACGAATCGTCTCTTTACATGGTAATTTTGCCGCTAACATTGCCTCCTCCTTTTTAATTAAATTTTAACCTGTCATGGTTAAATTTTAGCATCGTCTGGATTTTTAGTCAATATTTTTAGTAAAATATATTCGTTTTCTGCGTTATGCACATCGTGCTCCCTTTATTTTTATGCATCTTTAATTTTTTTAACTAAATTTAGTTTTTTCCACACGCATCAAATCCTTCCATGCTTTTTCCAGACATTCGCTGTCAACCCTGTATGCAGGCATCCCAATACATTTTCTCTCTTCCTTCCCCAAGAGTACCTTGGCCGCCGCGATCGCTACCGCTACTCCCTGGTCATAAGGGCGCTGGGAGCTAAGCCCCACCACAATTTCTTTTCTTTTCAAATACCCGGCTATCTCATGATCCAAATCGGTAGTAGAGATGGAGACATCCGTCCGGCCAATTTTTTTCAATCCTCTTATCGCCTCCAGGGCAGGTCTTTCCCAGGTAACATAAATTCCCTTTATCTCAGGATACTCCGATAGCATTTCCATAACTGCCTCATACGCATGCTCAATTTTATAAAATTTTTTTCTGGCAACAATATTTAAATCCGGATATTCCTCCTTCAGCGTCTGTTCTGCAAAAAAATCTCTCTGCTTTGTGGCAAAATACTCAGCCCCGTGGACCAGTAAGCCCACAGCAGTCTTTCCCTTTCCCTGAAAATAGTCTCCCAATATCCTAGCCGCATTCTGGCCGTTTTCTCTTTCATTTACGGAAATCCAGCAGGCATAATCATTCTTGGTGAAGCCTTTTGGCATACTGTTAATTAAGATCAGCTTGGTCTTCTGAGCCAGCTCCTTAAAAGCTTTCGCCGTCTGTTCCTCGTCAACAGGCACCGCAATAACCGCATCCGGCTGCTGCATCATCAGGAGTTTCAGCTGTATCTCCTGCATTTTGGGGTCAAAATGCGCATCGGTCACAGACAAAACCTGTATCCCATAAGCTCCCAGCGTATCCAAAATAGCCCGCTCGTGCAATGCCGTCCACTCATCTCCGCTGTAATGGAAAGCAATTCCCACTTTAAACCTCCCCTTCTTTAGGCTCCTTTCATCTTCCGGTGATAATAGCAATTCCTCCCCGTAGACAGCCCGCTCGCCAAAAGGCCCTCGCCCAATACCCACGACCGATTTTCCCAGTTTGATCTCCATAGGCACTGGGCATATATCTCTTTCCCTCCTTTTCCCTTGGCTTTGTCGCGTAATCATTTCTATAGCCTCTCGGGCCATTTCACCGATGTTAGGAACTACTGCGGTCAGACTTGGAGACAATATATCATGCCAAATATATTCCCCAATTACTACCACAGATAAATCTCGGGGACAATCCACTCCCTGTTCCTGCATCCCCCCCAGAAGACACTCCGCCATCCATTCACTTCCCGCGATAACTGCCGTAGGTCTTTCATCCTGCAAAATCCGGCTTATTGCATTTTTGGTTTCCCCCTTGCCTCTCCCTTCCAGCTCCCGTTCCAGCCCCTCCTCACGGACTACACCGTAGGCATCCAGAGCTGCCGCATAGCCTCTGAGCTGGTCCTCCGCTTGGTCCGGCACCGCTTTTTCTGCCAGCAATAAAATCCGCTCGTGGCCGTTTTTTATCAACAATTCTGCTGCCTGATATCCCGCTGACATCTGATCCCGCAGCACACAGGGAATCCCCTCCCGCATCAGCTCCCTGTCCATGCACAGCAATGGTTTCCCCTTTTTTATAATTTCTCCATAAGTAGCTTTCTCACTTCCACTGAGTATCCCAATAATCCCATCTACCTTTGGATTCTCCGACAGCTCTCTGAGCATATGGGCTTCTATTTCCTTGCTGCCCAAAGTTACATATAATCCCATAATGTATCCCTGGGCCCTCGCTTCCCGGTCCAATTCCATGGCCAGTTTTCGGGAAAAGGCAGTCTCAATTTCAGCAAAAAGTACTGCGATTTCTCTATATCCCAAATCGGATACCTTTTTTCTATACCCATTTTCCCTGGCAATCCTCCATATTTTTTCTGAAAGCTGCGGGGATACATATCTTGTATGGTTTAACGCAAAGGATACTGTAGCAATAGATACCTCCGCTTTCTCTGCTATTTCCTTTAATGTAATTCCCATCTTTTTTCTCCGTTTTTTCTTTATTATGTTTGTTTTTAATTAAAAAGTCAATATTCCCTTTCTCTTTTTCCTTAATCTTACTCTCATTCTATATTTTTATATAAATTTACTTTT
>DVHU01000002.1 GCA_018711815.1 Candidatus Egerieimonas intestinavium
AACCATGAAGATTTTCGTGATTTGCAAGGCAGACGATTGAGGCGTACTGGACGTACGCCGATTGAGGATAACGCTGCAAATCGCGAAAATATCATGGATTGAGGCGTGTGTGTCCTTGTAAAGAGAGGGTAAGCTTAATCACGGAATTAGTAATGGACGACTAAAAAAAATTTGACAAAATAGAATTTTTTCCCTATACTAAAGGTATAATAAAACAAACTGCAAAGGTCGGAAAGGCTCCCGACACACTCGCAAGAGTACCTGAGATGATGGATACGCCGCCCATCTTGTGGTTTGCTTTGACAGCGAAGGCGCCTCCCCGGAGGCGCCCTTTGCTATTTTTTAATTTTCTGTAATGAATCTCCTTCTCCCCTCTCTTATCTGTAAAGGAAACTCCCCACACATGCGTATAACGTCCTTCTTCCTTTTATGGTATCATAATTACAAGAACATGGCCGTGTGCGAATAAGCAGCAAAAGCACGGGAAAGGAGGCCGCCGGTGGAAGGCTTTGAGGAAATCTACACCTTATATTTCAGAGATGTTTACCGCTACGTCCTTTCCCTCTGCCGGGATTCCGAACTGGCGGAGGAGCTCACTCAGGAAACCTTCTGTCAGGCCATGCAGCACATGAAGGATTTCCGTGGCGACTGCAAGATGACCGTCTGGCTCTGCCAGATTGCCAAGCACCTCTTTTTCTCCCATCAGAAAAAGAGGAAGCGCACGGTTCCCCTGTCCGAGGGCAACTCTCCCGGGGAGGCTCCTCCCGGGGAAGACTCTCCCGTGGAGCGGCGGCTCCTGGAGGAAGCGGAGACCATGACCATCCACCGGCATCTGCACAGCCTGCGGGAGCCCTACAAGGAAGTATTTATGCTGCGGGTCTTCGGGGAACTGCCTTTTCAGAAAATCGCCAGTATTTTCGGCAAGACAGAGAGCTGGGCCCGGGTCACCTACCATCGGGCCAAGCTGAAGCTCATCAGCGAAATGGAGGGAAAGCCATGAAAACCATCTCATGCCATGTGATTCAGGATTTGCTCCCCCTGTACTGCGACCAAGTATGTTCCCGGGAGAGCCAAGCTCTGGTGGAGGAGCATCTGAAAACCTGTCCCCAGTGCTCCGCTCTCCTGGGAAAAATGCAGATCCAGTGCCGCATTTCCGGCCAGGAGGAGGAAAAGCACGAGGAAATCGTCCGGGATATGGCTGCCGCCTGGAAGAAATCCCAGAGAAAAAGCTGCCAAAAAGGGCTGCTTATAGCGCTCCTGGTCTGCCTCCTGCTGGCCGCGGGCCATCACTTTTTAGAAAATTGGGTTCTGGTGCCTATACCCGTCCAGAGGATTCTCTCTCTCAGGGCTGAGGAAGGGGAAAGTCAGGTGGAAGTCTCCTACCAGGCCCAGATCCAAAGCAAAGTCAGCGACAGTACCTCCACCGTCACCCAGGAGGGAAAATACTACTTTACCGAAAGGGAGTCCATTCTCCGCAACAAAAAAGGAGGGCGCATTTCCCATATCTCCTTCGCCCTGCCCAAGGAAATCACCGCTGATTCCGGGGAAAAGGTTCCCCTGACGGGAATCTACTACGGAACCCCCGGGGACTGCGTGGCGGTCTGGGAAGCCCAATAAGCCACGGGAGCCCCGGGGAATACGTAACCGTCTGGGAGGCCCCATAGGCCATCGTTGATAAAAAAGGATCTGCCGCAATTAGCGGATATCTCGTATATTTATGCAGCTTGTGCGAATCCGCCGAGCACAGCCTGGAGACTACGGGCTCCAGGTGAGCGCAGGCTGAGTACAACTGCATAAATATACAAGGATATCGCCTCATGCGACAGATCTTTTTTTATCTGCTTTTCCTTAAGTGAAATCAAACAGGGAAATCTGGTTGGACTGGGGGATATCTCCCAGCAGGTGCAGGTCGTCCATGAGGTCGATCACCGTCTTGCTGACCTTGGTCCGCTCCCGGAAATCATCCTTGGACAGAAACTCTCCCTTCTTGGCTGCGTCCTCCACGGCGTTGGCCGCATTGTCCCCCAGGCCTTCGATGGAATCCAGGGAGGGCATCAGCTTGCCGTCAATAATCTGAAACCGGTGCGCCTGGGCCCGGTAAATATCCACCGGCAAAAATTCCAGCCCCCGGGCATACATCTCCTGGACAATCTTCATGTCCTTCATGCTGTCCTTCTCCTTGGGGGTCAAGGTGTCCGCCCGCTTCCGGTAATCGGCCATGTGGTATTCCAGCCGCTCCCGCCCCAGACACATGAGCTCATAGGAAAATGAGGAGGCCCGGATGGAGAAATAAGCCGCATAGTAGGCCAGGGGATAAAAGATCTTAAAATACGCGATCCGCCAGGCCATCATAACGTAGGCCGCCGCATGGGCCTTGGGGAACATGTACTTGATCTTCTTGCAGGACCAGATATACCAGTCGGGCACATCGTGCTCCTTCATCTCCGCTTCCTGGTCCGGCTTTAAGCCCTTGCCCTTTCGCACAGACTCCATGATCTTGAAGGAATGCTCGCTGGGCAATCCCTTGTTGATCAGGTAGGTCATAATATCGTCACGGGTACAGATGGCGGTGGAAATGGTGGCCTTCCCCTCCTCGATGAGTGTCTGGGCATTTCCCAGCCACACGTCGGTTCCGTGGGATAGGCCGGAAATCCGGATCAGGTCGGAAAAGCTGGTGGGCTTGGTGTCCTGGAGCATCTGGATAACAAATTCTGTTCCAAACTCCGGGATACCCAGGCAGCCTAAGGGGCAGCCGCCAATGTCCTCCGGAGAGATGCCCAGGGCCTTGGTGCTGGAAAACAGGGACATCACATCCTTGTCATCCAGGGGAATGGCCTTGGCGTCCAGCCCGGTCAAATCCTCCAGCATACGGATCATGGTGGGATCATCGTGTCCCAGAATATCCAGCTTCAGCAGGTTCTTGTCAATAGAATGGTACTCGAAGTGGGTGGTCACAATGTCCGTGGTCATGTCGTTGGCCGGGTGCTGGATGGGGGTGAAGGAACAGATATCCTCCCCGTGGGGCAGCACCACGATTCCTCCCGGATGCTGACCGGTGGTGCGGCGCACCCCCGTGCATCCCTGGACGATCCGGTCGATCTCGCAGTTGCGCTTGTGAACTCCCCGCTCCTCAAAGTAATTCTTCACATAGCCGAAGGCTGTCTTATCCGCCAGGGTACCGATGGTGCCCGCCCGGAAGGTGTGCCCCTCCCCGAAGATCACCTCCGTGTACTTGTGGGCGTTGCTCTGGTATTCCCCGGAGAAGTTCAGGTCAATATCCGGCTCCTTATTTCCCTCAAATCCCAGGAAGGTCTCAAAGGGGATGTCAAAGCCGTCCTTTACCAGGGGCTCCCCGCAGACCGGACATTTCTTGTCCGGCATGTCGCAGCCGGCCTTTCCCAGCTCCGCATAGTGCTTCACCTCCGGGGAGTCAAAATCGCTGTAGTGGCATTTTTTGCAGTAATAATGGGGGGCCAGAGGATTTACCTCTGTGATTCCCGACATGGTGGCCACAAAGGAGGAGCCCACAGAGCCCCGGGAGCCCACCAGGTAGCCGTCCTCGTTGGACTTCCACACCAGCTTCTGGGCGATGATGTACATTACCGCATAGCCGTTGGAGATAATGGAGGTCAGCTCCCGCTCCAGCCGGGCGGCTACAATTTCCGGCAGTGGATCCCCGTACATTTCATGGGCCTTGTTGTAGCAGATATCCCGCAGGTCCTGGTCGGAATTTTCGATCACCGGCGGGAACTTTCCGTCCCGGATGGGGCAGACCTTCTGGCACATATCCGCGATCTTGTTGGTGTTGGTGATGACCACCTCCTCGGCTTTCTCCGCCCCCAGGTAGGAAAATTCCTCCAGCATCTCCTCGGTGGTGCGCAGATACAGGGGCGCCTGCTGATCCGCATCGTCGAAGCCCTTTCCGGCCATGATAATCCGCCGGTAGACCTCGTCCTCCGGGTCAATAAAGTGCACGTCGCAGGTGGCCACCACCGGCTTATCAAACTGCTCTCCCAGCTTCACGATCCTCCGGTTTAAGTCCCGCAGATCCTCCTCGGTCTTCACGTCATCCCGGTCCTCCCGGAGCATGAAGGCGTTGTTGCCGATGGGCTGGATCTCCAGATAATCGTAAAATTTCACCAGCCGGGCAATCTCCGTGTCCGCCGCTCCCCGCAGCAGCGCCTGATACAGCTCCCCGGCCTCGCAGGCGGAGCCGATAATCAATCCTTCCCGGTATTTCAGGTACACGCTCTTGGGAATCCTGGGCCTCCGGTAGTAGTAGGTAATGTGGGACTCGGAAATCAGATGGTAAAGGTTCACCCTTCCCACCTCGCAGGTGGCCAGGATAATGGCGTGATAGGTGGGCATTTTCTTGATATTGTCCACGGACACCCCGGCCTCCCGATTCAGGGCATCCAGGTCATGAATGTCCCGCTCCTTCAGCATTTTCACAAATTTCACAAAGATTTCCGCCGTACACCCGGCGTCGTCCACCGCCCGGTGGTGGTTGAGAAGAGGCACCTGCAGCGCCTTTGCCACCGTGTCCAGCTTAAAGCGGTTTAACCCCGGCAGCAGAAAGCGGGCCAGCCCCACGGTGTCCACGTAGGTGAACTCCCGGGAAAGGCCCAGACGACGGCAGTTTTCCAGAATAAAGCTCATGTCGAAATCCGCGTTGTGGGCCACCATCACCGCCCCTTCAGAAAACTCCAGAAACCTGGGCAGGATCTCCTCAATGGCGGGGGCGTCCATGACCATCTGGTCGTTGATGCCCGTCAGCTGCTCGATCTTAAAGGGGATGGGCACCTGGGGATTTACAAATTCAGAGAAGCGGGAAACAATTTTTCCCTCCTCCACCCGCACGGCGCCGATCTCGATAATCTTATTTTTCACCGAGGAAAAGCCCGTGGTCTCAATGTCAAAGACCACGTAGGGCGCGTCCAGGGACTGGCCCCGGCTCTCGGTAACCACGCCCTTTAAGTCGTCCACCAGGTAGGCCTCCACCCCGTAAATGACCTTAAAATCCGAATCCTTGGGAATGTGATCCTCCACGTAGTGGTTGGCTATGGGGAAGCCCTGCACCACTCCGTGGTCGGTGATGGCGATGGCCGGGTGACCCCACTTGTAGGCCCGGTCCACCAGCACTCCCGCATCGGTGACTCCGTCCATGTCGCTCATTTTCGTGTGGCAGTGGAGCTCCACCCGCTTTCTGGGACTGTTGTCCTGGCGGGACACAGTAAAATCGGGAATCTTCTTCACCCCGGCCAGGGAGCCGATGGTCAGTTCATGGTCAAACCGGTCAATGGTGGTGACGCCCTTGATTTTCAGAAAGGCGCCCTTCTTAATATCCGCCACCTCTGCGACCTGATCGTTGCGCAGAAACATTTTTACGGTCATGGTATCGGTAAAATCCGTCAGGTTAAACATAAGAATCGTTTTTTCATTGCGGATTTCCCGGCTGTCCACAGTCAGCACCTTGCCCCGGATAACCACCTCGCCCATCTCCTGGGCGATGGACTCGATGGGGATGGCTTCCTCCTCGAAATCCCGGCCGTAGATGACGTCGGGATTGTCCGAGCGCTTTAAGGAACGCCTGAACTCCTGGGAAGCTTTGCCCTTTTCCTTCTTCCCAAAGGAATCGCCTCCCTCTCCTCTTCCTCTGCTCTTTTCCGCCGGCTGGGCGGCCGCCTTTTTCTTCTGGACCTGCTCCTGAGTCGGCTCTTGCCCTTTCCCCTGCTCCTGCTGGGGCTGCTCCCGGTGAGACAGGGCCTGCTGGCTCACCTGGCGGGCCTTCTCCTGGATCAGCAGCTCCGAGTCCTTCAGGGCCCGGCTCTTGCCCCGCTCCTCGTAGTGGGTAGTGATTTTCAGATTCTCAAAGCCGCAGCGGCTGCGGAATACTTTCAGCAGGATATGTACCAGCTCCTCCTCCCGGTCCTGGGAGATGATGGAGCTGGCGATGGTCAGGGACATCTCATCCCGGGAGGGGAAGGCGATCTTGGCCGTGTAAAACAGGTTGTAGATCAGGGCGCTGTAGGTTTTCAGCTCCAGCAGCAGGCTCTCCCGATAGACCTCCAGGAAATTTTCCGGCGTATACTGGGCAGACAGGCAGAAATGCTCCAGCACCTTTACGGTGATGTGATTCTGGGGGAAAAGCTGATCGTGAATAGCCTGCTCCAGGGCATAGATATACCGCTTGTGTATCCAGTTGGGGCTTTTGATATACACCCGCAGAAGCTCCCGCTTGGGCGTCACCGCCACCTTGGTCACCTTCACCGGCCTCAGCAGAGCCCGCAGCTCTTCGTTCACCTTCAAATTGGGAAATACGTCAAAAAATTCCTTCTCCATGCCTGCTCATCAGTCCTTTTTCCAATTTAACAATTCCCGGCGCAGTCTGGGCAGAAGCTCGCTCTCCGGCAGCTTCTCCACAATCTGGCCCTTCTTGATCAACAATCCCTCGCCGATTCCCCCGGCGATGCCGATATCCGCCTCCCGGGCCTCCCCGGGGCCGTTTACCACGCAGCCCATGACGGCCACCTTCACCCCATCCAAGGGGATATCCTGCACCATATTTTCCACCTGGTTGGCCAGGGCGATCAGATCGATCTTCGTCCTGCCGCAGGTGGGACAGGATACCACCTCGATGCCCCCCTGGCGCAGACCCAGGGTTTTCAGAATTCTCTTGGCCGACTTGACCTCCTCCAGGGGATCCCCGGTCAGGGACACCCGGATGGTGTCGCCGATTCCCTGGTAGAGAATGATTCCCAGTCCCACTGCTGACTTGATATTGCCGGACCAGAGGGTTCCCGCTTCTGTAATTCCCACATGGAGGGGATGATCCGTCCTTTGAGCGATGAGCTCGTGGGCCCGGGCGCACATGAGCACATCGGAAGATTTAATGCTGATGACCAGGTTGTCGTAGCCCAGATCCTCGATGATTTTCACCTTATCCAGAGCGCTCTCCACGATGCCCTCAGCGGTGACCCCGTGATATTTCTCCACCAGCTCCTTCTCCAGGGAGCCGCTGTTGACGCCCACCCGGATGGGAATCTGCCGGTCCTTGGCCGCGTCCACCACTGCCTTGATCCGCTCCCGGCTGCCGATATTTCCCGGATTAATCCGGATTTTATCCGCCCCGTTCTCCATGGCCGCGATAGCCAGGCGGTAATCAAAATGGATATCTGCCACCAGGGGAATAGAAATCTGCTTTTTTATCTCCTTTAAGGCCAGGGCCGCCTCCTGGGTGGGCACCGCGCAGCGGATAATCTCACAGCCCGCCCTCTCCAGGGCCTGGATCTGCTCCACCGTGGCCCTCACATCCTCCGTGGGGGTATTGGTCATGGACTGAATCAGGACGGGATTACCGCCGCCGATGACCCTCTCCCCAATTTTTACTGTCCTCGTATGTTCCCGATGCATATGCCTCGCCTCCCTTTCTCTCTCTTTCCCCAGTATAAAACAAGCGGCCTGTTCCGTCAATTTCCCTTTCACCGCCCCGCTGTTATAATTTCCTCTTTTTCTCCTCCTCAGTTTCGCTTTTCTTCTTGTATTTCTCCCCGCCTGGAAGTAAAATATAAAGGTAAATTTGTGATTTTTTACCCCTGCCGGCAGCGCCGGCGGTTTACGGGAAGGAAGGTATGGACAAGAATGAATGAAGTGCTCAACTGTTTAAAGGAACGCCGCAGCGTCAAGAAATATAAAAAGCAGCAGATTACTGAGGAGCAGCTCTCCCAGATCCTGGAGGCCGGCACCTGGGCCCCCAACGGCATGGGCGCTCAGTCTCCCATCATGATCGCCGTCCAGGACGCGGACACCATCGCCCAGCTGTCCCGGATGAATGCAGAGATCTTGGGCGTCTCCTCGGATCCCTTCTACGGAGCTCCCACCGTGGTGGTAGTTCTGGCTGACAGAAGCCGGGGCACCTGTGTGGAGGACGGCTCTCTGGTGATGGGAAATCTCATGAACGCCGCCTTCTCCCTGGGGGTAGATTCCTGCTGGATCCACCGGGCCAGAGAGGTCTTCGACTCTCCGGAGGGAAAAGCTCTCCTGGAAAAGTGGGGCGTCAAGGGCGACTATGTGGGCGTAGGTCACTGTCTGCTGGGCTACCGGGACGGCGCGCTTCCCACCCCAAAACCCAGAAAGGCAGATTATATCTATCGGGTGTAGGCTATGGATTATCGAGATTTTGAACATATCGGCAGCGAAATCCGGGATCTGGTTCAGTCTGCCATCGATTCCCGGGATTTCAGCCGCCTAAATTCTACCATCAACCAGACCCTGGACGCAGCCAAACAGACCCTCCGCTCAGCGGGAAGCCCCAGGGATACCCAGCGGCCGGAGAATAGCCAGAAGGTGCGGGGCAGTTCCTTCACCAGCTATGACCGGGACAGAAGAGACAGCGATCTCCGCTTCGCCCCTGTCCCTAAGGGCCGCATGGCCGGTCCTCTGCTGACTTGCCTTGGCTTCTCCGCTGCCGGCATCTTTGGCTTAAGCGCCCTGATTCTTCTACTGACCACCCTTTTTTCTCAGGTTCCCTCCGAGACCTGGATTGCCACCATCTTGATGCTCTGCTTTTTGGGCGGGAGTCTCATTGTGGGGGGTGTGGGGCGCAGGAAATGGAATCTGGTGAAGCGTTTCCGCAGCTACAAGCGCATCCTGGGCAGCCGCACCTACTGCTCCCTGGAGGAGCTCTCCCAGCTGTCCCGGAGAAAAATCAGCGGACTGCGCTCCGATTTAACCCTGATGATCGACAAGGGAATGTTCCCCCAGGGACACCTGGACCGCCAGGGCACCTGCCTGATGCTCACAGACGACGTATTTCAGCAGTACTGCGCCGCAGAGCAGGAGCTGGCCCGGCGCCAGCGGGAGGCTTCCGTGGTACACGTGCAGGAGGAAAAGGCTCCGTCAGGCCTTTCCCAGGAGTGCCAGCATATCCTGGAGGAGGGCGACGAATATATCCGGCATATCCACCACTGCAACGATATACTTCCGGGGGTGGAAATTTCCCAAAAGCTGGACCGCCTGGAAACTATCATGCGGAAAATCTTTGACCAGGTGGAGAAGGATCCGGATCTGGCCCCGGAGCTGCACAAGCTGATGAATTATTATCTTCCCACCACCAGAAAGCTTCTGGATGCCTACTGCGAGCTGGACGCCCAGCCGGTGGGCGGAGAAAACATCGCCAGCACCAAGCTGGAAATTGAACGGACCCTGGACACCATCAACGAGGCTTTTGAAAATCTTCTGGATCGCTTCTTCGAGGACACAGCCTGGGATATCGCTTCGGACATATCCGTCATGAAGACCATGCTGGCTCAGGAGGGACTCACCGAGGATCCGCTGACCAAAGCCGGAAAAGAGAGGAATAAGCAATGGAAAATGAAGTAAGTTATAAACCCACCCTGGTATTTGGCGAGCCCGCGCCGGAGGCGCCCCAGCCCCCCGCCCAGGAAGAATCCCAGGAGCCCCAGCTCTCTGAGGATCTGCTGACCCCGGAGGAGCGCCAGATGGTGGAGGATTTCTCCCGCCAGATCGACCTGACCAACTCCACCGCCATTCTCCAGTACGGCTCCGGAACCCAGAGCAAGATGGCAGCCTTCTCGGAGAAGGCTCTGGAAAATGTGAAGACCAAGGATCTGGGGGAGATCGGCGAGATGCTCTCCGGCGTAGTCACGGAGCTGAAATCCTTTGACGCCCAGGAGGAGGAGCGGGGCTTTTTCGGAAATCTCTTCCGCAAATCCTCGGACAAGCTGACGGCCATGAAGGCCAAGTATGAGAAGGCGGAGAACAATATCGGAAAAATCTGTCAGGCCCTGGAGAACCATCAGGCTCTGCTGATGAAGGATACGGCCATGCTGGACAAGATGTATGAGCAGAACACCGCCTACTTTAAGGAACTGTCCATGTACATCCTGGCCGGCAAGAAAAAGCTGCAGCAGGTGCGCACCACGGAGCTGCCCCGGCTCATGGCCAAGGCCCAGAGCAGCAGCCTGCCGGAGGACGCCCAGGCAGCCAAGGATCTGGACTCTCTGTGCAACCGTTTTGAGAAAAAAATCCATGATCTGGAGCTGACCCGGATGATTTCCATCCAGACCGCTCCCCAGATCCGTCTGGTGCAGGGCAGCGACACCCTGATGATCGAGAAAATTCAGTCTACCCTGGTGAACACGATTCCCCTGTGGAAGAGCCAGATGGTGCTGGCCCTGGGGGTAGAGCACGCCGCCCAGGCAGCCAGAGCCCAGCAGGAGGTCAGCAACATGACCAACGAACTGCTGCGCAAAAACGCCGACACCCTGAAAATGGCCACGGTGGAGACCGCCAGGGAGTCCGAGCGGGGCATCGTGGACCTGGAGACCTTAAAGCACACCAACGAATCCCTGATCTCCACCCTGGACGAGGTAATGAAAATCCAGGAGGAAGGCCGTCAGAAGCGGGCCGCTGCCGAGGTGGAGTTAAACCGCATGGAGGGCGAGTTAAAGTCGAAGCTTCTGGAGCTCAGAGGAAACCGCTAGAGCGTGTTTGAAAATGGCAAATTGAGAGTCCGTTTGTAAGCTAAGAGGGTAGTGTAAAAAACTTTGTGGCTTTGGTAAAAAATGGCTCCTTTTTGGTAAGAATTACAGATATGACAATTCTTATCGAAAAGGAGTTTATTTATGGCAGTAGCAAAAGACCAAATCCGACAGATTATT
>DVHU01000072.1 GCA_018711815.1 Candidatus Egerieimonas intestinavium
AATGGGTAATACTATAAACAGATAAGTAATTCGACAGCCAAAAAGCAGAAGTTCCGACAAGACAATTATACATATCTGTTTCTTATCAAAGAAGAATTTTTCCCATAGACACAGAAAATTTTACGCCCTCCCTCAGGGAGCGAAGCGAATCACATTAAAGGATCCGTCCCGGCTGAAATCCAGGCCCACCCACCAGCCGTCCTCGGTGATGGAGAAGGTGCGGTACCAGCTGTGGTCCCCGGTCTCCGCCAGAGCCTCCGGGTGATTTCGTCCCTGGAGGAGCCCCACGCCTCCCACCAGCAGGCCGAAGAGCAGCATAGCTGAGGCGGCCAGGATACAAGTTTTCTTTAAGCGGCGTTCTTTTTTAAAAGCAATATTTGGATTTTTCCTGTTCATCTTCATTTACTCCTTTTTCTGCGATAGACCATGGAGGTCAGTTTCTGGGTGAGAACTTTCGTGGGCTGAACAAATAGACGGATAAATTGCCAGGTGAGAAGAGCTCCCAGCAGAGCGCCCCCTCCCGCACAAAGGCCCAGACCCAGCTGTACGCTGCCGGTGATGGCAGATCCGAAGAATAGGGGGACGGAACCGGGGATACTCACCAGCGCCAGCAGAAAGGCGCCCAGGCTTAAAGAGCCCGTACACAGGGGAATACACCAGAGAATCATGTAGGCGGACAGCACCAGCAGCAGGGCGGCCAACAGCAGGGAACCCCACAGGGGAGAGCCCAGTACCAGCAAAATGCCGATAAAAATTTTTGAACCCAGAGGGCGCCCCTCCATGAAGGAACTGCTATCCTCCAGGATTTCCCGGGCAATATCCTCAGGGGATCCGATGCGCCGGATAGCCTCCTCCTCCGTGCACCCGTCTTCCAGGTAGTCGTCGATCATCTCCTCATAGTAGGAGAGGAATTTTTCCAGCTCAGCCTTTTTCAGAGGCTTCAGCTCATGCTCCAGCTCTAATAAAAAATATTTCTTGTTCATCACGCTTCGCTCCCTTTGATAAAGTAATAAATATCCATGACCTGCTGCCAGTCCTCCAGGAATTCCTGGATGTGAAGCCGGCCTTCCTCCGTTATCTGGTAGTATTTGCGCAGGCGGCCATTGTGTTCCACGGAGTAGGTGGTGAGATAACCGCTGGCGCCCAGGCGTTTGAGAATAGGATAGAGGGTGGATTCGGACATTTCCACACAGGCGGAGACATCCTTCACGATCTGGTATCCGTAGGAGTCCGAGCGCTGTAGTACGGCCAGCACGCAGAATTCCAGCAGACCCTTTTTCAACTGTATATCCATACCGTTTACCTCCTTATACCTTATACTATATAATGCATAGTATAATGTGTCAAGAGGTATTTTAAATAAAATCCCATAGGACGATACAAACAAATGTTTGCATAAAGAGAAGGGGTATGGTATAATACGCATGGCGGCTGCTATACCTGCGCATACCATTTTGGGTGCCAGCCGCAGAATAAGAATGGAAGCAATGGTTATAGATAAAGGATAGCGGGACTGCTGCAAGTGGTGAGAATATCGAATCATGCGGCATCCCCCCAGAGTAGAAATAGAGGAAGAAAAGATGGCAAGAGAAAAACAATTTATCAAAATCCGTGGAGCCAGGGAGAACAACCTGAAAAATCTGAATGTGGATATTCCCAGAAATGAGCTGGTGGTGCTGACGGGACTGTCCGGGTCGGGAAAGAGCTCCCTGGCCTTTGACACCATCTACGCCGAGGGGCAGCGAAGATATATGGAGAGCCTTTCCTCCTACGCCCGTCAGTTCCTGGGACAGATGGAGAAGCCTGATGTGGAGAGCATCGAGGGTCTGTCTCCGGCTATCTCCATAGACCAGAAGTCCACCAACCGGAATCCCCGTTCCACCGTGGGAACGGTGACGGAGATTTACGATTATTTCCGGCTTCTCTATGCCCGGATCGGAATTCCCCACTGCCCCAAGTGCGGGCGGGAGATTGCCCGGCAGACGGTGGACCAGATGGTGGACCAGATCCTGGCCCTGCCGGAGAGAACCAGAATCCAGCTCCTGGCCCCGGTGGTTCGGGGCCGGAAGGGACGCCATGAGAAGCTGCTGGACCACGCCAGGAAGAGCGGCTACGTCCGGGTGATGATCGACGGAAATCAGTACGAGCTCTCGGAGGAGATTCAGCTGGACAAAAATATTAAGCATAACATTGAGATTGTGGTGGACCGCCTGGTGGTGAAGGAGGGAATCCGCCAGAGGCTCACGGACTCCATCGAGAGCGTGCTGAACCTGGCGGAGGGGCTTTTGGTGGTGGACACCATGGACGGAAACCGGATGACTTTTAGCCAGAGTTTTTCCTGTCCTGACTGCGGTGTCAGCATTGACGAGATTGAACCCAGAAGCTTTTCCTTCAACAATCCCTTTGGCGCCTGCCCCTGCTGCGCGGGATTGGGCTACCGGATGGAGTTTGATGAGGACCTGATGATCCCCGACAAGAGCAAGAGCATCGAAGAGGGGGCCATTGTGGTCATGGGCTGGCAGTCCTGCAATACCAAGGGAAGCTTCACCCGGGCTATTTTGGACGCCCTGGCGGAGGAGTATCATTTCCGCCTGGATGTTCCCTTTGAGGAGTACTCCCAGAAGGTTCACGATGTGATTATTCGGGGAACCGGCGACCATGCGCTGAAGGTACACTACAAGGGACAGCGCAGCGAGGGCGTCTATGATGTGAAGTTTGAAGGTCTGATCCGGAATGTGGAGCGAAAATACCGGGAGACCGGCTCCGATGTGATCAAGGCGGAGTACGAGACCTTCATGCGGGTGACTCCCTGCCCTGAGTGCAAGGGCAAGAGGCTGAAGCCGGAATCCCTGGCGGTGACGGTGGGGGACAAAAATATTTACGAAACCACCGCCATGTCCATCCTGAATCTGCAGGAATTCCTGCATAATTTACAGCTTACTCCCAGTCAAGAGGCCATCGGGCACCAGGTTTTGAAGGAAATCCGTGCAAGAGTGGGATTTCTGGTGAACGTGGGGCTGGAATACCTGTCCCTTTCCCGGGCCACCGCCACCCTCTCCGGCGGCGAGGCCCAGAGAATCCGTCTGGCCACCCAGATCGGCTCCGGCCTGGTGGGCGTGGCCTATATCCTGGATGAGCCCAGCATCGGCCTGCACCAGAGGGACAATGATAAGCTGCTGAAAACCCTCTGCCACCTGCGGGATCTGGGCAATACGCTGATCGTGGTGGAGCATGACGAGGACACCATGCGGGCTGCGGACTGCATCGTGGACATCGGTCCCGGGGCAGGGGATCACGGCGGGGAGCTGGTGGCCATCGGTACCGCGGAGGAGCTGATGGCAAATCCCAATTCCATCACCGGAGCCTACTTAAGCGGCAGAAAAAAGATAGAGGTGCCCCGGGAGAGGAGAAAGCCCACGGGCAAGCTGGTAATCAAGGGGGCGGCGGAGAATAACCTGAAAAATATTGACGTGGAGATCCCCCTGGGGGTGGTGACCTGCATTACCGGCGTCTCCGGCTCCGGCAAGAGCACCCTGATTAACGAGATACTCTACAAGCGATTGGCCAAGGAGCTGAATCACGCCAGAACTATTCCCGGAAAGCACAAGAAGATTCTGGGGATAGAGCAGTTGGACAAGGTCATTGACATCGACCAGTCTCCCATCGGCCGGACCCCCAGATCAAACCCAGCCACCTACACGGGAGTCTTTGACCTGATCCGGGATCTCTTTGCCGCCACGGCGGACGCTAAGGCCCGGGGGTACAAGAAGGGACGGTTCAGCTTCAACATCCGGGGAGGCCGCTGCGAGGCCTGCGCCGGCGACGGAATCCTGAAAATTGAGATGCACTTTCTGCCGGATGTGTACGTCCCCTGTGAGGTTTGCCAGGGAAAGCGGTATAATCGGGAAACATTGGAAGTAAAATATAAGGGGAAGAGTATTTACGATGTGCTGAATATGCGGGTGGAGGAGGCAGTGGAATTTTTTGCCCCGGTTCCGGCCATCAAGAGAAAGATAGAGACCTTAAACGATGTGGGACTTTCTTATCTGAAGCTGGGACAGCCCTCCACGGAGCTCTCCGGCGGCGAGGCCCAGCGGGTGAAGCTGGCCACGGAACTGAGCCGGAGAAGCACCGGGAAGACCATCTATATTCTGGACGAGCCCACCACGGGCCTGCATTTTGACGATGTGAACAAGCTGGTGGAGATTCTGCACCGGCTGGCGGAGGGAGGCAACACGGTGGTGGTCATCGAGCACAACCTGGATGTGATTAAGACAGCGGACTATATCATTGACCTGGGACCTGAGGGAGGAGACCGGGGCGGCACAGTGGTAGCCCAGGGAACTCCCGAGGAGGTGGCCGAGAATCCTGCCTCCTACACCGGACAGTATGTAAAAAAATATCTGTAAAACGCTTTCCAAGAGCGGGACGGTTGGTATATAATGGAACCCAGACAAGAGGGGAACGAAAAAAACGCCTGCAGGCGTATAAGCCTGCAGGTATCCGCAGATACTAAGGTAACTGCGTGAAACAGAAAGGGGAGTATCTATGGCAGCCACGGATATTGGCATTGATCTGGGAACAACCAGTATTTTGGTCTATGCGAAGGGAAAGGGAATCGTGCTGAAGGAGCCCTCGGTGGTGGCGTACGACAAGGACACGGACAGGGTGAAGGCCATCGGCGAGGAGGCCCGGCAGATGATCGGCCGGACGCCGGGCAATATTATGGCCATCCGTCCCCTGCGCCAGGGAGTGATCTCTGACTATACCATCACCGAGCGGATGCTGAAGTATTTCATTCAGAAATCCATGGGCCGCCGGGCCTTCCGGAAGCCCAGGATCAGTATCTGCGTGCCCAGCGGCGTCACAGAGGTGGAGCGCAAGGCTGTGGAGGAGGCCACCTACCAGGCGGGAGCCCGGGAAGTGTTTATTATTGAGGAGCCGGTGGCGGCGGCTATCGGTTCGGGTATTGATATCACCAAGCCCTGCGGAAATATGATCGTGGATATCGGCGGCGGCACTACAGATATTGCCATTATTTCCCTGGGAGGGATAGTGGTATCCCAGTCCATCCGGGTGGCGGGAAATGATTTTGACGAGGCCATCATCCGCTATGTGCGCAAGGCCCACAATCTGTTCATCGGGGAGCAGACCGCCGAGGCGGTGAAGATCCGTCTGGGCAATGTGTATCCCCGTCCCCAGGTGCTCACCATGGAGGTGAAGGGGCGGAATGTGATCACCGGCCTGCCCAAGACGGCCACCCTGACCTCCGAGGAGATTCGGGAGGCCTTAAAGGATGTGACCGGACAGATTCTGGACGCCATCCACAGCGTTCTGGAGAAGACCCCTCCGGAGCTGGCGGCGGACGTGGTGGACCGGGGAATTATCCTCACCGGAGGGGGCTCCCTGCTGGGCGGCCTGGAAGAGCTCATCGGCGAGCACACGGGAATCAATACCATGACAGCGGAAAATCCGGCCTGCGCAGTGGCCATCGGCACCGGAGAATATGCGGAGGAGATGGCCAAGCTGGAGGGATAAATGCAGCAGTTGCAGGAAATTACCATAGAGGGTTACGTGGACCATCTGATTTTCAGAAATGAAGACAACGGCTATACGGTGCTGAATCTGATAGTGGACGGCCAGGAACTGACCTGTGTGGGGATGTTTCCCTACATCTCCGAGGGGGAGATGATCCAGGCCAAAGGCGTCTACGTGGATCACGCGGCCTACGGAAAACAGTTTAAGGTCTCCGCCTATGAGACCAAGGTGCCCGAGGACGCCATGGCCATGGAGCGTTACCTGGGCAGCGGAGCGGTGAAAGGCGTGGGGGCTGCCCTGGCTGCCCGGATCGTCCGCCGCTTCGGGGACGATACCCTGCGGATCATGGAGGAGGAGCCGGAGCGTCTGGCAGAGGTCAAGGGCATCAGCCTCAGAAAGGCCCAGGAGATTGCCGTCCAGGTGGAGGAGAAGGCGGAGATGCGCAACGCCATGATGTATCTCCAGCAGTACGGGATATCCATCAGCCTGGGCATGAAGATCTACAACAAATACGGAGCCAGGCTTTACCGGGTACTCCAGGAGAACCCCTACCAGATGGCGGAGGACCTGGAGGGGGTAGGCTTTAAGATCGCGGACGAGATCGCCTCCAAAATAGGAATTCACACGGACTCAGACTACCGCATCCGCAGCGGTCTTTTTTACGTGCTCACCCAGGCCAGCGGCGAGGGGCATATGTTCCTGCCCCAGTGGGAGCTTCTCAGGCGGGCCTCCCAGCTGCTGGGAGTGGAGCCGGAGCGAATGGAAAAGCACGTGATGGATCTGGCCATGGACGGCAAGGTGGTGGTCAAGGAGCTCTTTCGGGAGGAAGAGCTGGTTCCCGTGGTGTACGCGGGGAAATACTACCAGCTGGAGATGGATACCGCTCGGATGCTGGAGGAGCTGGATTTGAAAAATGATGAGCCTGTGGAGCGCATCGAGAAGCGGCTCTCCCAGGTGGAGGAGGACAGCAGCCTGGTGCTGGATGAAGGCCAGCGGCAGGCGGTGATCGAGGCGGTGCGAAACGGAGTCCTGGTGCTGACGGGAGGGCCGGGTACCGGTAAGACCACCACCATCAACGCCATGATTTCCTACTTTGAGGCGGCGGGGCTGGACATCTTCCTGGCTGCCCCCACCGGTCGGGCCGCCAAGAGGATGACCGAGGCCACCGGCTACGAGGCAAAGACCATACATAGACTGTTGGAGCTCTCCGGAGGCATGGAGGACGACAGAGCCCCGGCCCGCTTTGAGCGGAACCGGGAGAATCCCCTGGAGGCGGACGTGATTATCATCGACGAGATGTCCATGGTTGATATTTTCCTCATGCACGCGCTGCTGTGCGCGGTAAGCGTAGGCACCCGGCTGGTGCTGGTGGGGGATGTAAACCAGCTGCCCAGCGTGGGCCCGGGAAGCGTGTTGAAGGACATCATCAGCTCCGGGGCCTTCTGCGTGGTGGAGCTGAACAAGATATTCCGCCAGGCCACGGAGAGCGATATCGTGGTCAACGCCCACAAGATCAACCGGGGCGAGCGGGTCACCCTGGACAATAAGAGCATGGATTTCTTCTTTTTGAAGCGGTACGACGCGGATGTAATTATTCGGGTGGTCATCGCGCTGGTACAGCAGAAGCTGCCCAAATTCGTCCAGGCAGGTCCCCTGGATATCCAGGTGATCACCCCCATGCGCAAGGGGCTGCTGGGGGTGGAGCGCCTCAACGGCATCCTCCAGCATTACCTGAATCCGCCGGCGGCGGGCAAGCAGGAGAGAGAGGTGGCCGGAGGCAAGTTCCGGGAGGGCGACAAGGTGATGCAGATCAAAAACAATTACCAGCTGGAGTGGGAGATCTGCGACAAATATAATATTCCCATCGAAAAGGGAGTGGGCGTATTCAACGGGGACATGGGAATCCTGCGGGAGATCAATACCTTTTCCGAGACTGTGCGGGTGGAGTATGAGGATCGGCGTTTTGTGGAATACTCATTTAAACAGCTGGAGGAGCTGGAGCTGGCCTACGCCATTACCATCCATAAGGCCCAGGGAAGCGAGTACCCGGCGGTGGTGATTCCGCTGCTGTCCGGCCCCCGGATGCTGATGACCCGAAACCTGATCTACACGGCGGTGACCCGGGCTAAGAAATGTGTGACTCTGGTGGGGGATGAGCGGGCCTTTTACAGCATGGTGGACAATCAGACAGAGCAGGGCCGATACACTACCCTGCGCCAGAGAATCCAGGAGCTCATGTGAGAGCCGGGAGAAGGGAGAAGCGCTGAGCGAAAAGATAAAGGCAAAAGCAAAAGTCTGGGGAGCCCGGGCGGCGGACATTTTTTACCCGCCCCGGTGTCCCCTGTGCGGAGATATCATAGGAGGGCGGGCTTTGGCCTGCCCACGATGCCTGAACGAGGTCAAGCCCGTGAGGGAGCCCAGGTGCAAGAAATGCGGGAAGCCCCTGGAGAACAGCCAGGAGGAGTACTGCGGGGACTGCAGCAGAAAAAATCACCTCTACACGGAGGGGCGGGGAATATTTCCTTACCGGGGCCGGGTAAAGCAAGCGGTCTGGGACTTGAAATACCGGGGGAAGCGGGAAAATGTCCGCTTTCTGGGAACGGCCCTGGCCCGGCTGGGGGAGCCGGAAGTGCGCCGCTGGCGGCCGGAGGTACTGATTCCGGTGCCGGTACACAAAAAGAGGCGCCGGCTCAGGGGCTACAATCAGGCGGAGCTGCTGGCCAAAGCCTGCGGACAGCTGTGGGGGATCCCCGTGGATACCCGGGTGGTACAGCGGCTGACCAATACCCGGGCCCAAAAGCAGCTGGATCCGGCCCAGAGGAGAAGGAACCTGCAGGGAGCCTTCGCACCTGTTCCGGGAGCCGCCCGCTACCGGAGTGTGCTGATCATCGACGACATCTATACCACCGGCAGCACGGTGGACGCAGTTGCGGCAGTTTTACGAAAACTGGGCGCTGTTCACATCTATTTTCTTGCGGTCTGCATTGGGACCGGCTCATAAGTTCAGGCACGAATCTGTGCAAAATCCACGGAATTGTTAGAAAAATTCCTTTAATTACTTTTCATCTAAAAAGAACTATGATACAATAAAACAGTATAAGCAGGAGACTGCCCTTTTAAAGGAGAAGAAAATGGTAGATGAAAGAAAAGTTAGACTGATGACCCGTCTCGCCCGCTATGAGCAAAAAGAGGGCAGGGATGCGTTGCGGATTCAGAAGTATTACCGCAGTGATTATCTGGGACTGGCGCTGCTGCGTAATTTCTTCATGGCTACGATCGGCTATGCCCTGCTGGTGCTGCTGATCGTGGGATATTATTCCGATTATCTGATGGATTACATTTATAAGATGGACCTGCAGCTGGTTGTTGTGGCGCTGATCGCAGGCTACGTGGCAGTTCTGGCAGTGTACTCGGTGGTCACCTACGTGGTGTACTCAGTGCGCTACGCCAGAGCGAAAAAAAGTGTCAAATCCTATTATTTGAAGCTGGGAGAGCTGGAGAAGCTGACCCAGGGCAAAACTGCGCCCCCGGAGAAAAAGGGCAGCGGCAATGGAAGGAGAAAGGTATGACAACATTGGTTGAATTGAGAGAAAAGCTGAAAATGCTCTACGGAAAGTGCGGGGTATATGTGCAGATGGTTTTGAAATTTGCGCTGGCCCTGGCGATCTTTCTGTTTGTCAGCGACGCGCTGGATTTTAATTCCAAGCTCAGCAACATTTTCCTGCTGCTGATATTGGCGCTGGTTTGTTCTATTCTGCCTCTGCAGGCGATTTCCCTGGCGGGCTGCGCCCTGATGGTGGGCCAGTGCTTTTCGCTGTCCCCGGAGGTGGGAGTCCTGGCGGTGATTCTGCTGCTGGCCATCCTGCTTCTGTATCTGCGGATTGCAGCCAGGGACAGCCTGGCCCTGGTACTGACGCCTTTGGCCTTCAGCCTGGGGATACCGGCGGCGGTGCCCATGGGCTTCGGCCTTTTGGGCGGAGTTGCTTCCTGCCTGTCGGCAGGGTGCGGAGTGGTTTTCTATACTTTCCTCCATGCGGTGCAGAACCATGTTCAGGAGCTGCAGGCAGAGGATCTGGAGCTGCTTAAGCGCTCCAAGATTATTCTGGACGCTATGCTGGAGGAGGAAAATATGGTGATTCTGGTTATCACCTTTGCGGTGGTGACAGTGGCGGTCAATGCCATCCGCCGGTTATCTGTGGACTATTCCTGGTATATTGCCACCGGCACAGGAGCTATGGCCTACCTGGCGGTGAGCATTGCCGGTTCCTTTATCAATGGCGGCCTGGACAACCTGGTGCCACTGGTGGCGGGGGTTGCGGGAGCTGTGGTTCTCACTTTAGTGCTCCAGTTCTTTGTGTTCCATGTGGACTATACCAAGAGCGAGTACCTGGAGTATGAGGATGACGAATACCACTATTATGTGAAGGCTGTGCCCAAGGTGGTGGCGGCCAACGCTTCCGAGAGCCAGGAGCGCAGGAGAGAGCGCCAGGAGCAGAAGGCCCAGCAGAGAGCGCAGCGAGAGGCTGAGCGGGAGGCCAGAAGGGCGGAAAAGGAGCAGCAGGCTCAGGAGCAGAGAGCCCAGGAAGAGGCAGCCCGGCAGCAGAGGGCCCAGGAGGAGGCAGCCAGAGAGGCCGAGCTCCTTCAATATGAGAATTTCGGAGAGAACCAGGGAAATATTGATGAGAACACCGCTGGGAATTTCGGGGAGAATATGGCTGAGGAACTTCAGAAGGCTTCTGGAGAGACAGAGGCCCAGGGCGGCCAAGATTTCGGAGCTACCATTCCCTACGATTTTGGCGTGAAGGAAGATAAAGGTTCAGAGGAAAACAGGAAGCCGGACTTTGATCTGGAAGCTGTGGAGCAGGCCCTTGTGGCTGCGGGAGACGGCAGTCAGAAGGATACCGGCCGGGAGGATTCCTCGCCGGCGGGATTTGGCTACGAAGAAGAGGCAGCGGAAGGGAAAGATTCCTTCGAGGAAGAGCAGGAAGAGGAACTGGCCAGCGTTGCGCCGGTGCTCTCCCCGCCAGAGGTGGATGATATTGATTTTGAGTCCAAGCTGGAGGAATCCTTAAGAGAGCTGTAAGAAAACAAAGGAGAGAGGAGGCGGTCAGATGAAGCAGATAATTATGGAAGTGTTTCAGAGCATTTCCTGGCCTAAAAATGTGGAGATTATGGATTTTATCCAGATTCTTTTGATCGCTTTCTTTGTTTATCATCTGATGCTGTGGATCAAGAACACCAGGGCCTACACCCTGTTAAAGGGTATTGTGTTTGTGGGGGTGATCCTGTTGGGAGCGCAGATTTTTGAGATGCACACCATACTCTGGATTTTCCAAAACCTCAGTATGGTGGCGGTGACGGGAATACTGGTTATCTTCCAGCCGGAGCTTCGGAAAGCATTGGAGCAGCTGGGAGAGAAAAATGTGATTTCCACGATTATTCCCTTCGACAGCAGCCGGGAGGTAGAGGGAGTTATCAGTGACCGCTCCATCAATGAGCTGGTGCGGGCCACCTATGACATGGCCGAGGTGAAGACGGGAGCCCTCATTGTCCTGGAGAGAATGATTCTTCTGCAGGAGTATGAAAAAACGGGAATAATTCTGGATTCTGAAATCAGCAGCCAGCTGCTGATCAATATTTTTGAACACAACACACCGCTGCACGACGGCGCTGTGATGATACGAAACAACCGTCTGGTGGCGGCTACCTGCTACCTGCCCCTGTCTGAAAATATGGATTTAAATAAGAACCTGGGTACGCGGCACAGGGCTGCAGTAGGAATCAGCGAGGTCAGCGACGCGCTGACTATCGTAGTCTCCGAGGAAACCGGAAAGGTTTCTTATACTTTGGGAGGGGCCATACACACTAATGTGCCCCCCAGCGATCTGCGGGAGCAGCTGCACAGGATGCAGAAAAAGGTGGAAAAATCAGAAAACGGCAAGTTCCGGATATGGAGAGGGAAGGTGAGAGAAGATGAAAAAACTCAAAAAACTCCTGACAAATAATCTGGTACTGAAGCTGATTTCTGTGGTGGTGGCTCTGTTGATCTGGTTGACGGTGGTCAATATCGACGACCCCATAGACACCCAGACCTACAGGGGAGTTCCCGTCCAGGTTACCAACGGCGGGTACATTGAGAGCATGAATAAGACCTACCGGCTTGACGATGCGGACAGCACGGTGACGGTTATTCTTCGGGGAAAACGTTCCGTGATTAAAAACCGCCAGGAAGATCTGGTTGCGGTGGCAGATTTGACACAGATTATTGATTTGGAGTCGGATCCGGTCATGGTACCCATCCGGGTTACCTGTCCTGGGGTAGATGAATCCGCCATCACGGTGGTTCAGGGTAATATTCCGGTGATCATTGAGGAACTGGACAGCGTGGATCCCATGATTTCTGTAAGTGTAGGTACCTCAGCTCCGGGAACGGGGTACGAGGTAGGAGAGCTGACAGTAAACCCGGAGAAAGTGGTGATCACCGGTCCCAAGTCCATTGTGCAGACCATTGACCGGGCGGTGGCAGAGGTGGACGTGGACGGTATGACTGAGAGCGGTACCCGGCAGGCGACGCTTAAGATCTATGATAAGAATAAAGAGGTGCTCACAGACACCAAGATGTCTTATCTGAAGTTCAGCACCGGATCCACCGCGGTGGATGTGGAGATTACTCTCTGGGAAGTGCGGGATGGCGTGAAGCTTTCCGCGGAGTACAGCGGCAGCGTGCCGGAGGGCTATCAGGTGAGCGAGACCACCACCACCCCGGAGGTGATCTCTGTGGCGGGAACGCCGGAGGCTCTGGACCAGTTGGCTAAAAATGGGAATGTAATACAGATTCCTTCGGAGGCCCTGAAGGCCAACGACGACTATGAATGGACCTTGGAGCTGCCGGAATATTTGCCGGAAGATATTAAGCTGGCCACGGATGTGACTAACCGGGTACAGGTGAAGGCGGTGGTCATTCCTTTGGGAAGCAGAAGCCTGAATCTGAGCGTCACTAATCTGGAGGTAAAGAATCTGGACGAGAGCTTGGATTTGGCTTATGATGAGAGACAGGTCATTGTCAACGTCAAGGCGTCGGCCTCTGCGCTGGAGAATTTGACTGTTGATGAGATAAAAGCCAGCATCGACTTGAGCGGTCTGGGCGAGGGGGAACATACGGTTCCGGTGGAAATTGTGCTGCCGAGCCAGTATGAATTGGTGGAGGACGTAGAGATCGGCCTGCACCTGACAGAAAAAATGAGCGCTAAAGAAAGTTAGGGGGTATTGCTTATGCTTAGCCAAAAAGTTGTTATCAAAAATCCAACAGGTCTGCATCTGCGCCCGGCAGGGGTGCTGTGCAACCAGGCGATTAAATTTAAATCGCTGATCACCTTTACCTTCGGGGACACCACAGCCAACGCCAAGAGCGTTCTGAGCGTTCTCGGCGCCTGCGTAAAATGCGGGGACGAGATCGAGCTGGTCTGCGAGGGCGAGGATGAGGAGAAGGCCATCCAGTGTATGGTGGAAGCCATCGAAAACGGCCTGGGCGAGTAAAAAAAGAGGCATAAAAATGAGGCTGTCGCAATAAACAAGCGGCCTGCGGGCTGCTGCGGCAGCCGCGTTTGCGTCAGTAAGAGAAAGGGAGAATAAACCATGGGAAAAATTACAGTGGAGACGTGTGAGATCGAGGGCCTGAAGGTGATCACCCCCGCGGTATTCGGGGATGAGCGCGGATATTTTATGGAGACCTACAACTACAACGACTACAAGGCTGCAGGAATCGATATGGAGTTTGTCCAGGACAATCAGTCCAGCTCCAGAAAGGGCGTTCTGCGGGGCCTTCATTTTCAGATTAACTATCCCCAGGACAAGCTGGTGCGGGTAGTCAGCGGCGCTGTCTACGACGTGGCAGTGGACCTGCGGCCCGGCTCCGCCACCTTCGGAAAGTGGCACGGAGTGCTGCTCTCTGCGGAAAACAAGAAACAGTTCTTTATTCCCAAGAACTTTGCCCACGGCTTCATCGTGCTGTCCGATTCCGCGGAGTTCGCCTACAAGTGTACCGATTTCTACCATCCCAACGATGAGGGCGGCCTGGCCTGGAACGACCCGGAGATCGGCGTGGAGTGGCCCATGCCCGAGGGCATGCCCCCCCAGGATCTGATTATTTCTGAGAAGGATCAGAAGTGGAAGGGAATCCGGGAGTACAAAGAGAGTCAGGAGTAAAGGAATGTCAAAGAAGAGAAAGCTGGCTGTTTGTGTGTTGCTGCTTCTGCTGATAGGGGCTAATATTTGGCTTCTGCTGCGGCCGGCCCCAGCAGGAGAAGCTTTTGAACTAAACTTTGAAATCAAAGGGGAGACCCAAGAAGAGATTCAGGCTTTTTATCATGAAAGTACTGCGGAATTTTCGGAGGCTAACAGCCAGAAAAGCCTTTATAAAGGAAATAATCAGTGGCAGCAGCTGACTTTTATGATTCCTAATGACACATCCTATCTCAGGCTTGATTTTGGAAGTGAGCCTGGCAGCTACGCTGTGAAAGAGATGCAGATTTCCGGGGGCAATAAGGAAGTAGACATCACTGAGATGATGAATTACCCGCTTGAGGCGAAGGATATCAATCTGCTTAAAGCAAA
>DVHU01000073.1 GCA_018711815.1 Candidatus Egerieimonas intestinavium
CTTGTGTTATACTAGCCATGCGAGGATACTCCTTTGTAAGTATTTTGGGTTTGGCGATTCAAATATAACACAAAAGAGTCTATCCTCGCTTTTTAAATATTCAGTTGTAACATATGTATTGTAATCCTACAGCTCTGGCAAAATTGTATGAAATGATTGGTTGTAACGGAGATTAAGTTGTGCTATAATAATACGGCATATAGCATCGGTTTAGGCCGGCGCTAAATCAGAGAAGAGCAAGGATGAACCTATATGTCAGTGATACAGTCCATTCTTCTGGGTATCATCCAGGGCATAACAGAGTTTCTTCCTATCAGCAGCTCAGGCCATCTGGCTGTCATAGAGAATTTTTTCCAAATCAATGACGGAGAGGGCCTGTTGTTTTTTGCTGTGCTGCATCTGGGCACCTTGGCTGCGGTTATCGTGGCTTTCTGGCCGGATGTCCGGCGGCTGTTTGTGGAGACGCTGCATATTCTGGGGGATTTGTTTGTGAATCTGAAGAATTTCATTCACAACAAAACCCGCCAGGATGCACTGAGATACCGGAAGATCATACATAATAATTATCGGAAGTTCGCGGTGCTGCTGTGGATTTCCACCCTGCCCACGGCGGTGGTGGCAATCTTGCTGCGAGATACGGCGGCGCAGATGACCGGAGGTCTTTTAGGTCCCGGCATAGGCTTTCTGATCACAGCGGCGGTCCTCTTTGTGGCCCACGCGGCGGGGGATGGGGAGAACCTGCCCAGGGAAGTGGGCATGTGGACGGCTCTGGTGATCGGACTGGGGCAGGGCTTTGCCGTGCTTCCGGGAGTTTCCCGCCTGGGCGTCACCATGACCGTGTGCCTGCTGTGCGGGTTTAAGAGAAGATTTGCAGTAAAATACGCCTTCCTGGCCGGAGTGATCCCCACCTTGGGATCCGCGGTGTGGGAGCTGAGAAGCGGCGCGGCCGCAGGACTTGGCTGGGGAGATTTCGGCGTATTCCTGGTTGGCGCGGCGGCGGCCTGCCTTATGGGGCTTCTGGCCATCCGCCTTCTGGTGCAGCTGGTGGAGAAGCGGCGGCTGCAGGGCTTTGCGGTGTACTGCCTTTTGGTGGGTCTGGGAGCTCTGTGCTGCAGCTTCCTTTTCCTGTGATTGGAGAAGGGAGCATAAGAACCGGGAAACTGTCAGGGAGTAATGATTAGGGGAGGAAAGTAAATGGCTCAGAAAGGTCGTGCTTCTGCGTCGAGAGGAAGAAAAGGGACAACAAAAAGGACCACGGCGGCCAAAAAGAAAACTAAGGGGCAGCGGAGTCTTGGCACAGAGATTGTGGTGCTGCTGATTTTAGCTGTGGCCCTGCTTTTATTTATCAGCAATCTGGGAATGGGAGGCGCCATCGGCGCGGCGGTCAGCGGCTTTTTCTTCGGTATGTTTGGTCTGCTGAACTGGATTTTCCCGCTGGCGCTGTTTTTTGCCGCCGCCTTCTACATTGCCAACCGGGACAACGCCCTGGTGGGATGGAAGCTTCTGGGAGGCTTCGGGTGTTACTTTTTCACCTGTGGTTTTGCCCAGCTTTTGACGGTGGGCTACAGCAAGTTTGAGAGCTTTCAGGATTATTACCTGATCAGCGCCCAGGAAAAGCTGGGAGGAGGAGTTTTGGGAATCCTCCAGACAAAGCTTTTCTGCATGGCCTTCGGCACTGTGGGGGCCTATGTGATCGTGCTGATCGGCATGCTGATCTCCGCGGTGGTGATGACCCAGCGGTCCATCCTCATGCCTCTGGTGGGAGGAAGCCGGAAGGTATACCAGTCCGCCCGGGAGGCGGAGCAGCAGCACAAGGAGCTGAGACAGCAGAACCGGGAGCTGAGACAGCAGCAGAGGGCCCTGCAGCGGCAGGAGCAAAAGGAGCAGAAGGCCCAGCAGCTGCAGGAAAAACAGGAGCAGCAGGAGCGCCGGGCAAGGCGTACAGATGCTCAGCCTGGGTACGCGCCCATTACCTTTGACCTGAAGGCCGGGCAGGTGCCCACCGACGAGCCGGATTTCCGCATCCCGGAGGTGATCATCGACCACGGGGAGCCGGAGCCGGAGATCGTCATCCACAAGGCGCCGGAGACGGAGACACCGGAGGCGGAGGAGCCCCGGGAGAAGGAGCCCGCAGCCAGAGAGAAAAAGAAAAATCCCCGTTCCTCCAAGGAAGAGATTGAGGCGGGAATTGACCATATAAAGGAAGAAATTGAAAACCGTCAGGAGGAGGAGAAACCCGTGTATGTGTTCCCGCCGCTGACCCTGCTGAAAAAGGGCAAGGGTGGACGCCAGGGAGACTCTGACGAATACCTGAGGGAGACCGCCAGAAAGCTGCAGCAGACCCTGCAGAATTTTGGCGTTCAGGTGACGGTAACCAACGTCAGCTGCGGTCCTACAGTCACCAGGTATGAGCTTCAGCCGGAGCAGGGAGTGAAGGTGAGCCGAATTGTGGCCCTCACCGACGATATCAAGCTGAATCTGGCGGCGGCAGATATCCGTATCGAAGCCCCCATCCCCGGTAAGGCGGCGGTGGGAATTGAGGTTCCCAATGCCACCAACAGCGCGGTGATGCTGCGGGATCTGCTGGAGTCCAAAGCCTTTCAGCAGCATCCCTCCCCCATAGCCTTTGCGGTGGGCAAGGATATCGGCGGACAGCCGGTGGTGACGGACATTGCCAAGATGCCCCATCTGCTGATCGCAGGCGCTACAGGCTCCGGAAAATCCGTCTGTATCAACACGCTGATTATGAGTATCCTTTTTAAGGCTTCCCCGGAAGAGGTGAAGCTGATTATGATCGACCCCAAGGTGGTGGAGCTGAGCGTTTACAACGGGATTCCCCACCTGTACATTCCGGTGGTGACGGATCCCAAGAAGGCCGCGGGAGCCTTAAACTGGGCTGTGGCGGAGATGACTGAGCGCTACAATAAATTTGCGGAGTTTAATGTCCGGGATCTGAAGGGCTACAATGAGAAGGTTGCCCAGTTAAAGGATATTGAGGACGAGAATAAGCCCAAGAAGCTGCCCCAGGTGGTCATCATCGTGGACGAGCTGGCGGACCTGATGATGGTGGCTCCGGGAGAGGTGGAGGACGCCATCTGCCGTCTGGCACAGCTGGCCCGGGCTGCGGGAATCCATCTGATTATTGCCACCCAGAGGCCTTCGGTGAACGTCATTACCGGCCTGATTAAGGCTAATATGCCCTCCCGAATCGCTTTTTCTGTATCCTCCGGCGTGGATTCCAGAACCATCCTGGACATGAACGGGGCGGAGAAGCTGCTGGGCAAGGGAGATATGCTTTTTTATCCCCAGGGCTATCAGAAGCCTGCCCGGGTTCAGGGTTCCTTTGTCTCTGACCAGGAGGTGGGCCAGGTGGTGGACTTCCTGGTAAAGCAGCAGGGAGAAGCTTCCTATAGCGCGGAGATCCAGGAGAAGATCAGCAGCGCCCAGGGAGCGGGCGCTGCCCTCGGCGGGGAGCGGGACGCTTATTTTGCAGACGCCGGAAGATTTATTATCGAGAAGGATAAGGCTTCCATCGGTATGCTCCAGAGAGTGTTTAAAATCGGTTTCAACCGGGCGGCCCGGATCATGGATCAGCTGTCTGAGGCCGGCATCGTGGGCCCTGAGGAGGGGACAAAGCCCAGAAAAGTGCTGATGACCATGGAAGAATTTGAAAATTATGTTGAAGAATCTCTGTAATTGTCCTATGATAGAGAAGAGGAAAGCTAAAGGAGAGTTTATATGAGATGCTCAAAATGCGGAGCAGAAATTGAAGAGGGAAAGCTCTACTGCAGCGTCTGCGGAGCTGAGGTGCAGCTGGTTCCTGAGTATGACACCCTGGGGAACTATATGAGGCAGAAGGAAAAGGAGAGGGCCCAGGAGGAGGAAGCGGCGAAACGGCAGGAGGAGCTTTTGCGCAGAAAGCAGCAGCAGGAGGAAGCGGAGAGAAAGAGACGGACCAGAAAGTCTCTGCTGATCGGCGTGGGCCTGCTGGTGGTTTGTATTGGCGCGCTGCTGATTTTTAAGTGGTATATGGATCACAAAAATTTCAATTCCTACGATTTTCAGATGGACAAGGCGGAGATCGCCTATTCCAACCACAAGTTTGATGAAGCTGAGGAATATGTAGAGCGGGCGGTGGAGCTGGCAGGCTCCGACAATCAGGATGCCCGGATGCTTCAGGCTCAGATTCTCACCGGGCAGGGGGAGAACGAGGAAGCGGCTGCCATTTTGGAGGATATTCTCCGGGAGGATCCGGAGAACGGTACTTGCTTCGGTCTGCTGCTGCGCCTCTATGAGTCTGAGGGGGAGAGCGGCAAGATCAAGGAGCTGCTGGATAACTGCCCCTCCCAGGAGCTGAAGGATAAGTACAGCAGCTACATTTCCCAGGGAGCCATCTACGGACTGCCTGAGGGAACTTATGATGAGCCCAAGACCCTGGAGCTCTACGCCACCTCCGGCAAGGATAAGATATACTATACCACAGACGGTTCAGATCCCACGGAGGAGAGCACGCCGTACCAGGGAGCCATTTCCCTGGAGGAAGGAACCACCACCGTGAAGACAGTGGTGATCAACGACAGGGGAATCGCCAGCGATATCATTTCCAAGACGTACACCATCCAGCTGGATCCGCCTGACCCGCCGGATATCTCCCCCAGCAGCGGAACTTTTACCAGCGATATGAAGACCATGATCTATGTGATCGTGCCGGAAGGCTGCAGGGCTTACTATGCCTTTGACGAGGAGCCCACCACAGAGAGTACCCCCTACACAGGGCCTGTGGATATGCTGGAGGGCGAGCATACCTTCTACGCCATTGTGGTGGATGAGTATGGGAAGGTGAGTACGCCCGGTTCTCAGACTTACGTTTTGAAATAATCGATTGCGCTACTAACAGGCCGCCCTGGGCGGTGTGTTAAATATAAGTTTTTTTTCACAAGGAGGATACCTATGTATAAAATTTGTAGGGCCGAAAAACTGGCAGAAAACATCTACATGATGGATGTTGAGGCCCCGCGTGTGGCCAAGCACTGCGAGCCGGGGCAGTTCATCATTGTCAAGCTGGACGAGGAGAGCGAGCGTGTGCCGCTGACCATCTGTGACTATGATCGGGAGAAGGGAACCGTTACTATCGTGTTCCAGCCCATCGGCGCGTCCACGACCAAGTACACCCATTTGAAAGAAGGAGATGCCTTCCAGGATTTCGTAGGCCCCCTGGGTCAGCCTTCCGAGCTGATTCACGAGGATCCCGAGACCCTGAAGAATAAGAAGATCCTGTTTGTAGCCGGCGGTGTGGGAACTGCTCCCGTATACCCCCAGGTGAAATGGCTGCACGAGCACGGAGTGCAGGCGGATGCCATTGTGGGCGCCAAGACCAAGGATCTGGTTATCCTGGAGAAGGAGATGGAGGCTGTCTGCAACCTGTATGTGACCACCGACGACGGCTCCTACAAGAGAAAAGGTATGGTAACTGAGGTGATCAAGGATCTGGTGGTAAATCAGGGCAAAAAATACGACCTGGTGGTAGCTATTGGTCCCATGATCATGATGAAGTTTGTCTGTCTGCTCACCAAGGAGTTGGGGCTGCACACCATTGTCAGCATGAACCCCATCATGGTGGACGGAACCGGTATGTGCGGCGCCTGCCGTGTGACCGTGGGCGATCAGGTAAAATTTGCCTGCGTGGACGGACCGGAGTTTGACGGCCATCTGATTAATTTCGATGAGGCAATGAAGAGACAGCAGCTTTACAAGACTGCAGAGGGACGCGCGCTGCTGAAGGAGAAAGAGGGAGAGACCCATCACGGCGGATGCGGACAGTGTGGAGGTGACAAATAATGGCAGATGTATTGAAGAAGGTTCCTGTACGCGAGCAGGATCCCCAGGAGAGAGCAAAAAACTTTGACGAGGTATGTTTAGGATATAACAAGGAGGAGGCCATGGAAGAGGCTTCCCGCTGCCTGAACTGCAAGAAGGCCAAATGTGTGGAGGGCTGCCCGGTAAGCATTGATATCCCGGCGTTCATCCATCAGGTGAAGGAAGGAAACTTCGAGGAGGCTTACCAGATTATCAGCGAGTCCAGCGCTCTGCCCGCAGTCTGCGGCCGTGTATGTCCCCAGGAGACCCAGTGTGAGGGAAAATGTATCCGCGGCATCAAGGGCGAGCCGGTATCCATCGGCAAGCTGGAGCGCTTCGTGGCTGACTGGGCCAAGGAGAACGGAATCAAGCCCGCTCCCGCCAAGGAAAAGAACGGCCACAAGGTGGCTGTCATCGGTTCCGGCCCCGCAGGTCTGACCTGTGCCGGAGACCTGGCTAAGATGGGCTATGACGTGACCATCTTTGAGTCCTTGCACAAAGCCGGCGGAGTTCTGGTATACGGTATCCCCGAGTTCCGTCTGCCCAAGGATAAGGTAGTTGCCGCTGAGGTGGAGAATGTAAAATCTCTGGGCGTTAAGATTGAGACCAACGTAATTATCGGTAAATCTGTGACCATCGACGAGCTGCTGCAGGAGGAAGGCTTCGAGGCAGTGTTCATCGGTTCCGGCGCAGGTCTGCCCATGTTCATGGGCATTAAGGGAGAGACGGCCAACGGCGTATTCTCCGCCAACGAGTATCTGACCAGAAATAACCTGATGAAGGCTTTCCGGGATGACTACGATACCCCCATCGTTCACGGCAAGAAGGTAGCTGTTGTGGGCGGCGGAAACGTGGCCATGGACGCAGCCAGAACGGCTCTTCGTCTGGGCGCAGAGGTACATATCATCTACCGTCGAAGCGAGGCGGAGCTTCCTGCCCGTGTGGAGGAGGTTCACCACGCTAAGGAGGAAGGCGTTCAGTTCGATCTGCTGACCAACCCGGTGGAGATCCTGGTGGACGAGAATGACTGGGTGAAGGGAATTCGCTGCATCCGCATGGAGCTGGGCGAGCCCGACGCTTCCGGCAGACGCCGTCCGGTGGAGATCCCCGGATCTGAGTTTGAGATCGAGGTAGACACCGTGATCATGTCCCTGGGAACTTCTCCCAACCCGCTGATTTCTTCCACCACCTACGGTCTGGATGTGAATAAGCGCAAGTGCATCATCGCTGAGGAGGAGACCGGAAAGACCTCCAAGGATGGCGTGTACGCCGGAGGAGACGCAGTGACAGGAGCTGCGACGGTTATCCTGGCCATGGGAGCCGGTAAGGCTGGCGCCAAGGGAATCGACGAGTATATTAAGAGCAAAAACAGCTAAAACTAAGTCCCCAGAGGACGGAAAATAAAGTAAGGAGGCTGTCGCCATCAGCCAGTGTTTGACTGATGGGGCAGCCTCTTTTTAGAAAGGAGCGCGCTATGGCAGCCTATCAGACCTCCCTGCAGGGGGAATTTGATCACTTTGTACATTACATTAAAAACGAAGTCTTAAACCGCAGCTCCTCGGCATCCCTGGAGGAGGAGCTGGAGGAGCGGCTGGGACAGGTGCGCTGCTGTCTCCTGGCCTTTGAGCGGTACAGCTTTACCGGAAGCAACAGGGTCAGCTTGAGCGTCACCATTTTGGGGGCCGGCCAGCAACTGGAGGTTATGGCAGCTGCCACCGGAGGAAGTCAGGCTATGTTCTTCAAGGTAAATACCTGGGGCGAGGAGAGTTTCCTGGATACGCTGGTGGAGGCTGTGGAAAACTATCAATAGCAGGCCCTTCAGGTCTCTCTGGTGATTAGAGAGTCATCAGGAAGATGCTTAAGTTTAAGTAACCGGCGAAGATAAGCCACAGCAGATAGGGAATCTGCAGGAGGGCGGCCAGCTTGGATACGGAGGCAAACTGCATGACCATGAGGATCACCAGGAAGAGCAGAAGCAGCAGCCACAGGAAGGAAAAGCCCAGCCATCCGGCCCGGAAGAAAAACAGGGGCCACAGGAAATTTACCGCCAGCTGGAGCACATAGGTTCCCAGCCCGGGTAGGACAGCGGGATCCGTGGGCTTGCGGGCTCTGAAGGCCTCCCAGACCAGCCAGCTGGAGATCCCCATGAGCAGAAAGAGAATGCTCCAGACGATGGGGAAAACCGCCGGCGGCGGAGCCAGGGGCGGCTGGGGCAGCTGAGCGTATTTCTGCATACTGTCCTTGGTGAGCAGGGCGGAGAGTCCTCCCAGGACCAGAGGCACTGCGATACTGACGAGAAGTGATTTTCCTTTTTCTTTCATAAGCGATCACCTTTTTTAGTCAGTATATGTAAAAAGAAAAAAACTATACGAGGCGCAAGAGATGACAGACAAGATGAATTTAGACGGAAGGGCTTTCCTGGAGCAGGTGAAGACCCAGCTGCGGGCGCGGCTTGAGGAGCTGGATAGCCAGTTGGCCCGGGGACAGCAGGAAATCGCGGGAATGCACGAGTACTATTGGGAAAACTATACGGAGATGGATCAGTACGGCTACGAGGATTACGATAACCAGCAGGCGCTTCTGGGACAGGTCCGGGCCAATCAGGAGACCGTGAGGCTTCGCCATCGCTTTGAGAAAATGCTGGATTCCCCCTTTTTCGGTCGGGTAGATTTTCTCTATGAGGGGGAGGAGGAGCCGGAGAACTTTTATATTGGTATCGGAAATTTTGCCCGGCAGGCGGGGATGCGTCCGTTAATCTACGACTGGCGGGCGCCGGTCAGCGGGCTTTTCTACGATTATGACCGGGGTCCTGCGTCCTACCAGGCACCGGCCGGCAGGATGGAAGGGTTGATCTCTTCCAAATGGCAGTATCAGATCAAGAGGGGAAAGCTGGTCTACGCTTTCGAGAGCGATACGAAGATCGACGACGAGATTTTAAAGCAGGAGCTGGGCAATAACGGGGATGTGCGGCTGAAAAATATTGTCCGCACCATCCAGAGGGAGCAGAACGCCATCATCCGCAATACCAGGGACCGGATCCTGGTGATCCAGGGGGCCGCCGGCAGCGGAAAGACCTCCGTGGCCCTCCATCGGATCGCCTATCTGCTCTACCATGACCGGGAGCATTTAAAATCCTCCAATATCCTGATCCTGTCGCCCAACAGCGTGTTTTCCGACTATATTTCCCACATTTTGCCGGAGCTGGGAGAGGAAAATATCCAGGAGATGAGTTTCGACCTCTTCGCCTACCGGCAGCTGCGGGATGTGGCCGGGGACTGTGAGGATCGCTATCATCAGCTGGAGCGCCAGATGCGGGCTCCGGATGAGGCGGCGGAGGCCCGCTATCGGAGAAAGCAGTCCGCGGCTTTTGTGGGCGAGCTGGAGGGCTTTCTGGCAGAGCTGGAGGAGGAGCTGGTGGAGTTGGCTCCCCTGGAATTTAAAGGGATGCAGCTGACGGAGGAGGAATTGATCCGGCTCTTTTATTTTAAGTTCCAGGATATTCCTCTGCTCTCCCGGATGGACGCAGTGCGGGAGTATTTTGCCGATCAGTATGAGACCCTGTGCCGCCGGGAGCTGACGGAGGAGGAGCAGGAGGCCCTGCAGGCAAAATTCGACCGCATGTACCGCACCAGGGATATCTATCTGCTGTACGGGGAGCTGCTGGAGCGCTGCGGCTATCCGGGGCTGCCTCGGGTGGACTGGGAGAAGCGGTTGGTGGAGTACGAGGATGTCTATCCCCTGCTGTATCTGAAATACCGCCTCACGGGCAGCGCGGCCCACAAGAGCATCAAGCATCTGGTGATCGACGAGATGCAGGATTACTCTTATCTGCAGTATGTGATTCTGGAGCAGCTTTTCCCCTGCAAAATGACCATCCTGGGGGATCGGGCCCAGACCATGGACGGGGAGCCGCAGGATGTGAGCGCTTTTCTGCCAAAGATTTTCGGGAAACATATCCGCAGGATTGTCATCAACAAGAGCTACCGGAATACCCTGGAGATCGCCCGGTACGCGGAAGAAATTTCCGGAATTACAGGGCTGGAGCTTTTGGAGCGTCACGGGAAACCGGTGACGGAGGAGAGCTTTTCTGACCCGGTGGAACTGGCAGAAGAGATAAAGGCAAAGGTGAGCCTGGGGGATCAGGGATATGAGACGGCGGCTGTGTTGACCATGACCGAGGAGGAGGCCTGGGACATTTTCTACGAGCTGAAAAAGGCAGGCCTGCCGGTCACCTATGTGGACCGGGACAGCACCGCCTTCCCCCGGGGACTTATTGTCACCGCCTTTTATCTGGCTAAGGGGCTGGAGTTTGACCAGGTATTTGCCCTGAAGGATGAGAAAAATCCCTTGAGCCGCCAGGCCCAATATATCTGCGCCACCCGGGCCCTGCACGAGTTGTACGTCTATGAGATAAGCGAGGGTTAAAGCTGATGAAAATTACCGTTATTGCCGTGGGCAAGATTAAGGAGAAATATCTGCGGGACGCCATTGCCGAGTACGCCAAACGCCTGAGCAAGTACTGCAAGCTGGAGCTTCTGGAGGTGGCGGACGAGAAAACCCCGGACGCCGCCAGCCCGGCGGTGGAGCGATCCATCCGCCAGAAGGAAGGGGAGCGTATCCTGCGGTACGTCCGGGAGGACGCCTATGTGGTGACCCTGGAGATCGGCGGACAGATGCTGGACTCGGTGGAATTTTCCCGGAAGCTGGAGCGTCTGGGGATTCAGGGGAAAAGCCACATTACCTTTATCATCGGCGGCTCCATCGGCTTAAGCCCGGAGGTCTCAAGCCGGGCGGACTACGCCTTAAGTTTTTCTAAGATGACCTTTCCCCACCAGCTTATGCGGGTAATCCTGCTGGAACAGATTTACCGGGGTTACCGGATCATGGCCGGGGAACCGTATCACAAGTAAATGAGAGTTTTGTGCCGGGCACGCTGCCGTGAGCGGCAGTTCAGGAAGAGAGCGGATAGATGACAATCTGCTCTCTTTTCTTATGAGCGAGAAATACAATGACAGAGAAATAAACGAATGGTATAATAAAAGAAATCAGGGGGACAAATTGGAATTTAGGAGCGAGTTAATATGATAAGGGAAAAATTAACATCAGATAAATTATATGAAAGAATAATTACTTTAACATTAATATTCTTTTTAGCATTTTTTGGAATAACAATATTAAGTTATTATTTATTACCAGAAGGCTTTTTATTAAATAAAAATAATCTAACTAATTTTGATACTTCAATGAATATTATTATATGCACTTTTCAAATATTTGCTTGGAATATGATTAGTGTTGCAGCCATATTTATAAGCAGTTTATTCAGTAAGAAAAATAACGATAAACAGAAATATTTATCATTATCGTATTTTGTGTTTATAGT
>DVHU01000074.1 GCA_018711815.1 Candidatus Egerieimonas intestinavium
CTTGTGTTATACTAGCCATGCGAGGATACTCCTTTGTAAGTATTTTGGGTTTGGCGATTCAAATATAACACAAAAGAGTCTATCCTCGCTTTTTAAATATTCAGTTGTAACATATGTATTGTAATCCTACACGCTCAAGGCTCCTTGCGTGAATTTTCCGTTGTCTCTGGTGAAGAATTGTTGTATAATCAAAATAAATTTAGAAGGACGGCAGGAGGTGACAGGCTGTGGATACGTATGAAATGTTCCATGATATTTTGGTCAATCTGTTCAACGAAATCATGGATATTGAGGGGAAGGCGATCATCACGGAGGAGTTCAAGGATATTACCAACAATGATATGCATGTGATTGAAGCCATCGGCCAGGAGGAGGCGCGCAACATGTCCTCAGTGGCCCGGGATCTGGGCGTCACCGTGGGAACCCTGACCATAGCTGTCAACAACCTGGTGAAGAAGGGATACGTGAAGCGGGAGAGAAGCCAGAAGGACCGGCGGGTGGTGCTGATATCCCTGACGGGGAAGGGGAACAGAGCCTTTGAGCATCACAAGAAGTTTCATCAGGAGATGATTCACGCCACCATCGACGACCTGTCCCAGGAGGAGACGAAGGTGCTGGTGGGAGCCTTAAGTCACCTGAGAGAATTTTTCCGAAATTACGGGAAATAAAGCTTATGTTTAATGATGAGGGATTGCTGCAATTAACGAATATCTACGAGGATATCGAATAATGCAGCAGTCCCCCTTTTTTTTGAACATAATTAAGTGTTTAGCAGTTCTCTCACATATTTTTCCAGCACCGGAAACTGGCAGGGGCCCACAGTGAGGACCGCCCGATGAAATTCCTTCAGATCAAAATCCTTTCCCAGCTCTTCTTTCATTTCTTCCCGCAAATCCAGGAATTTTAAGTACCCCAGATAGTATTTCAGATAATTGCCCGGGGTCTCCACCGTATACTGAAAAATATCCTCCACGGAGGCCGGGTCGGTGATGCCGAATCGGCCCAGAAAATCTGCGGCCTCAGTCAGGGTCCAGCCGTAGTGGTGGATGCCCATATCCAGAAGGGAGCAGAGGCACAGGTTCAGGGAGCGGTTCAGCCACAAAAGCCGGGAGGCCGCCGGATCCTCACCCGCATAGCCGTAGGCGTAGGACTCAATGTAGGTGGCCCAACCCTCCACATAGCCGCTGTTTCCCAGCAGGTGACGGATCAGGGGAGGTTTGGAGGAGGAAAAATATAGGGTCTGGTACAGATGTCCCGGAAAACCCTCATGGGCCAGGGTGGTGTACAGGCTGATTCCCTCCATGCCTGAGCTGGGATTGATGTAGATGGCGTTGGGGGAGAGGGTATCGATGGGCGGCGTCAGGTAGAAGGCGGGACTTAGGTAGTCCTCCAAATCCGGGTGCACATACTTGATCTCGTAGGAGGCCTTCTCCGGAGCAGGGAAATCCTCCAGCATCTTTTCCTGGAGCTCTGCCAAAATCGCCTGGGGAGTTTGGGACGAGGCCTCCAGGCTCTGGGAGGAGACCAGAAGCTGGGGGTTCTCCGTGAGGAGGGAGCGCATTTCCCGGGTATCCTCCGTCAGCTGCCTAAGGAGCCGGTCCCGGAGCTGGTCGGGCTCCTCATAGAGGCCGGCGCCGCTGCGCAGCAGATAACGGTAGTAATCCCTGCCGCCGGGGAGATAGCAGAGGCCATTCTCGTTGCTGCCGGAGCCCTTCAGCTCCTCCAGGCCTTCCACCAGAAGCCGGTATCCGGCGATCAGGTGCGCCTCTAAGGCTGCCCGGTGGCGGCTCTCGTAGTCCGCCTGCTCCCCGGCGGTGAGGCCGGAAAAATCCGATAACTTTTCGGTGAAGATCCCCGCCAGATAATTGTCCTCCGGATCGGCGATGAAGGCGCTGCACTGTTCAATAATCCTGTCCGCGGAGGTATCGCTCATGAAGAGCCCCTGGGCGGCTTTTTCCCGCTCAAAGTCCAGAATCTCCTGAAAATAGGCGTCTGCGGAGGAGACCAGGCCCAGATAATCCTCGATGTCCTGGCGGGTTCGGAAGGTGTATTCCGCCAGCAGCACCGGCAGCTGAGCCTGGATGCCCAGAGAAGGGCTTAAGGGCTCCTCCAGAAGCTCCAGATTTTCCAGGGACAGCTCCGTGGCCAGTGTCAGCCGCAGGGCATCCAGGGCTATCTGGTTTTCCTGGGTGAGCCGGTGGGAGGAGAGATCCTCTATCTGCTCTTGCAGCTCCCGCAAGGAGGAGAAGCGCTGGCAGGAATCCTCGGCGCTTACACTGCCCAGGCTGGGCGCCCCGGGGGAAATGCCGTAAGCCGCGGGATCGGCCAGGGTATAGTGGAGATTCAGGGTATTTTCGCTGATCTCCTGGCGGAAAAGCTCGTCGGTGCAGTCGGTGAAGGCCTGATTTTTCTGCTGATCCAGGCGGTGGCTGTATGTACCCAGACCCAGGCCGGTCAGCAGGGCCAGAACCAGCAGCAGGGGCAGAAAAAAACGTTTGGAACAAAGCTGTTTCATAGAGCTCCTTGGGTTTTGCTGTTATTAACAGTCTATGACCGGCATTTCTCCCTATGAAAGAAATGGCCGGTGCCTTTTAAGATCGCTGAAAATGTGGTAGACTAGGCAGAAGAAGGAGGAATCACCATGGAGAATAGTTATGATATGATTATTATCGGAACCGGCCCGGCGGGACTGGGCGCCGCCATCTACGGGCAGCGGGCGCTTTTAAAGATTCTGTCCCTGGAGGAAAATTATGTGAGCGGGGGACAGATGTCCACCACCTATGAGGTGGACAACTATCCGGCGAAGCCGGGAATTTCCGGTATGGATCTGGGGATGGAGATGAGGGAGCACGCCGAGCGGATGGGCGCTGAGATACGCCGGGGAAAGGTGCGCTCTATCCAGCGGGAAGGCCGGCTGTGGAGAGTCAGCACCAAGAAGGAGAGCTTTCTGACGAAGACCGTAGCTCTGGCCATGGGAGCCCGGCACCGGCTGCTGGGCGTGCCCGGGGAGGAGCGGCTGACGGGAATGGGCGTTTCCTACTGCGCCACCTGCGACGGCGCTTTTTTCAAGGATAAAACTGTGGCCGTGGTGGGAGGCGGAGACGTGGCTGTGGAGGACGCGGTTTTTCTGGCCAGAATCTGCCGGAAGGTTTATTTGATCCACCGCCGGGATCAGCTGCGGGCAGCCAGAATCCTCCAGGAGCGGGTCAAGGAACTGCCCAATGTGGAAATCCTCTGGGACAGCGTGGTGACAGAAATTTTGGGAGAAAATCAGGTGTCCGCAGCGGTGGTGGAAAATAAGCGGCTGGGAACCAGCCAGGAGCTTCCCCTGGAGGGCGTGTTTGTGGCCGTGGGCATTGAGCCCAACACGGAGCTGGCTCAGGGCCTGGTGGAGCTGGATTCGCAGGGCTATGTGCGGGCCGGGGAGGACGGAATCACCAGCGAGCCCACCATTTTTGCCGCCGGCGATATTCGGACTAAACCCCTGCGCCAGATTGTGACGGCGGTGGCGGACGGCGCCAACATCATTACCAGCCTGCAGGAGTATCTGCTGAGGGAATGAGTGGTTTTTGTCTTTGTGAGGCGGACAGATCACCTGTTTGGGGATGCGGCGGAAGAAAAATTTTACCGCTGTGAGACTTTTATTTCAGAAGAAAAAGTCGGGGCTGACGGGGAAAAAGATTGTCGAAAGTATTTTGTTAAATGTGCACAATTTTTGTCGAATAAGAAAAATGGCGAAAATGCGGACAGAAACTTATCCCCAAAAGTTATCCACATATGAACCGGGTAAAAACCTGATAAAATAGAGTTATACACTAAGTTATCCACCTTATCCACATAAAATGTGTATAAAACCATGTGGTTTACGTAATTTTTTGGAGAACGGGCGTTTTGTGAACTTCTTATGAATCGTGAGGAAAGGAAAAGATTTGTGGAAAACCCCTTGACTTTTCAATCGTCACATAGTGGGATTAAATGGCGAAAATTGTCATAAATTTTAATACAATTTAGAAGTGCAGGAAAATCCAAAATATGATCATATAAATTGTAATAAGTTGTGAGAAATTGCCATACAATTAAATTTGCTGTCTTTTACAGGAGAACAGGCGGAGCAGATACTGTCTGCCGCGGGAGAAAACGAAAGAACAGAAATAGAGAGTGAGGAATACAGATGATACAGGATATTGAGCCCCATTGTTATCATAATGAGTATCAGAACAGAAAGGCAAAGGCCGGGGATATTGCCCTGTGCTACCGGGATCGGGAGACGCTGATCCTGGAGGGAGAGCAGCTGGCGTTTCCAACCTTGGCGCAGCTGGAGGATTCCCTGGAGGATATCTATGAGCGGGCGGTCTATCTCTTTGCCATTGATGGCCAGTATTATTATATGGTGCCGGAGACCCAAAAAGAACCGGAGGGAATGCGCTGGGTGAGACTTTCCTATTTCCGCACGGCCAGGCCCATGGATCAGGCCTTTGCGGCGGTCACCGGACACCAGCTGTACGACTGGTACCGCCATCGGAGATTCTGCGGCGGCTGTGGGGCGCCCATGATTCACAGCCAGAAGGAGCGGATGGTTCACTGTCCCCAGTGCGGTCTGGTGGAATATCCGAAGATTTGTCCGGCGGTGATCGTGGGCATCGTCAATGGGGATAAGATTCTCCTGTCCAAGTATGCGGGACGGGAGTACAAGAAGTACGCGCTGATCGCCGGGTTTGCGGAGATTGGCGAATCCATCGAGGATACGGTGCGCCGGGAGGTCGGCGAGGAGGTGGGGCTCAAGGTAAAGAACCTGCGCTTCTACAAGAGCCAGCCCTGGTCCTTCACGGATACGCTCCTCTTCGGATTTTTCTGCCAGGTGGACGGGGACGACACCATCACCATGGATGATCAGGAGCTGTCCGTGGCCCAGTGGGTCAGCCGGGAGGAGGTGCCCGACGACCCGGAGGGAATCAGCCTCACCCGGGAGATGATGACGGTATTTAAGGAGAAGGGCATCGCATTTACCTGAACCAATTTAAAAGGAGGGAGTCACTGGGCAGTACCCCTCAAAAACCTTGAAAAACCAGGGATGCAACCGCCAGTTGACAAATTGAAAGGGGCTGGTTGGTGGCGCGCAACCGGGAAATGGGGTATGATTTTCTCGTAACCAAGGCCAAGGTGCAAGACTACTGGAAAAATTGGGAGGAAATGATAATGATATTTGCGGATAAATTGGTGCAGCTGAGAAAGAAGAGCGGCTGGTCTCAGGAAGAGCTGGCGGAACAGATGAAGGTCACAAGGCAGTCCGTTTCCAAATGGGAGGGAGCCCAGTCGATTCCCGATCTGGCAAAAATGGTACAGCTGTCTAACCTTTTTGGGGTGAGTCTGGATTACCTGCTGAAGGATGAGATTGAGGAGCTGGAACCGGCGGCCCCCGCGGAGAAGGGGGAGGAGAAGGCCAGATGGGTGAGTCTGGAGGAGGCGAACGGTTTTCTGGAGGCCAAGACCCAGACTGCCGGAAAGATTGCCTGGGCGACCTTTCTCTGTATTATCTCTCCGATCACCATGCTGATTTTGGGAGCTGCCAGCGAAACTCCCGGCTATGGGATAACAGAAGATATGGCCGGAGGTATCGGGATGATTGTGATGCTGATTTTGGTGGCTGCCGCCGTGGCGGTCTATATTTCCTGCGGTCACAGGACGGAGCCCTACCAGTATCTGGAGAAGGAGCTCTTTGAGACGGAGTACGGCGTTGAGGGGATGGTGAGGGAGCGCCGGGAAAATTTCCGGGCTTATTACACCAAAAATAATATCATAGGCACCTGTCTGTGCATACTCGCCCTGGTTCCCCTTTTTGGCGGCCTGATTATCAGTCAGAAGGATCTTTTCCTGGTCATTATGCTGAGTCTGATGTTTGTGATTGTGGGAGTCGGCGTGGTCTGCTTTATCCGGGTGGGGATTATCTGGGTCAGCTTTGAGAAGCTTTTGCAGGAGGGGGATTACTCCCATCAGCAAAAGCTCAAAAATCCCATAATTACCGCCATTTCCGTGGCCTATTGGTGCATTGCCGCGGCTGTATATGTGGTGTTCAGCTTTGCCACGGACAGCTGGAGCGACAGCAGTCGGGTGGTGTGGCCGGTGGCCGGGGTACTCTACGGGGCGGTGAGAGTTATCCTTAGCGCTGTGGAGAAGAAAAGCCAGGTGCGGGACAGATAGTGTGCTGGGCCGGGAGGGGCTGCCGGAGAAATTCTTATGCCGGCAGCCGTTTTTCTTTGGCTCTTTCTGCGGCACCCGGGATCCCGCTGCATTTGCAGCGGGGCGCCTCGCAGGACAGCAGCAGGCTGAACAAATATAAATATAACGTTGCAAAATGAATAAGACAGATGTATAATATCTTTTATAGATTTGCAAATCTGAAGTTTTCCAAATATACATTTCTTTTTATTTCTGCTTCACAATCGAAGCAAATCCCTGATTAAAACGGAATAAGGAGGTTGCCTATGGCAAAAACGTTAAAGGAGTATTTTCCCATGCTCCGGGAGAGAGAGGAGGTATTGACGGAGATTGGGAAGAAGAAGAGCCTGCAGCATACCTTTCGCCGCTGGCCCCGGGAGCAGCAGGAGGAGTTTCTGGATTTCTGCACCGGAGCGCGGGGAACGAAAATGCTGTACGATTCTTTTTTTAAAGAGATTATGAACCCGGAATACGCCCCTCAAAGGCTGGAGGAGCTGTTGTCTCTGCTGCTGAAAAAGCAGGTGAAAATTCTGCAGGCTTTGCCCAACGACAGTACCCGGCTGGCGGACGAGAGTTCCCTGCTGGTGATGGATATTGTGGTGGAACTGGAAGACGGCAGTGTGGCAAATGTGGAGATACAGAAAATTTTGCTTTGTTTCACTTGACATTTTTAAAGAAATTTATAACAATAGAGGTATCAGGAACCGATTGGAGGCCTGGCTGGTGTTCCTCAGTACGGATGATCCGGAAACCATGGTGAAGTTGATGGAGGAGTACCCGGAATTTACGCAGCTTTACCAGGAGGTCTACAGCCAGTGCCAGAATGTGGAAGAGGTGATGGGTATGTTTTCTAAGGAATTGCGTCTGTTGGATCGAAACACGGTGCACTACATGATTGACGACATGCAGGAGCAGCTGAATCAAAAAAACAAAAAGCTGAGCGAGACGGAAGAAGCCTTGGCGCAAAAAAGCGAATTGCTGCTCCAGCTGCAAAGCCGGGTGCGCGAGCTGGAGGAGAAGCTGGCAGAGAAATAGAAAAATATAAAAAACGCCCCGAAGAACAATGGATGCTGCGGCTAGAGAATATCTTCCGTATATTAGCGCAGGCTGAGTACAGCCGCGCTAATATACGGAAGATGTGAAGATAGAGCATCCTCAACTGATTTCGGGGCGTTTTTTGGTTTCTATTGACGGAGCTTTCGGCTCACGCGCCTTTTTTCTTGGTCTTTTGCCGCTTAATCACCTTCAGGCGGGTGAATTCCTCCCGCTCTTTCTCCTCCAGGGCGTTGGTGATATCCTTGGTTAGCTGCTCGTAGTGGGGGATGGTGATGTTTTTCAGGGCGTTGGCCCGCTTTTGGGTCTTTTTGATGTTGGCGGCCAGCCGGTAAGCGGAATTTTCCACCGCTGACAGGCGGACTGTCAGCTCCTTCACCTGCTCGAAGGCCAGACGGGCCTCGTCCAGGGATTGGCGGGTGGAGTAAAAGGCGTAGGTGGGGACGGAAGCCCGGGGCTTTAGCTCCACCAGGGGAATTTCCGTGCCCATGATACTGCGGGTCTTGATGCGGATGGTATCCTCGATGGGGATAATGTGGGAGATGGAGCGTACGTTGGTGATGCCCATCTCCATGTTGGCCTTCTGCAGGGCCGCGTAGGCGGCGCGGAAGGTGGTGTCAATCTGAGACTGGATATCCTTGGCCTGTTCGATGAGGCCCATCAGCTCCCGGATAAGGATATTCCGCTTTTTATCCATCAGGTCGAAGCCCTGACGGGAGAGGGCCAGGGAATTCTTGGCCAGTATCAGATTTCCTTTAGTTGGAAAGGTATTTGGATCCAAGTGTTAAGCCCCCTTTACTGCTGCATTTTCTGTACATCCTCCTGGGCTTCCGCCGCCAGATCTACCTCTGTGGGATGGTAATACTGGTTCAGGATCTTGGTATCGATACGGTCAAGCTCCTCCCTGGGCAGGATGCCCAGCAGTTCCCAGCCGATGTCCAGGGTCTGCTCGATGGTACGGTTTTCAAATATTCCCTGTCCCACAAATCGCTTCTCAAAAGCATTTCCAAAGACCAGGTATTTCTTGTCGATGGGGGAGAGCTCATCCTCGCCGATGACGGAGGCCAGGGCTCTGGCGTCCCCCACCTTGGCATAGCAGGAGAACAGCTGATTGGCCACATCCTGGTGATCCTCCCGGGTGTAGCCTTTTCCGATGCCGTCCTTCATCAGACGGGACAGGGAGGGCAGCACGTTGATGGGCGGATAGATGGACTGGCCGTGAAGCTGGCGATCCAGAACAATCTGCCCCTCGGTGATGTAGCCGGTCAGGTCGGGGATGGGATGGGTGATATCGTCATTGGGCATGGTTAATATGGGGATCTGGGTCACGGATCCCTTCTTGCCCCGGACGATGCCGGCCCGCTCGTAGAGGGTGGCCAGCTCGCTGTATAGGTAGCCCGGGTAACCCTTACGGGAGGGGATCTCTCCCTTGGAGGAGGAGACCTCGCGCATAGCCTCGCAGAAGGAGGTGATATCCGTCAGGATTACCAGAATGTGCATACCGCATTCAAAGGCCAGATACTCGGCGGCGGTCAGGGCCACCTTGGGGGTGATCAGACGCTCCACCACCGGGTCGTTGGCCAGGTTCAGGTACATGACCACATGGTCGGAGACGCCGCTCTCCTCGAAGGTACGGCGGAAAAATTCAGCCACGTCGTACTTGACGCCCATGGCGGCGAATACGATGGCAAATTTCTCGTCAGAGTCGCTGCCCAGGGAAGCCTGCTGTACAATCTGGGCGGCCAGCTTGTCGTGGGGCAGTCCGTTGCCGGAGAAAATCGGCAGCTTCTGTCCTCGAATTAAAGTGGTGAGGCCGTCGATGGCGGAAATTCCCGTGCGGATATAGTTCCGAGGGTATTCCCGGGTCACCGGATTTAAGGGCAGCCCGTTGATGTTGGCCCTGGTGTCGGAGACGATGGGGCCCAGCCCGTCGATGGGATTTCCGATGCCGTCAAAGGTGCGGCCCAGAATCTCCGGGGACAGGGCGATTTCCATGGGGCGGCCCGTGAGCCGGGTATGGGTATTGTTTAAGGACATATTTTCGGAACCCTCAAAGACCTGGATTACCGCCTTGTCCTCGTAGATTTCCACAATACGGCCCAGCTTTTTGGTCTTACCCTCCACGGTGAATTCCACGATCTCCTCGAAGGAGGCGTCCTTTACCCCCTCCAGAACCACCAGAGGGCCGTTGATCTCGCTTAAGCCTAAATATTCTATTGCCATAACTGCTCCTCCTTACGCGTTCTTTTCCAGCACATGGTCGTAGAATTCGTCCACGGCCTTCCGGTAATCCGCAAAAAGCTCCAGATGGTCGTTGGGCACATCGTACTTGATGGCTATGATTTTCTCAAAGATATTGTCCTCCTTCAGGATGGAAATGGGATGGCCCATGGTCACCAGGGCCCGGCACTTCCGGTAGAGGTAGAGGATGATATCCATCATTTTGTACTGCTTTTCCAGGGAGACGCAGGTGTCGTCCGGGTGGAAGGCATTCTGCTGCAGGAAGCCCAGGCGGATCACCCGGGCGATCTCCAGGATCAGCTTCTGATCGTCGGGCAGCACGTCGCTGCCGATGAGCTTCACGATCTCCATGAGGCTGCTCTCCTGATTTAAGAGGGCCATGAGCTGATTCCGGTAGTCGATGAAGTTGGGATTCACGTGATCCTTGTACCAGGGAGCCAGATCCGTCAGATACTCGCTGTAGCTGGTGAGCCACTGGATGGCGGGGAAGTGGCGGGCGTAGGCCAGGGATTTGTCCAGGCCCCAGAAGCAGCGGACAAAACGCTTGGTATTCTGGGTTACGGGCTCGGAGAAATCGCCGCCCTGGGGGGACACGGCTCCGATGATGGAGACGCTGCCCTCGCTGCCGTTTAAGTTGTGCATCATACCGGCCCGCTCGTAGAAGGCCGCCAGCCGGGAGGCCAGGTATGCGGGGAAGCCCTCCTCCGCGGGCATCTCCTCCAGACGGCCGGAGAGCTCCCGGAGAGCCTCGGCCCAGCGGGAGGTGTAGTCTGCCATGATGGCCACGTCGTAGCCCATATCCCGGTAGTACTCCGCCAGGGTCAAGCCGGTGTAGATGGAAGCCTCCCGGGCTGCCACGGGCATGTTGGAGGT
>DVHU01000075.1 GCA_018711815.1 Candidatus Egerieimonas intestinavium
CGGTGCCCGCGTCCCCGGTGCCCAGGGCCGTGATGGGTATCCCCAGCACATCGGCCTTCATCTGCATCCAGACCTTGGACTTGGCTCCCCCGCCGGTGGCGTAGAGCATGTTGAAATGGATCCCCGCCTCCGCCAGCCAGCGGCAGTTCAGCTGCATCTCGTACACCACGCCTTCCATGCACCCCCGGTAAATCTCCGGCAAAGTGCTGGCGGTGGTGAGCCCCAGAATGGCTCCCTTGGCCCCCGTGTCCATGTAGGGGGTGGCTGCTCCGGCAAAATGCGGAAGAACCAAAAGCCCCGTGGGCTCCTGGGCCTCCCCCTGCTCCAGCAGCTGATTGACAGAGCTTCCCTGCTCCCGGGCCTCCGCCTTCTCCTTCTTGGCCAGGGTATCCACACACCACTGAATCAGCGCTCCTCCCGTGTAGGAGAAGGCGTAGCTCACATAAGTTCCCGGTATCACATAGGGGACAATGCAGTAACTTCCCCGGTACATGGCGTCCCCCTGGGGGATTCCCCGAAAGACCGGAGTGATGCATTCCACGGTCCCGGCTCCGTCCACTGCCAGTCCCGGCTCAAAGACGCCGCTTCCCACCACCGCCGCCACCTGGTCATGGCTGACGGAAACAATGCGGGTCTTTGGCCTAAGCCCGGTTTTCTGGGCCATCCCGGGAAGGATGGGCCCGGCGGCGGTGCCTGTGGGCACCGGCCGGGAGAAAAGCTCCTCCGCTATGCCGGCAGCCTCCAGAATCTCCCGGCTCCAGCAGAGCTCCCGGATATCGAAGGCCATGGTTCTGGTGGCCAGGGAATAGTCAATCTGACTCACCCCCGTCAGCCAGTGGACGATAAAGTCCTCGATGAGGAATATGTGCTTTACCTGGGCAAAGAGCTGGGGGCGGTTCTCCTTCACCCACATGATCTTGGAAATGCTGTACATTTCGTGGGGCTTTAGCCCGGTGATTTCCGCGATCCTCTCCGCTCCCAGGCGCTCCTCCAGCAGAGCCCTCTCCCGGCCTCCCCGGGGATCCGTATACACCATGGCCGGCATCAGCGGTTCTCCCTCCTGCCCGGTGAGCACAAAGGTCTCCCCGAAGCTGGTGACGCCGATGCCCTCAATATTCGGATACTGCTCCGCCATCTCCCGGATCACCGCCAGCACGCTCTCCCGGATAGCTCCGGGGTCGATCTCCTGCTGATTTCCGGCCCTGCTGAGGGGATAGTCCCGGTAAGCCTTCCCCAGATACTTTCCCTCCTGGTCAAAGACCGTCAGCTTACACCCGGTGGTGCCGATGTCAAGCCCTGCGATCTGTCTCTTCATTTCTATCACCTCCCGTATACGCGCCCTTCTGCTCTCTACCGGTCGATATCCACCCAGTCATAGTGCAGGTAGGTGGTAAATGCCTCCTTGAGTACCTCTTTCATATGGCCCACACCCACGGAGGTGTGGTGCTTAAAGCCTCCCCGGGCCAGCTTCAGGAGCTTGTCCTGCAGTCCCGGAATCCGGGCTACCCCGCCGCAGCCAAAGTATCCGTCCTCGATGGGGTCCCCGGTAAATTCTCCCTGGCTGGCATAGACCACCAGCCGTCCGTCCTTAGTCTGGCAGTTGGAGAAGGTCATGGGGAAGGCCTTGATTCTTCCCTCGTTGCTTCCCCAGCCGGAGCCCGGGTCTCCCTTGGCAAACATCTTATGCTCCGTGACCGTCCCCTTGGCCGTCATCAGCGACTGCGCCACGGGGCCGCAGTGGAAGAGGATCACCTTGTCCTCGTCGTCTCCGTAATTATTGTTCCAATCCAGCACCGCCGTGGGCTCCTGGGAAGCCAGGTTCATGGCCCGCATGGTCAGGGCAGAGCACATATCTATCTCGCAGGAGGCCACGATTCCCCGGTCGTTGAGTTCGCTTAAGAGCACGCAGGGACAGACTCTCAGCACCTCCTCCATCTCATTCCAGCATCGCAGAGTCAGGGCGTCCAGATGGTACTCCCGGATGTAATCATCCAAAACCACGCTGACCTTGGCCAGGGTCAGCATATTTTTCTCCGGCACCCGGGAACAGTCCGTGTATTCCCTCAGGCGCTCCAGCTTGGCCAAAACCTCCGGCTCCTTATCTTTCTTCTGGCCTACTTTGTGGAACAGCTCCGATAAGTCGAAGGATTCCACATTGATGCCGTATTTCTGCAGGGTGATCTCATCGAAGCGCACCGTCTTAAAGGCTGTGGTTCTGGCTCCTATGCAGCCCACGTTAAACCGCCTCATCCCGTTTACCACCCGGCAGACGGCGGCGAAATCCCGCAGATTCTGGGCGAAGGCCTCGCTTAAGGGATGCACCACGTGGGGCTTCATGACGGTGAAGGGCACCCCGTACTGGGTAAATACATCGGTGACGGAAAATTTTCCGCAGTAGGCGTCTCTTCTGTGCTGGAAATCCATCTTCCCGATCTCATCGGGGTAGGCCTGCATGAGGATGGGCACTCCCGCATCCTGGAGGGCGGTGATGGCCCCGTTCTCATCCACAAAGATGGGCATGGAGAAAATCACCCCGTCGTACTCCCCTTCATGCTTTTTCAGCCAATCCGCGTACAGCCTTCCCTCGTCCCTGGTTTCCACCGCCCCGTAGCGGGTGGCCTCCTCTTCCATCATAAGGTAGTCGTATCCGGCGTCAGTGACCGCCTTCACCATATCCGCCCGGGCTCCGATAATCAGCTCTCCGGGCATAAATCCCCGGTTTCCAAAACAAAGTGCAAAGGTCATTTTCTTCATTTTTGTTCTCCTTTCTCCCTCCGTCTCCCTGGGGGCAGTGCCGTTGGGAAGCTTTTCGCTTATTTACCATCAGTATAGCCCTCGAGAAAAAGAAAAAGATAGAGAAAAACGTTCCAAAAACTTTGATTTTGTTCGCTCATCTGATTATAATGATAAGAGAATGGGCCGCTGGGATTAACGGATAGGGAATCATGCAGCCGCCCCGGAAAGGAGCTTCCATGGTATCTTCCTTTAACCTCGAAAAACTCACCTCCCTGCTGCAGGATTTCTACACGGTAACCCGGATACGGATCACGGTGTTTGACGAAGGCTTCCAGGAGATCGCCGCCTGGCCAAGGGAGCGGGCCCCCATCTGTCAGCTGATCCGCCGCAATCCCCAGGCCTGCAGCCGCTGTGTCAGCTGCGACAAGCTGGCCTGCCAGAGGGCCGCCGGCCGGCAGGACACCTATGTATACCCCTGTCACGCCGGGCTCATGGAGGCCATCATGCCCCTGCGCCTGGGAAATCTGACCATCGGCCATCTTCTCTTTGGCCATGTGTTCTCCTACCCCGATCACGGAACCGGCTGGGAAGAGATCCGCAGAAAATGCGCGGACTATCATCTGCCGGAGGATGAGCTTAAGGCGGCCTGCTACGCCAGCCCCATAGTCAGCCGGGAGTACCTGCTGGCCGCCTCCCATCTGCTCTCGGCGGTGGCCAGCTACCTGTGCATGGAGCGTATGGCCACCCTGCGCCTGGAGGATCTGCCCCTGCAGATCGACAGATATATCGCCGCCCACCTGTCGGAGGAGAGCCTGGACGCCGGCGCCCTCTGCCGTCATTTTCAGATCGGGAAAACTACCCTGTACAAAATTGCCAAGGAAAGCTACGGCATGGGCATCGCGGAGTTGATCCGCTCCCTGCGGGTCAAAAAAGCCCAGGGCCTTTTAGCAGAAAATCCTGAAATCCCCATCAGCCAGGTGGCCGATCTCTGCGGATTTCAGGATTACAATTACTTTATCACCGTATTCAAAAAGGCCACGGGCCTGCCCCCCAGGAGATATGCCAGGGAAAAGGGCTGACGCTCAGCTGCCGGGGCTCTCCCGGTTTTCTCCTCTACCCCTTCTTCTGCTCCTTCAGGCGCAGCTCCTCCAGCTCCCGGGCCAACTCCCGGGGCAGGCCGGAAAAGAGATACTGTCTGCCGCTCTCCCCCTTCTCCAGCAGCTCCTGCCGTATCTGTCCGTTCACCCGCTGCACCTCTTCCCAGAAGTCCCCGGCGGACAGCCGCCGGCCTCCCTGGCCCAGGATGATCACCTGCTCCAGCCGGTCAGAGGTGGCCACCGTCACCTGATATTTTCTGCCGATCTCATGGACCGTTTTTTCAATATACTGGTCCGCCGTCTCCGCCTCCGCCGTGTACACCACGTGGATGTTGTGGTAGCGGCTGATCTCGCAGGCGTGGCCCTGGACCCGGTAAGCGTCAAAGACCAGGATCACCGTGCATTTGCAGAAGCCCTGGTAGTTGCACAGGATGTCCATCAGCTTGCTCCGGGCCCCGTCGATGCTGGCTTTGGCCAGCTCCTTTAATTCCTCCCAGGCGAAGATGATGTTGTAGCCGTCCACCAGCAGGTACTCCTCCCGGGGCTCCCGGCTCTTGGGACTTCCGTAACTTCCCTTACTCCCCCTGCTCTCTCCCTCGCCGGAGAGAGAGGGGGCTCTTCGCTTTCCCAGTCCCCAGCGCTTGGGGGCCCGCTCCTCCTCCCGGGCTCCCCCGTAGGTTCTGCGGAAAATTTCCTCCAGCTCCTTCTCATCGTGCCAGCCCGCCTCCAGGGCCGAAGGGCCCGAGGGTACCTCCCGGCGAATAACCCGGGGCTCCGGCTCTTTTGGGGAATTTCCCGGCTGCCAGGCCCTCTCCAGGTGCATGTAGTCCTTCACCTGATCCCAGGGCACCACAAATCCGGCCCCGTGGGCGCAGAACACAGAGCCCGTGGGATTTTCCAAATCTCTCTCCGGGTCGTAGGCCTCCTGCTCGATAATCTCCTGAGCCCGGCTGCAGGGCTCGTAGCCCCCGGGGGTGCAGGAGAGCTTTCCCCGGCCTCTGGTGTAGGCGATCACCTGCCGCTGGTAGTCCCCCATGGCCGCCACCGGGGCAGAGCCGGTGAGCACAGCCCACTCCCCCTCCATCTGGGGCGGCTGGGTTTTCGCCTCCATCCGCTGAAGATCTGCCAGGGCTTTCCCCAGATTTTCCTGGGGAATCTCCAGCCGGAATTCATACCAGGGCTCCAGAAGGCAGCTCTTGGCCTGACGCAGGCCCTGGCGCACCGCCCGGTAGGTGGCCTGCCGGAAGTCGCCGCCCTCGGTGTGCTTCAGATGGGCCCGGCCCGTCAGCAGGGTTATCTTCATATCCGTGATGGCCGCTCCGGTGAGCACGCCCCTGTGCTCCTTCTCCGCCAGATGGGTGAGAATCAGTCTCTGCCAGTTGAGGTCCAGCACATCCGTGCTGCACACAGTGTCAAACTGCAGGCCGCTCCCCCGGGCTCCCGGCTCCAGCAGCAGGTGTACCTCCGCATAGTGGCGCAGGGGCTCATAATGGCCCACGCCCTCCACCGGCTCCAGGATGGTCTCCTTGTACACCAGGTTCCCCTGGCCGAAGGACACCTCCCAGCCAAACCGGGAGAGAATGAGGCTCTTTAAAATTTCGATCTGCACCTCCCCCATGACCTGCACGTGGATCTCCTCCACATCCTCCAGCCACTTCACATGGAGCAGAGGTTCCTCCTCCTCCAGCTGCCGCAGGCACTGGAGCATCCGATGGCTGTCGCAGCCCTCCGGCAGCTCCACCCGGTAGGTAAGCACCGGGGCCAGCAGGGGTGCCCCGGAGGCCTTCTCCTCCCCCAGGCCCTCCCCGGGATACGTTTTGGTCAGGCCCGCCACCGCGCAGACCATACCGGCGCAGGCCTCCGGGACTGCCTCATATTTCGCCCCAGAGTAAATCCTGAGCTCGTCCGCCTTCTCCTGCCAGGCCTCCCCCTGGCCCTCTCCTCCGGTGAGCATGGTTTTCACCTGCAGCCTTCCCCCGGTGATCTTCATGTGGGTGAGGCGTTTTCCCTGGCTGTCCCGGGTGATCTTAAAGATTTTTGCCCCAAAGGCCTCCTGGTACGCGGGCGCCCGCAGATACCGTCTCAGTCCCTCCAGAAAGTCCTCCACCCCGGTCATTTTCAGGGCGGAGCCAAAGTAGCAGGGAAAGACCTGCCGCTCCCGGATGAGCCGGCAGATCTCCTCCTCCGGGATCTCCCCGGTCTCCAGATAGCCTTCCATCAGCTCCTCGCTGCAGAGAGCCAGGCTCTCCAGAAATTCCTCCTGATCCCGTCCCTCCCCGAAGTCCACGCAGCCTCCGTCCAGCCGGGATTTCAGTTCACGCAGCAGGACGGCCCGGTCCGTGCCCGGCTGGTCCATCTTGTTCACAAAGAGAATCACCGGCACCCGGTACTGGCGCAGAAGCTTCCACAAGGTCTGGGTGTGCCCCTGAACGCCGTCGGCCCCGCTGATCACCAGCACCGCATAGTCCAGCACCTGCAGGGTCCGCTCCATCTCCGCAGAGAAATCCACATGTCCCGGCGTATCCAGAAGCGTTATCCCCATATCTCCCAGGGAAAACACCGCCTGTTTGGAAAAGATGGTAATCCCCCGGGCCTTCTCCATCTCCTCGGTGTCCAGGAAGGCGTCCCCGTGATCCACCCGGCCCGCCTTTCGGATGCTTCCGGTCTTGTAGAGGATCCCCTCGGAGAGGGTAGTCTTTCCCGCGTCCACATGGGCCAGGATACCCAGGCAGAGGTGGTTTTTTGCTTTATCTTCAGACGTATTTCCCATGAAAATACCCCTTTCTGTACTTAATAATCTGAAGATTATCATAGCACAGAAAGGATCCAAAGTCGATTGGGAATCCCACTCTATACAAAGACATTCTTCCCCCATCCGTATTTTTTACAAACCCCCCTCATAACCTTTACACATTTCTGGTATACTATTAGTTACATCTTTTTCCAAAGGAGCGAACGATCCATATGAAGATTACTTACGAGGAAATCAGAAAAAACGAGACCATCAACCAATATATCCGCAAGGCGGACGAGTCCCTGATCGCCCTGGGCTACACGGAGCACAGCTTTCCCCACGTGACCCGGGTGGCGGAGAATGCCAAAAAGATTCTCCTGGAGTTCGGCTACAGCAGCCATGAGGCGGAGCTGGGCCAGATCGCCGGCTACCTGCACGATATCGGAAATGTGGTCAACCGCATCGACCACGCCCAGAGCGGCGCCATCATGGCCTTCCGGCTGCTGGACACCCTGAAGGTGGACACGGAGGATGTCTCCACCATCATCACCGCCATCGGCAATCACGACGAGGGCACCGCCTTCCCGGTAAATCCCATCGCCGCCGCCCTGATCATCGCGGACAAGACGGACGTGCGCTACACCCGGGTCCGCAATAAGGATATTGCCAGCTTCGATATCCACGACCGGGTCAACTATGCGGTGCGCCGCTCTTCCCTGCACATAAATAAAGACGCCGGCATCGACCTGGAACTTACCCTGGATACCGGCATCTGTTCTCTTATGGATTATTTTGAAATTTTCCTCAGCCGCATGATGCTCTGCCGCAAGGCGGCCGAGAAGCTGGGCACAAACTTTGGGCTGCTGATCAACGGCCAGAGGCTTCTGTAGAAGCTCTGGCCGCTGCTTTCTTACACCCTAGCACTGGGCTTTGAATTCTTTGATCTTCTCCTTCATGGCGGGAATATCCTCATGAAGCTTTAAGATGGTGCTTCCCACAAAGGCCGCGTCTCCGCCGGCCTCCTTAACCATTTTCACGTCCTCCGGGGCGTGAACGCCCACGCCGCAGTAGATGGGCCGGTCAATGCCGCAGGCCCGCAGATGGGACACGCAGTCTTTCAGGGTGGGATACTTCTCGTTTTTCTCCTGATCCGCGTAGGGCTTAGCCTGCAGATACACAAATCCGTTAGATTCCTTGGCGGAAGCAATTTCGCTCTCCGGCATGTGGAACTGCACGTAGCAGGAAACCTTTAAGCCGGCGGCGATGATCTGATTTTTGATGGCGTCGTCCTTTAAGCCCACCAGCAGGATGTCCCTGCAGTCGTTGTCCAGGCAGAAGCGGATAAATTTCTCCGGCCCGATCTCCTCCACGGTGTTCTCATAGGCCAGCACCAGGATTTTCACCTCCGGCAGCCGTTTCTTGATGGCCACGATGGACTCCATATATTTCTCGTAATCATCGCAGGCCTCCAGGGCCTTCTTCATGCGTCCCGCAATATAATCGCTCTCCAGGTAGGGATTGTGGGAGGGGAAATCCACCTCCATAATCCGGCAGCCGGCGTCCGCGTACTCTACAGCCATCTGATAGCTGGCCTCAATGGTGGGGTAACCGTTGGACAGATAACAAATAATCTCCATTTCTTTCTTCTCCTTAGCTCTTATTCTCCCCGGTATGCTTTCACAAACAGCTCCTTCAGCTGCTGGATGCTGGGGATAATGGGGTTGGTCTTGGTGCAGCCATCAGCCAGCGCCACCTCTGACAGTTCATCCAACATACCCATATACTTTTCCTCATCGGCGATCACGGACCGGAAGGAGGCGGGGATGTTCAGCCGCTCATTTAACTGCTCCACCGCTGCACCCAGATCCTCCACCTGGGCCTTCTGGGCGATTCTGGCATAGACTGCCGCCGCCCGCTCATCGGCAGAGTTAAAGCGGATGATATAAGGCAGCAGGATAGCATCCGCCAGGCCGTGGGCCACGTGGAAATATCCGCCGATGGTATGGGCCATGGAGTGAACAATTCCCAGTGATACATTAGTGAAAGCCATGCCGGCCACCATGGACGCCTGAACCATGGTTTCCCGGGCCTTCATATCCTGTCCGTTCTCATAGGCCTTTGGCAGCGTCTCCATGATATCCAGAGCCGCCTGGGTGGCCAGAATGTCGGACACATAGTTGGCCCGGTTGCTGGCCAGAGCCTCCAGGGCGTGGGTCAGGGCGTCCATACCCGTCTCCGCAGTGATCTTCGCGGGCATGGAGGCGGTCACCTCCGGATCGCAGATGGCGATATCCGGCATCATCTCCATATTTCCCAGGCCGTGCTTGAGGCCTGTCTCATTGTCGGAAATTACCACGGAGCGGGATACCTCGCTGGCTGTGCCGCTGGTGGAGGGGATACAGCAGAATCTTGCCTTTCCTCTCAGCTTGGGAAAAGCGTTGGGAGGCATAATGTCCTCCATTTTTTTCAGCTCCGGATGCTCGTAGAAAATCCACATGGTCTTAGCTGCGTCCATGGCAGAGCCGCCGCCCAGGCCCACGATCAGGTCCGGTCCGAAGGCCTTCATCTCCTCCGCTCCCCGCATTACCGTCTGGAAGGACGGGTCGGGCTCCACGCCGGAGATCACCATGGTCTGGGCGCCCGCCTCATGGAAATAGCCCTCCACCTTGGCCAGCATACCGCTGCGCTCCATACTCTTGCCGCCGATTACAATACTAACCTTTCTGGCTTTTATGGTCTTGATATATTCCAGGCAGCCTTCACCGAACATCAGCTCGCTTCCGGCCAGCTTCATAGGTCTCATCATTGTCTCATCTCTCCTTTTTCCTATCATTCAGCCTTTCGGGATGCCGTACTCCCTTAAGCCTCAGCATCCTCTGGCGCAGTCCTGACTATCTGCCGCGCAGGCAATGCTGTACTTTCCAAGCTTACGGCATATTTCCCTGCGCACTCAGCCTGCGCTCACTTCGAGCCTGTAGTCTCGAAGCTGTGCTCGGCAAATTCGTTTGCACGGAAATATGCCTGTCGCTTGGGCAGTTCCGCTTGCTTCTACATCGCCTTGCCGAGACTGCGCCAGAGGATTCTGCGCTCCGGAGAGTCGGTATTCCCGAAGGGCTTCAGTCTCTGGCAAATTCCTCAACTTTAATTACGCAGCCCATCCAGCACCTGCTTTACCAGCTCGTAGGAGATGGGGTTGGTGAGGATACCGCCCTCCTTTAAGCTGGAGCCGATGATGGCTCCATCGGCGATCTGCAGCTGGGATTTGATGTTGCCGGCCTTTACGCCGCTTCCCGCATAGACCGGAAGCTTCACCACCTTCTTCACCCGCTGAATCAGATCAATGGGCGTCTCCTCCCCAATCTGGGTGCCGGTGACGATGATTCCGTCGGCGCCGCTGTCCGCCGCCTCCCGGGCTGACTGCTCGATGGTCAGGTAGGGCAGCAGCATGTGCGCGTGCTTCACCTGCACATCCGCCAGAATCTTAATATCCTCCCGGCCCAGGGCCTTGCGGTATTCCATACACTGCTTGGCGCAGGGATTGATGATACCGTCGGTGAATACCACCGTGTCCACAAAGACAGGCACCCGCACAAAGGAGGCTCCGGCAATGGCGGCGATGGCCAGATTTGCCTCGCAGTCGTTGAAGGCCGCGTCCACACCCACGGGAATGTTCACCGCGTTTTTCACCTGAACGGTGGCCGCCGTCAGAGCCGCCAGCTGCGCCTTATTCAGCTTGGCGGAAAAAGGCGTATCCCCCATATTTTCCACAATCACCGCGTCCACTCCGGCCCGCTCCAGGGTCTTGGCGTCCTGCACCGCGTGATCCAGGATCTTCTGATAATCCCCGTCAAAGCCCGCCGTGGTGGGCAGGGGCAGGCAATGTACCATGCCGATCACTGTCTGCGAGCCCAGAGTAAATAATTCCTTGCTCATAGCAAAACCTCCTTACTTCTGCTGCTTCCTGTGATAGTTATAGATTCCCTCCAGGGCCGTGCGGCAGAGCAGGTCTTCCGCGTCTGTCCTCTCCTGGCCTTTGAGGGTCTCCTTGAGATTTTCCAGTACCGTCACCACGGTGAGAATACACGTTTTCACGCCCATGAGCCGTCCCAGGGTCAGCATACAGGAGGACTCCATATCAATGCCGGTGACTCCCAGCTTTTTCAGCTCCTGGAAGGTCTCGCCCATGTCCCGTCCCCACTCCAGGGAGAAGCGGGAATCATGCATTCTGCTGTAAAATCCGTCCATGGTGCAGTTTAAGCCGTTTAAATAGCGTTTCCCCATGGCGGTCACTGTCTCATTCATGGTATTTACCAGCTCCACATCCGCCACCGCCGGGTAGCTGAGATCCACATAGGTCTGGCTGGTTCCCTCCCGGCGCATGGCGCCTATGGGGATCATGAAATGCCCCAGCATGTCGTCCTGCATGGACATCACCGTGCCCATGCGCACCGCCACCTCCATGCCGGCCTCGTACATCTCCTCCATGGCGATGGCCGCGGAGGGGGCCCCGATTCCCGTGGAGGTGACGGTCACCTCCACGCCCTTGTAGGTTCCCGTGTAAGTGTTAAACTCCCGCAGGAAAGCCACCTTTTTTGGCTCCTCCAGATATTTCTTTACTACCTCAACGCGCCAGGGATCCCCGGAAAAAAGCACGTATTTCGCCACGGTATCCCGGTCCGCTCCCATATATAATGTCGTCATGTCAAACCTCCTAACAAGTCTTAAACTTCTCCAGCAGTTCCTCCTCCGTGGGAAGGTTGGTACAGCAGCCCTCCGCCTGAATCACAAAGGAGGAAAGGGCTCCTCCCAGACGGCAGCAGTCGGCGGGCTCATAGCCCTTCAGGTATCCGTAGAGGAAGCCCGACATATAGGCGTCCCCGGAGCCTGTGGCGTCCACCACCTGCTCCACCGGACAGATGCCGATGCGCTCCTGCCGGATCCTATCGCCCTCCCGGACATAGCAGATACTTCCGTCCTTGCCCAGGGTGGTGACAATCACCTCCGCCTCCCCCAGGGAGAAGAGCTCTGTGATCTCAGAAAAGCCGTAGAGCTTCTCGATGATCTCCCGCTCCACCTCGTTGGTGAAAATAATCCTGCTGCCGGTGAGCAGCTCCCTGAGGAAATCCTCCGGGAAGGCATCAAAATCGTCCTTCATGCCGAAGACCACCGGAACCTTGTGTTCCCTGCACTTCTGGAAAAATTCCCGGTTATCCTCCCGGGGAGCCACCGTAATCACTCCCAGACGGGTATCGGCAAAGAGCTCCTCCTTCATGGGGGAGGCGTACTTTCCATCCATGGCTCCCGGGTAAAAAACAGTGATGTGGTCATTGTTGTTGTCCTGCAGCAGGTAGCACACGGAGGTGGCTTCCTCCGGCAGCACGGTAATCCCTTCCAGGGATACGCCGCCCTCCTCCAGGAAAGCCCGAAAACCGTTCTCCTCCCAGTCTCCTCCCACCCGGAGAACCGGCAGGGAGGTAAGCCCCAGCTTAGACAGGGCTGCGGAAATATTCACCGAACAGCCCCCGTAGAAAATCCGGGCGTTGGACTTATTGGTCACCAGGGAGGTGAAGCCCACCCGGGCCGGGGAGGCGATCTTAATAATGCGGTCCATGCTCACATAACCGCTGGTCAAAACATCTATGGGTTTCATGCCATCCTCCTTTACAGCTGCCCTGCGTCCAGCATTTCAAACAGCGTTTTTTTGTCCACCACGTGACCCAGATATTTATCAATATCCGTCAGGTGCACTTCATTGACCACCTCTGAGTTGGTGGCCACACACTCCCGAACCACGTAGGGCTCGTAGTCCAGATAGAAGGCGTCCGTCACCGTGGCCCGGATGCAGCAGTTGGTCTTGGTTCCCACGATGATTACATTTTCCACCTGATTTTCCCGGAGCACCAGATCCAGATCCGTGCCGAAAAAGCCGCTGTATCTGCGCTTTCTTATGACATAATCCTTCTCCTGATCCACCGGAAGCATGGGGTCAATCTCAATGCCCCAGGTGCCCTCCAGGCAGTTGGGCCGCATGGCCGCCGCCTTCCGATCCTTCTTGCCCCTGCGGTTGCAGTGCTGCAGGAAAACCACCAGGGTCTCCTTCTGGCGGCACTTATCCAGCACCTGCCGGATCTGGGGGAGGATTTCCCGGTTCTGGGGGTAGAATACTAATCCCTCGGGATCCGTGAAATCCCGCACCATATCTACAATAATCAATGCTGTCTTTGCCATACTCTCCTCCTATTGATCCAGCTTGAAGCCTCTCACCTTCACGCCGCGGAATTTTACATAAGATACCACCGCCAGCACCGTCACCATGATGATGTAGGGGATCGTATCGAAAAGTCCCGCCGCAGGTCCCGCGTAAACACTTAAGTTCACCGCCAGAGACCGGGCCACCCCAAAGAGGATGGCGTACAGAGCCGAGGGCACCGGCCGCCCCTGACCGCAGTAGATAGCGGCGATGGCGATAAAGCCGCGGCCTGCGGTCATGTCGTTGGTGAACATGGCCAGACGCTCCAGGGACAAGTCGATTCCTGCCAGAGCGCAGCAGAGGGCACCGATGAGCACCGCCGCGTATTTATAGCGGTTGGTCTTGATTCCCAGGCTGATGGCGGAATCCTCGTTCTCACCCACTACCCGCACATAGATGCCAAAGCGGGTCTTGTACATGAGCACCGCGAAGAAAACGATAGCCACAAATGCCAGGTAGGTGGTGGGCGGATGGCCGCTTAAGATCTGTCCCACCAGGGGAATATCCTGGATCAGAGGAATATTGATCTTGAAGGAGGCCACATTCATCTCGCTCAAGTTGATATTGGCCATCTCCATCATTTTTAGGATAAATTTAGCGATGGCCGGCACGATCAGGTTGATGCCCAGACCGATGACGATTACATTTCCCTTGCAGGTGATTCCCAGGAAGGAAAAGACCAGGCCCCACAGAAGGGTGGTGACCAGGGCTGCCAGCACCGCCAGCCAGATATTGTTAGTCAGGTAGGCGGTCAGCACGGAGACGAAGGCTCCGTTTAACATCATGCCCTCCAGGGCAATATTCAGCACATTGGCCTTGTAGGCGAACATGCCGCCCACGGCGCAGAGGATAATCGGCGCGCTGTGGTAAACGGTATCATATAAGATATTTCCCAATAATTCCATTATGCCGCCTCCTTCTTCGCCTTCTTAAACCGTTCAAAAAGCTTCGTGTTGTCGCTGATGAATTTCACCGCCAGGAACAGGATGATCATACCCTGAATGATGGCGACAATCTCCTTGGGCACGCTGGTGTACATGTTGATGTTGTCGCTCCCCGTCTTCAGCACCGCGTAGAAGATGGCCGCGATCAGCACGCCCACCGGGGAGTGGCCGCCCAGCAGGGCGATCAGCATACCGTCCCATCCAAGACCCGGATCCGCGGAGAAGCTCAAGGTGTACTTAAACTGCTCGCTGGTCATCCAGCCGGCGCCGGCAATTCCCGAGAGAGCGCCGCTGATCAGCATCATGATGATAATCTTTTTGCCCACGTTCATGCCCGCTGCCTCGGCAAATTCCGGATTCTTTCCGATGGCTGTGATCTCATAGCCCAATTTGGATTTTTTCATTACAAAGTACATGATTACCAGAATGATCAGTACCAGCACGGTAAACATGGTGATCCGTGAGGTGCCCACGCGGGTGAACATGGCGCTCTCCTTGATGGTGGGCGTGGCCACGTAGCCGGCGCTCAGATCCCGGAACACACCCGTGGTCAGGTACTCCAGAGTCTTGGCCATGGCGTAGTTCAGCATCAGGGTCACTACCATCTCATTAACCCGGCATTTTACCTTCAGCAGGGCGGGAATCAGAGCGAAGATCATTCCGCAGGCAATGGCCACGCCGAAGCAGATAACCTTGTGAAGGATAGAGTTCATCTCCGGCAGGTAGGCTCCCACAATCCCTGCGAAAAATCCGCCCAGCACCATCTGGCCCTCCACGCCCATATTGTAGATGTTAGCCTTGAAGGTGATGGCGATGGCCAGTCCCGTGAGAATCAGCGGCGAGGCGTAGTGCAGGGTGTTCATAAATCCTTTGGAGGTAAACAGCGACTTTCTGATGAGAATTCCGTAGGTCTCCAGGGGATTCTCCCCCAGGGCCAGAATAATGATTCCTCCCAGCACAAAGGCTAAAATCACCGGGAGAACGGAGTTTAATATGGCTTTTGTCAGCTTTCCATCTCGTTTCATGAGTTCTCCTCCTCCCTGCCGGAAATTCCAGCCATCAAAAGTCCGATGGCCGCCGTTGACACTTCCTTGGGGCAGATTTCTCCGGAAATCTGACCCTTATACATAACAATAACCCGGTCGGAGAGGCTTAATATCTCCGAAAGCTCGCTGGATACCAGCACTACCGCCTTGCCCTGATCCCGGAATTTCAGGATCTGCCGGTGAATGAATTCGATGGAGCCGATATCCACACCTCTGGTGGGCTGACAGGCAATGAGCACCTGGGGATCTGCCGACAGCTCCCGGGCGATAATCACCTTCTGGGCGTTTCCGCCGGAGAGGCTGGAGATATTTCCGTCGATATCACCGATGCGGATGTCAAATTCTTTTACAAACCGATCCCGCTTTTCCCGGATTTTCTTCTGGTTATACAGGCCGTGGCTTACGATATCCTTCTCCCCGTGATAGCCGGCAATGCAGTTGTCCGCAATGCTCATATCCCGGCACAGGCCCTGGGCGTACCGATCCTCCGGCACGATTCCCATACCGGCCTTACGCAGCCTGGCGGGCCACCAGTTGGTCACGTCCTTTCCCTCCAGCTCCATGGTTCCCTTGGTGGATTCCATCAGGCCCGTCATCAGCTTCACCAGCTCCGACTGCCCGTTGCCCTCCACTCCGGCCACCCCCAGGATCTCTCCCTTATGTACCTGGAAGGATACGTCGGATACCACTTCCTTGCCGTAGTCGTTGACTGTGCTCAAGTGGGAGACGCCGAAGACCACCTCCCGGCTCACCGGCTTATCCCGCTTGTTGTCCACGGTCAGCATCACGTCCCGGCCCACCATCATCTGGGCCAGCTCCTTCTCGCTGGTATCCTTCTTTAACACATTTCCGATGACCTTCCCCTGCTTGATGACGGTGATGCTGTCTGCCAGCTCCATCACCTCCCGCAGCTTGTGGGTGATGACGATGATGGTCTTTCCCTGTTCCTTCAATCCCTTTAAGGTCACCATCAGTTCGTCCACTTCCTGGGGAGTCAGCACAGCGGTGGGCTCGTCCAGAATCAGAATATCCACGTTCCGGTACAGCATCTTCAGGATCTCCACCCGCTGCCGTCCGCCCACGGAAATGTCCTCGATCTTGTCCATGGGATCCAGTTCAAAATGATTTTCCCGGATCAGCTCCTCCACTCTCCGGATTTCTTCCTTCTGATTTACGATGGGAGTGGAAAATCCGCCCTTTTTCACCCGTATCTCCGTGCCCAGCAAAATATTCTCATAGACGGTCAGGCTGGGCACCAGCTTAAAATGCTGGTGCACCATACCGATGCCGTTGGCGATGGCGTCTATGGGACTGTGCATGGCCACTTCTTTTCCGCGGATCAAAATCTTACCGCTGGTGGGCTGCAAGAGGCCGTAGAGCATATTCATCAGGGTGGATTTCCCCGCACCGTTCTCCCCTACGATACACTTGATTTCCTTCTCCTGCACGTCCAGGTTGATACGGTCGTTGGCGGTGAAATCCCCGAACTTTTTTGTCAAATCAATGGTTTGTATCATACTACTCATCGCTTTTGCCCCTTTTTCAAGTACGCCGCAGCTTATTTAATGGTAATGTTTCCGCAGGCGGAGGCGTCGAACTCCTCGCCGTTCTGAGCGTTGGTTACGGTGATGGTTCCATCGCCGATCTGAGACTCCAGGTCTGCCAGGTAGGCCTTGATCTCCTCCCATTTCTCCTGACCGCCCTCCTGGATGTATTTGCTGATCTCAGCCATATCCGTGATGGAGGTAGCGCCGGAGGCCAGGGTGTAGTTCTGTACCCGGTCCATCTCATCGATGGTTCCTTCCACAGCCGCCTTGGTGATCTCGTATACCGGAACCTCAGTGTTCTTCAGCACGCTGGTGAGGATGGAGCCGGACTGCTGAGCGTCCTTGTTGGCGTCCACGTGGATCATCAGCTTGCCCTCTTCCTTGGCCTTGGCAGCGACGCCGTCGCCCACAGAACCGGCCACGGAGAAGATAACGTTTGCTCCCTGGTTGTAATAGGTTCCTGCCACGGTGCTTCCGGTGGCGGAATCTGCAAATCCGGCGTCGTACTTGGCGTAGTAGTCATAATTCACGCCCAGCTCCTCAGCCACGTGGTTAGCTCCCTCAATGAAGCCGTAGGAGAATACGGTAATTCCGTTGGAGTTGGTTCCTCCCACGAAGCCCAGGGCCCGTCCGCCGTTGTCCGCGGGGGTAAAATTATAATTCTCTGTGCCGAACAGCGTCTCGGCATTTTCATTTACCAGCACGCTCAGGGCTCCCGCCACGTAGGAGGCCTGGTGAACATCGAAGAGGGCGCTGATCACGTTGTCGTGGAGCACTTCCCCGTTCTCATCCTTGTTGGGGTTGTCGTTGACGCAGACAAAGGTGATGTCCGGATACATCTCAGCGATGGGCTGGGCCCCGCCGGTTCCCTGAATCAGGGCCTCGAAGTCGTATTCCAGGTTGAAAATTACATTGTATCCGTCCTCCGCCAGGGACTCCAGAGCCTGGGGAACGCCGTTGGTGGGCTCAACCACCTTGTACTCTACGCCCAGCTCCTCGGCAGCCTTCTTGGCTCCGTTTACCGCGGACTGATTGTAGCCGTTGTCATTCTGTCCTGCGGAATCGCAGATAATGGCGATCTTCACCTCGCTCTTGGCGGAATCTCCACTGGCTTCCTTATCGTCTCCGCCGCCGCAGGCAGTCAGACTTCCCATTGCCATAACTCCTGCCAGAATCACGCCCAATGCTTTCACCCATTTTTTCTTCATTCCTTTTTCCTCCTTTTCTTTTTGGCAGCGTCGAAGACTGCCTTCTTTGGGGACAGCGCCCAGCTCTGCCTCCCGGGCCTCTGCGCCGCTCTCCCGTTTTGTTCTGCGCCTTTTGGCGCCTACTTCACCTGGTTAATGCAGAACTTGTACCGATCTGTCCGGTAGTAGCTTTTGAAGGTTTCAATGGGAAGCTCCTTCCCATTGACAATCCCCCAGGTCACACAGCCGAACAGGATCAGCGGAATTCCCTCCTCCACCTCCAGGTACTCGGAGATCTCGTCCTTGGCCAGAATCGCCTCGATGGTTCTCCTGGCCCTGGTGAGCTTCACCTGATACTCCTTTTCCAGCAGCCGGTACAGGGATTCCTCCGCGAAATCGTGGGCTCCCAGCCCCGGAAACAGCTTCTCCGGCAGGTAGGTTCTGGTATAGTTGAGAGGCTCCCCGTCCGCGCAGGTAACCCTGCCCAGACAGAAAACGGTGTCGTCCCTGGTAATCTGCAGCAGACGCGCCCGCTTCCTGTCCGCCGTCATACTGTCTGCCTGAAGAACTCTGCGGCTGGGCGTCTTCCCCAAACGCAGCACATCCTCCGTGCAGCTGGCAATGGAAAACAAATCCTGACCGGAGGTATCTCCCTTGATATAGGTACCCTTTCCCTGGACCTTGTAGAGATATCCCTCATTTACCAGCTCATCAATGGCTCTTCGGACGGTGATCCTGCTGACCTGATAAAGCTCCATCAGCTCACGCTCGCTCAGGATAGGCGTGTCCTCGGGATATTCGCCCATCTCGATTTTCCTGATCACTTTCCGCTTCAGCGCATAATACTTGGGAACCCTCTCTTCCATCTTTCCGCCTTTCTCATTATGTCGATATGTTATTATGTCGTCATAACCAGTTGATAGTTACATCATACCTTATTTTCCAGGAATGTCAAGTGATTTTGCATAATTTCTCCCCTGTATACCCGCCTTTTCTGGTGTAAATTTACAATTTCAGAACTTTCGCCAAATTTTAATGTCGTAATTTATGGAAGTTACACAAAGATCCCGCATATTATGCATTTGTACTCAGCCTGCGCTCACTTCGAGCCTGTAGTCTCGAAGCTGTGCTCGGCAATTCGCACAACATGCATAAATATGCGGGACATATCTACTTTTAGGACATCCCCTATTCTTCTATTTCCTAATTCAGGTGCAGACTCACCGCACCTGATCGATGTAAAATTTAAATTTGTCTGTCCGGTAGTAGCACTTGAAGTTTTCCACCGGTACTTCTTTTCCGTTGACCATGCCGTAGGTGACGCACCGGAAAAGGATAATCGGCGATCCCTCCTCCAGCTCCAGATACTCCGCCACCTCATCCCGGGCCAAAATCGCCTCAATGGTTCTTCTGGCCTTGGTGAGCTTCACCCCGTACTCCTCCTGCAGTACCTGGTAGAGAGACTCCCGGTCAAAGGAGTGGCGCTCCAACCCAGGAAAGAGCTTCTCCGGCAGGTAGGCGATGGTGTAGTTTAAGGGTTCCTGGTCCGCAAATAGTATTCTCCCCAGCATGAATACCCGGTCATCCTGGGTGATTTCCAGGGCCTTGGCCCGCTTAGCATTGGCCACTACCATCTCCGCCACCATCACCCTCTTGCTGGGCTTCATGCCCAGCCGCAGCACATCTTCGGTGCAGCTGGTGATGGCAAAGAGATCGCTGCTCTTATCGTCGCTTTTTACATAGGTTCCTTTTCCCTGTATTTTATATAAATATCCCTCATTCACCAGCTCGTCGATGGCCTTTCTCACGGTGATCCGGCTCACCTGGTATGCCTCCATCAGCTCCCGCTCACTGGGAATAGGCGAATCCGAGGGGAATTCCTCATTCTCGATTTTTTCCGCCAAATCCTTTTTCAAAAGATAATACTTGGGTACCCGCTCCTCCATCTTGCCTCGTTACTCCTTCGTTATCAAATCTGCTGTCTTTCATTATACCCTTATTATGATATCCGTACCACTGTTTTTGTTCATAATTTCTGTTAAATTTTGATTTCATTCCCCCGGTTTTTGGGTGCCTGGATCCCAGTCTCCCAAAGGAAAGGGGCTGCCGCCTTAAGCGATAGCCCCCAGATATTTTTAGTCCTTCTGATTCTCCAAAATATATGCCTCAACCGTCTGCAAAAATGTCTCCGCATGTGCCAGCTGCTCCGCCGAATCTTCTTTAGAAGCCAGGAAAAAATCCGAATAATCACATTTTTCCCGGATCCGGTATGCCCCATCAATAATTTTATAAATCCCACGTTCAAATTTTCCCGTGTGCACAAAATATTGGTTAAAATGGGCAATCACAGAACTATGCTTCGACGCATCAAAACCGTCCAGAATATTTATTGCCCGAATTCCATGAAAAATGGCATAATAGGACCGATTAATAGATGCCTTAAATAAACCTGAATCATGATTCACCCTAGCTGCCCGCAAATCTTCCTTCGCTCGCTCAAGCCTATATTTACACAGGGTAGCAAGATCAAGCTGCATAGACCACAACCCCCTCCTTATCCACATTTTTGTAAAAAGGAGAGACCGTCCTCCAGTCCAAATACTCCTGATACTTTACGTCAATGATAGAAAATACCATCAGGTACTTCAAAGACACATCTGTAGACACATCACTGAGTTTCTCGGCATACTCCCGTAATTCCTTATCTGTGCCATCTACCAAAATCATAATGTCCACGTCGGAATCTTCAGCTGAGGTTCCTCTGGCAACAGATCCATATAAAATTACAGACTTTAGCCGATTTCCATATACTTGACGAAGGAGCTCCGCTATTTCCTGCAAAATCTTCCGAAGCTTTTCATTTTTAATCTGATCCATATTAGCAATCCTCCTGCCAAGGCAAGCATCGCCTTACTTATCCTCAGTATATCACAGATATCGGCTGCTGCGGCAATTATTTTCCCCACTTTTAATTCTTAAAATACTCCCAGGCCCCGGACAGTCCCTTGACCACCGCCCGGTAAGCGGCGTATTTCTGCTCGTAAATCTCCTTGTACTCCGGCCGGGGATAGGTGGTGCTGGTGATATGCACGGTTTTCCCGATGGCCTCGGGATAATCCTTATAAAGGCCTGCGGCGATACCTGCCGCCATGGCTGCTCCCTGGGCTCCCAGCTCCTTATCCTCGATGACATCCACAGGAATCTGAAGGGCGTCGGCAAAAATCTGAACCCACACCGGGGAATTGGCGGCGCCGCCGGAGAGGCGGATGCTCTTGGGACGCTCCCGGTTCTGCAGCAGCTTATTCACGTGGGTCAGATGGGAGAATACGATTCCTTCATAGACCGCCCGCAGCATGTGCTGTTTTCCGTGGTAGGCGGTGAGGCCCACGAAGGTTCCCTTGGCCAGGGCGTCCTCGTTGGAGCCGTTTAAGAAGGGCAGGAAAATCACATTGTTGTCCTGGGGCTCGATGGACTCCACCCACTGGTTGGTGATGTCGTACACGGAACCGCCTTTCGCCTTGGCCTCCGCCTTCTCGTAGCTCATCAGGTTGCGGATAAACCACTCCATATTTCCCGCGGAGGTGGGGCTGCTCTCCTCCACCAGGTAGTACCCGGGGATACAGAACATGGAATTCAAATCCACGGTGCGGTTGGTCACCGGGCTCTTGCGGATAAATTCATTAATGCTCCAGGTGCCTGCCACCATACACATCTGCTCCTCATCGGAGAGGCCGGAGGCGATACCGCAGGCATTCACGTCAAACATGCCCGCCGCCACCGGGGTGCCCTCAGCCAGGCCGGTCTTAGCCGCAGCCTCCGCCGTCACCCGACCGCAGAGATCCGCCGAATGGCGCAGGGGCGGAAGCTTGTCGTAGACCTCCTCCAGGCCGAAGCAGGATAAAAGCTCCCGGTCATACTGGCCGGTGGTGAGATTTACCAGGTTGCCACCGGAGAAGTCCGTATACTCCCCGTAGGCCTCCCCGGTGAGCTTAAAACGGATATAATCCTTTACCGCAAAGATATAGCGGGTGCGCGCAAGCACCTCCGGCTTGTGATCCCGCAGCCAGGCCAGAAGGCTCACCGGCTGGCAGGCCAGAATCGTCTGGAAGGTCTTGTCATAGATCTTCTCCTTGGTACCGTCCTGCTCCCACTTCTCCACATACTCCCAGGCTCTGGCGTCGGTGGAGAGGATGCCGTTGTAGGCGGGCTGCCCCTTTTCATCCACCAGGTAGAGACCCTTGCCATGGCCGGAGAAGGACACGCCCGCCACGTCCTTGGGGTCAATGCCGCTCTTCTCCAGAGCCTCCCGGACTGCCGCCGCGTTCACCTCCCAGAGCTCATCCATATCCCTCTCTGTGTAACCCGGCTTGGGGGTGATGGTCACCGTGGGCACGCTGGCCACGGAAATCTGCCGGCCCTCCTGGTCAAAGATGGCCGCCTTTGAAAAAGTCCCCCCATTGTCAATTCCCATTAAGTATTTCATTTATCTCTTCTCCTTTCCCGGAACTCCCGGACAATTTGGTCCAAAATGCTTTAAGATCACCATGGGCTCCACCCGGCTCTCGTTGACGATGGTCACGCCCGCCCGGGAAGCCTGCTCAGAGACAAAAAATTCGTCGCTGCTCTGCTGTCCGAAGCGCAGCAGGGTGGGTGCCTCCCCGTCGAAGGGGCCGAATTTTCCGTGTCCCTGGATGATCACGCAGCCGTAGGCGGCGCCGTCGGAAACGGTGACCCGCTCTCCCGGATACACGGTCAGCTCCTTGGCTGCAACGTAAGGATTGCCGTAGGTAATCCACTTCTGCTGATACTGGCCGGTCTCCCTCTCCGCCACCGGAGGACGGAAGTAGTGCTTCCGGTAGTGGGGATCCACGTTTTTCTCCCAGTCCAGCAGACTGAAAATATAGTCAATATCTCCCCGTTTGTCCGGGGGACATTCCTCATCCAGCATCTCCGGCGGATAAACCTCGCCGGACACAATGTTTTCGTAAACAGAATTCACGTCAGAATTCCACTGGGGCTCATAGGTGAGCACCGAGGCCGGGGCGTGAATTACCCCCGCAGGGGTATACCAGCCGGTTCCCAGCTCCACCCGGTAGGCCCGGGACAGCTCGGTGATCCTGGTGTCGTCCCAGGCAAACTGCCGCAGGCGCTCCTTCACCTCCTGGGGCTTGGCATCCGGGTCAAAGCCAAAGTAGGTGTAGTTAGCCTCCCCGAAATAGTTGTTCAGCTGCTTGGGGAAGTAATAGCACTCCGGCTTCCCCAGCTTTCCCACCCGGGCCGCCGCCTGGAAGGTCAGGTGCAGGTGGTGAAACAGGGGATTTTCATTGTCAAAAAATTTGGAATACATGGGCCAGCCCCCATACTGCTCCATGAGCTCCTCCCCCACCAGCTCTGCCCCCAGAACCTTCACCGCCTCCCGCAGGGAAAACTTCTGGTCGCTGTCGTAGTCTGTACATACGTAGCTCATGCCCTCGTCCGCCTTGGCCAGCTCCCCGTTCTGGGCCGCTATGGTGGAGGAAAACCATCGCTCAGTGATGGAACCTCTGGCCATGCCAAAGGCAAAATAGTCGTCCGGGTGAAGCTTCAGCCGGTGTCCTGCCTTGCCAAACCTCCTGGGCACGAAGGCAGGAAAGAGCCGGAAAATCCCTTCTCCCCGGACAAAGGTATCCCGGATCACCCCCTGATCCCGGGTAGCGTTCTTCACCACCAGTTTGCCGGTCTCTGCGGCCTTCAAAAGCCGCTCCTCCAGCTGCTGATCTGCTTTTTTGATCAGTTCCTTCTCTTCCAGTTTCTCTCCCCCGATCAATTCCCTCTCCTTCAATTTTTTGCTACCTCCTTTTGGTCATCCTCCTTTTGCCTGTCTCCTGCTACCAGTCCTGCACGGACCAGTCGTCCCGGGCCTGGGCATCGGTGGACTTCCTGACTACCAGACGGATTTCCATCTCCTCCGCCGCTGGCGGCAGGTTGTCCTGCTCTCCCTCCCGGATGCGCTGCAGCAGAAGCTCCGCCGCCCGCTGGCCCATACTCGTCTTTTTAATATGAACGGTAGAAATCCCCGGCTCCACCACACTGGCCACAAAAACATCGTCGGAGCCCACCACCTTGATTTCCTCCGGAACGGCAATTCCCCGCTCCTTTAAGGCCTTCAGGGCTCCCACAGCCATCTGGTCGTTGGCGCAGTACACACCGTCCGGTCTCTCCTGGGCGGACAGCAGCTCCAGCATAGCCTGATAGCCGCTCTGGTGGCTGTAGTCGCCATAGACAATGTACCCGCTGCCAAGACCCGATTTGTCCAGCGTTTCCAGGTAGCCTTCCTTTCTCTCCTCAGGAATCTGTTCCTGCCGGGGCCCCGCGATATGGGCAATCCTGCGGCATCCCCGGCTGATCAGATGCTCCACCGCCAGTCCCGCGGTCTTCCGGTTGTCATAGTAGACCGAATCAATGCCAAAGGCGGAGAAGTCCCGCTCCAGGCTCACCAGGGGCGTCTTTTTCAGGCGCCCGGCCTCCCGCTTAATCTCCTCCAGGTAGGCGGCCTCCTCCCGGGAGGAAACGCTGGATACAAAGATCACTCCGTCCACCCGGTTGGAAAAAAGGCTGCGGAAAGCCTCCCTCTCCTTCACCAGACTCTTCTCCCCGGGCTCCACGTGGGCGTCGCATATGGTCAGATGGTAACCCTCCTGACTGAGCACCTGGTAAATTCCCTGCACCACGTAGGGGTAGAAAAGCCCGCACATGTCGGAGGTGATCACCCCTATATTCTTGGTGTAGCCGCGCTTCATATTTCTGGCCACGCTGTCCGCCACGTAATCCAGCTCCTCCACCGCCCGGTAGACTCGCTCCTGAAGCTCTGGGCTGACAAATTTTTTCTTATTCAACACATTAGAAACGGTGGAGATCGAAACCCCCGCCCGCTCTGCCACTTCCTGAATCGTCACCATGGGGAATCCCTCTTTTCGCTCTTTCTTTTACACGCTTTGCTCTATAGTTTAAGTTAGCAGAAAAACGTTTTTCTGTCAACCGATAATCACCTGTTTTGTTGAGGGAAACTGGCGAAGGCTGCCGCATTATTGGCTAATTGCAGCAGCCTTCGCTCTTTCCATTTTTATTACTTACCGCAGATTAAGACAGCAGTGCTCCTTCCAAATCGGAGAGCATGATATCCAGTGCGTTGATTCCGCCCTCTGCTGTATACCACACAGCAGGATGCTCCAGATATACGATCCGCCCATTCTTGTACGCGTCAGTTCCCATCACCAGCTCATTCTCCACGATGTCCTTCGCTAACTGCGCGCCGTCGGTGCCGATGGCTGCATCCCGATCCATAACAAAAATATAATCCGGATTCTTCTCCACCACAAACTCAAAGGATGCCTCATTTCCATGAGTGGAGGTGTCTATATTGGAATCCACGCCGACATTCTCAAATCCAACTTCAATGCCGATCAGAGAGCAGCGGCCATCGTTCCCCAGCACATTAAAGCCGCCGCTGGTGCACATCCCTACGATAGCATTCTTTCCCTCGGCAAACTCTGCCAGGGCAGAAATCCGGGAATCAAAATCGGCCATCAGGCCCTCCACCTTCTCCTCCTCCCCAAACATAGAAGCGATGGTATTCGCGTTCTTGCGCACACTCTCTACCACTCCAATCTCGTTGTCTGTGGACAGAAATACTACGGGAGCGATCTCCGTCAGGGCATCATAAGAGCTGGAAAGACGGCCGCCGATGAAAATCACTTCCGGCTCGCAAGCCATGACTGCCTCCATATCCGCCTCTTTGATGGTTCCCAGATTAGCGATCTCCCCATTTGTCACATAATCCTGAAGATAATCCAGCGAAGTGCTAGAAGACCCCACTACCCGGTCTCCCAGTCCCAGGCTGTCCAGGATATCCAGAGACGCCATGTCCATAACGGCAATTCTCTGCGCGTCATAGGGCACCTCCAGGTCTACCTCCTCCTTATTGCCGTTCAGGCTCTTTATGGTCACCGTCTCCGGCGTTGTCCCCTCAGCCTCGGGAGTGCTCTCCGCATCCTCCTTGGCGTTTCCAGACCCCTCCGCGCCGGAATCCTTTGCATCTGCCGCATCAGAATCCTTTGCCTCTCCTCCGCAGGCCACCAGGCCCAGGCTCATTACAGCTGCCAGCATCAGGGTCACAAATTTCTTCTTTTTCATTTTTTACTCCTCTTCTTAAAATAAAAATGACAGTTACTAAGGGATCAATAATAGATAGACAGGGGCTTTCCCGAAATCTTCATGATCTCGAAATCTACCCGGTATATCTCTGAGAGCGTTTCCTTCGTCATCACCTCCTCCACTGTGCCGAATTTGGCTATTTTGCCATCTACAAAGGCGCAGATGTAATCTGAGTAAAATGCCGCGTAATTGATCTCATGCAGCACTAAAATCACCGTCTTCCCCAGCTCGTCGCAGAGACGACGGACGATTTTCATCATATTGGTAGCATGGTAAATATCCAGGTTGTTCGTAGGCTCATCCAGCAGGATATACTCCGTATCCTGGGCGATTACCATAGCTATGTAGGCTCTCTGGCGCTGCCCTCCGGAAAGCTCGTCGATAAAGCTGTCCGTAAAATTCCGCAGCTCCATATAATCAATAGCCCGGTCAATGATCTCTCTGTCCTCCCGGGTCAGCCGCCCGCCGGAGTAGGGAAAGCGTCCAAAGGCCACCAGCTCTCCCACCGTCAGCTTCATCTGGATATTATTGCTCTGGGTGAGGATTGCCAGTCTCTTGGACAGCTCCTTGCTCTTCCATTTTCCAATATCATTTCCCTCAAAATCCACGAGACCTCCGTCCCTGGCAATCAGACGGGAAATAATTCCCATAACCGTGGATTTTCCGGCTCCGTTGGGCCCGATCAGGGAAGTTACCTTTCCCTTGGGCAGCTCAAAACTCACGGAGTCCACCACTGTCTTTCCATCGTATTTTTTGGTCAGTTCCTTTACGCGCATATGCTAAACCCTCCTCTTTGCCAGCAGCAGATACAGGAAATAGATTCCTCCGCCCACAGTAATAAACACGCTCACCGGGACTGCGTAGGTGTACACATGCTCCACAATAAGCTGCCCGCCCACCAAAACAATCATCCCGAAAAACGCAGAGCCCAAAACCAGCAGGCTGTGGCGGTAGGTTCGCAGAAGCTGCCGGGACAGATTGGCGATAATCAACCCCAGGAAGGAGATCGGCCCCACCATGGCGGTGGCCACCGCGATGGCCAGCGTCACACCCAGGAGCAGCCGCCGGATACAGCGGTCATAATCCACTCCCAGATTGACCGCCTGATCTTTCCCCAGTGTAAGGACATCCAGCAGCGCCAGCTCCCGGCGCAGCGCAAAGATTACGGCAGCCAGGATCACCACGGAGAAAATAATAATCTCAGAGTTGATGTTGCTGAAGCTGGCCACCAGGGTCGCCAGAAGACTGTCATACTCGTTGGGATCCATCACCCTGGTGAGCGTAGTCTGAATACTGCCGAAGAAGGAACTCAGCACAGTTCCCACCAACAGCACATACAGCACGTTGTGGTTGGTCTTTTTAAAAAGATAGCTGTAAACAAAGGTCGCCGTTACTCCCATCAGGATCAGATCCACGGCAAAGGCCGCGTTTGCGTTTATCGCCAGTATACTGCCGGAACCCGCCACAAAAACCACCGCCGTGTGAATCATTGTGTAGAGTGAGTTCATCCCCAGCAGGCAGGGCGTCACGATGGTGTTGTTGATAACCGATTGAAATACGATAGACGCTCCGCCGATGGCAAAGGCGGTAACCAGCATGGCAATCAGCTTCGGCGTGCGGATTTTCATAGCGTACTGAAACAGCTTGGCATTTCCGAAATTCACATCCACCAACATGTAAGCCGCCGCTGCCAGCAGTACCAGGGCCAACATGACCGCCAGCTTACACAGATTTGCCCGATATGCTCTCCGGTTCATTGATCAGCCCCCCTCTCCACAAGCTTCTCCTGACAGCCCCCGGCAAGCCCCAGCCGTACCGCCCTGCGCCCGTGCTGCAGACGGTACAGCAGGAGTCCGATAAAGAGGATACTTCCCAGAATTCCCACAATCAGCTCAATGGGAAGTTCATAGGGGGCAATCACCAGCCGCCCAATCATGTCGCACACCAGAACAAAGATGGCTCCAAAGAGCGCGGTATCCACCAATGTCCCTCGAATCTTATCCCCCTTAAACATAGCCACCACGTTAGGGACAATAAGCCCTATGTAGGAAATGGAGCCTACTACCACCACCACGGAGGCCGTTATCATAGCTGCAATCGTAAGCCCCATAAAGAGCACCAGATTATAGTGGACTCCCAGGTTCCTGGAAAAATCCTTTCCCATCCCCACGATATTAAAATGATTGGCAAAGATAAACGCCAGGATAACCAGAGGCACCACCAGGTAGACAATCTCATAGCGCCCCCGCAGCACCAGAGAAAAATGTCCCACCAGCCAGGAGGACAGCGCCTGGGTCATCTCGTACTTATATGCCAGATAATTGGTAATTCCGCCGATAACATTTCCAAACATGATTCCCACCAGCGGTACCATCACCACATCCTTGAACTGAATGCGCTGGATAAACCAAACAAAAATCCAGGTTCCCAGGATAGCTGCAGCAAAAGAAAATATTGCCCGCCCCCACAGAGTGGAATTTGGCATGAACAACAGGGCCAGCAAAATTCCTAACTGGGCTGAGGAAATAGTGGCTCCCGTAGTGGGAGACACAAACTTATTCATACACAGCTGCTGCATGATAAGGCCAGCCACACTCATTCCCACTCCCGTACAAAGAATTGCCAGCAGACGAGGGAACCGGGAAATCAGAAAAATTTCCAGCTGCTCCAAATTGCCCGACAGCAATTCCCCCGGAGTGACGTCGATCACGCCCACAAATAGAGAGAACGCTGACAGAACCAGAAGCGCTGCCGCCAGCAAAGCTGTCATGGTATGTCCTTTCATAAATTTCCTCCTTTCATTCTCCTTTTAAGTTAGTTATAACTAACTCAAAGAGAGAAAAATAACGCGTCGTGCGGAAATAAACCAATAAATTATGAACTGGTCTTACCTGTGTTCCCACACAGCACGTTACTCATCTAAAATACTATAACTTTTCTTTTTTGTCAATAAGAAAATCAGGATAAATTACTATTACTTTTCCCTCTAAAGAGCGGAATTTTATCTACAATTCATGAAACTGGGAAACCATCCCCCGATAAGTACAGAAGGTCTCAAAGCCCATCTGTCTTAACTCCCGGCGGTTCTCCTCTATGCAGGCTCCCAGGTGCTCCCTCTTGTGACTGTCGCTGCCGATGGTGAGAATTCTCCCGCCCATCTCCCGGTACAGCTTGAGGATTTCCCGGGCGGGGGGCAAGTCCTTGAGCCTATACCGGCGGTTGGAGGTATTAACCTCAATTCCTTTGCCGTCGTCAATAACCCTTCTTAAAATTTCCTGTACCATCAACTTGACTTTCTCGAAAGGATAAACGCCCTGCTGATCATAGCGGCTGATCAGATCCAGATGGCCCAGCACGCTGTAATTGTGATACCGACTCATCAACTCCAGCATCTCCCCGCAGTAACGCTCATAGCACTCCCGGCGGCTGCGGCCTCTCTGAAAGTCCTGGTTCCAGAACTCCCGGTCCTCAATCTGGTGTACAGAGAGAATAATGAAATCAAAGGGATATCTGTTTCCCGTATTCCGCGCGCATTTGAAAAGAATGTATCCGCAAGTCAGCGTGCCTCCTTTGGGTATTTGCTTAAAAATATCTCGTTTGCCTTTTCTAATTTGTCGTGGTATTCACCATATGACCGACTCAGTTTTTTCATTGCTGGGATAAAAATAGTATCATATCCGCTTTCACTGTTGAGTTTCCTTAGCTGTTCCTGCAGTCTATAGGCCGGGGAAGCCTTAAATTCGTCGGATTGTTTTAACTGCATATACCGTTCAAGAATTTCTTTGTTCTCTGCTATGTATTTTTCCGTATCAGAAATTGCGTCATCCATATTTGAAAATACCTTCCCGACAAAGGCTTCATCAAAATCTTTTGTGATTTCATCAAGATATTGTTGAAGATCTGGCGGAAGTGTAAAATTTACATTATCCAAAAATTCAACGACCGTTCCAAAGGCCTCTTGCTGTTCATCGCTAACGGCAGGCTCATTGAGATACCGGGCAAAATGCAGACGGATATATTTACCATAGTATCCCGGAAAGACATTTAACATTCTTTGCAAAATTGTCTGCCTCTTTTCAAGGACTTCAAGTTGAGCGTTTACATATTCCCAATCTTGTTTCTCCGCAAGCTGTTGAACTAATGCTTGTTTTGTTTTTTCCGCTTCGATTTCAATTCTTTTTCTTTGGGAAACCTTGTACAATGCCGCTTGCCCTCCTCCTTCTAAAGCTTCT